>CAZJKW010000001.1:0-47113 GCA_964546835.1 uncultured Fimbriimonadales bacterium
AGCGCTGCAATCGCACTGCAGAGGTCGTGGGTTCGAATCCCATCATCTCCACCAGGTCAATTTGGTCCGAATTTAAGTTGAACCAAACTGACCGGTAAGAACAAGTCCCAACTTAATGCATCTGTTTGTCTCCGTAAAGCGTTTGGATGTAATTGATTTGTCCTTCGTGATAGGCGAAATTCCAAAGCGGATAACCCATCATTTCCGGCATCGTGAATTCGCGTCCTCCGTCATAAGGTAGCCACTTTGTCTCGCTCAATCGCTCATCCGGCATCGCGCCGAAGTAGTCAAACAGGATTGCCAGCCGGCGATTACATTCGGCTTCGCAATCTTCCACCGTTTTCCATTGCTCTTGCTCGGTTTTGATTTTCGCCATCGTTTCTTCATTCCATTCGGGTTGAGGCTCGTTTGAAATAATCGAAAGGCACCATGACGGGCACATGGCGAGTTCGCGGCAGATATCCAAAGTCGAGCGGCCCTCATCCATTGGAGACCAATCCACTTTATCGGCCCTTACCGCTTTTGCCGCCTTAAAAGCATCGTTTGCGGCATTGCGAGTGACGTTAATCATGTGCTGTTGAAGATTCATCTCATTCCTCCAAAATAGTAAACATCAGTCTACCATGAATAAGTTCCAAGAATGTTGGCTGCCCTATCCAATTCCTCAAAATCGTTCAAAATGTCTGGGCCCAGTCGGACAAATCCGCTTCTGGCATCGGTCACCAAGCCATGGGCACTTTTGAGTTCGGCAGAACGATTGGCAGCGTCTTTGTGCTGAATTAATGAAAACGCACCAAATTGATTGAGATCCTCTGGACAGAAATGACTGACACCTGTTTTGCTTAGGAACTCATGGAGATTAGTTCGTTGCACCAAATTGTATTCTCGTAAGCGTTCCACACGGATGGCTTGAATCAGTTCGAGGCCGGCCAATGCCTGATAAAAGGTCAACACCGGCGGCGTAGACTCAAGCCATGAGTTTCCGCCGGAGCCGTACTTTGGAGGCACAGGCCTTAGATACTCAAATGGATTCTCTTTTGCAAACCATCCGGTATCTAAGCTTCGTCTGCCTTTTTCAATTTGGATTGGATGAATTGCCAGCCAACAAGCACCCGGACCGCCGCGTACATATTTGTAAGAGCCGCCAATCATAAAATCGCAATCCAGACTTTCAAAATCAATGGGTATGACCCCAAATGAATGATAAGCGTCAATTAGAAACAGAGAATCACACTCTTTTGCTTTTTGCGAAATGGATTCTGTGTTTTGGATTATCTGTCCGGTTGTAAATTGCACGTGCGACACAACAACCAAATCTGTTTCTTTGCTAATTGCACTTACGATCTCATTTGTCGAGATGATTGGAACCTGCTGTTCATTAAGCGATGATTGAACATAAGTAATTTTTGCTTTTCCTGCCGATTCGTACGCCTTTAAAATATGGTCAATGCTGTCGAATTCACCAGAGGTTGTTACGATATTAAGTACTTTGTCATAAGGAAAACTGTTGAGAACGGCGCGCAATCCTTGACCTGCCGAAGATTTTGGAATTACGCAGTCCGAACATTTCAGTTTGATTAAGTCTGCAATTAAAGATTGAAATCGCGACATGGCGAGAGGCCAGCCAAATTCTTCCCATGAGTCGTCTAAGTTCGCATACCAAAGATTCAATCCTTCCATAACGTCAACCATCGTTCTGTCAAGCGGGCGACCTAAAGAGTGGTTTGCCAAATAAATCCGATGATCGTTCTTTTGTTCACCAAGCGTGACCCGAAACAAGGGATAAATATGTTGCTTAATCAAAGATTCAGTCAAGGATTGATTGTCGATGGCGGCAACTGAATCTTTAATGGACAAGGTCAAGTTCCAATCTCCGTTCGGACATCCCAAAGTTCTGGAAACAGTCTGATTTCGAGCCCGCGTCTTAAGAAAGGAACGCCGGAACTTCCGCCTGTTCCAGTTTTGAATCCAATGATTCTTTCGACGGTTCGCATGTGCCGAAATCTCCAAAGCGAAAAGTGCTGCTCGACATCAACCAGTTTTTCGCACATTTCATAAGCATCCCAATATTCAGATGGATTTTCGTAGATTCGCTTAAAAACAGAAACAACTTCGGGATCTTCTTCATAAGGTTTTGACCAATCTCTTTCAACGCTGGTTTTTGGAACGGCATATCCTTTTCGAAATAAATGCCGTAAAAACTCATCATATAAACTGGGTTCGTTTAATAAATGGATTAACTCAGAATATACTTTTTCATTGTGTTTAAAGACCGAGATAATTTTTTCATTTTTGTTTCCAAGCAAGAATTCAATTTTTCTGTTATTAAATGATTGTAGGCCGCTTGCATTTCCAAGAACGTGTCTGAATTGTGCGTACTCTGTCGGTGTTAACGTTTCCAAAACCGCCCATTGCTCAAAGAGCATTCTTTGGATCTGTTTAACTCGAGCCAGTATTTTGAAACAGGGAGATAATGAATCGGACTTTACAAATGTTACAGCGGCTTGTAACTCATGGACGGCGAGCTGCATCCAAAGTTCAGACGTTTGGTGCTGAATGATAAAAAGCATTTCGTCGTGGTGCACCGGGTTTGACAAAGGCGTTTGTGCAGAGAGTACTTCTTCTAATTTCAGATAACCAGAATAGTCCAGTTTCTCACGAAAGTCGGTTTCGATTCCTGACTCAAATTCTCTTTCTGACATAAGTTAGGTGAACGATACCACGATAAATTCGTATGGGATAATGATTAACAATGATAAGTACGTTTTTGCTTGCTGCAGGAGTGCTAAGTACCTTTGAACCAACCGAATTGAGTTTGGAAATTGAGGATACAAAACGAACGGCAATAGTGTATGAAGCAACCTTAAGGAATAAGTCCGGCCCTGTCATTTTTGTGTTTCACGGGTTTACCGGAAGTGCCAAGCAAGCAGCGTTCAGTTACAAAATGCACGAAGAATGGCCGGAAGCGACGGTCGTTTACCCGCAAGGCCTCAATGTGGAGTTGTTGGGACGCAAGGCACCAGGATGGCAGATCGCCGAAGGAATGTACGAAAATCGTGATTTGAAGTTCTTTGATTCATTATTAAAAAAACTGTCAAGTGATTTTAAAGTTGACAAGAGTAACGTATTCACGTGCGGCATGTCCAACGGTGCAATTTTTTCGTATTTGTTAATATCTGAACGAGGAAAACAGCTAAAAGGAGCCGCACCTGTTGGCGGATTTGCGCCTCTTTCCTTCAAAGGAGCGCCTGCAGTTCCCATTCTGATTATTCACGGTAAAACGGACCCGCTGATTGGAATCAATCTGGCAGAAAATAGTCGCGATAGGGCTATCGAAAACAATAAGACGTCTAAGCAAACATCGGAATGGCAGCCGGGTTATTTGAAATATGAAATCCAAAAAAATGGCAAAGATGTGATTTGGTATGCACATGAAGGTGGGCACGTTTGGCCACAAGGTGCGACAAAATCAATTGTGAAGTTCTTTAAGTCATTAACAAATTAGCGGTTTGGAATTATGAAAGCAAAAGAAAGACATTGAATCAACTTTCCATTTGGGTCTTTGTTCTTATCAGCAAACTCAGATGCGGTTTCAATCATTTTGTAAAATGCTTTTAAGTTCTTGTTGCTGAGCCTCACTTGTCTATTGATTATAAGTACATTCGCATCTACTATTGATATTTTCTTGAATAGGTTCGAAGTGTGTTTCAGGTTGTTAAGGATTGATTTATGATTGATTTGTTGCAAAGTTTTTGTGTTGCCTTTTGGCAAGACAAACTGGAAGGCAACCGGTGCGAACCATGTTTCGGGCTTATGCTTTGACGGGCGTTTGCCGACGCTTTTCACCAGTTTGGCCCTTTGCAAAAGGTCGAGGTGATACATTGTTGTGGCTGGGGAGCGGCCGATAAACTTCGAAATTTGCGAAACGTTTGCTGACTTCAGGTCAATAAGTACTCGAAGTAATTCAAGCCGAATCGGCGACTCCAAGCAGCGGAGTTGACTAATGCTGAGAGTTACTTTTGGCATAATTTGAAAACCGGGAACTTTTCAAATTATGCCATACGTTGTACTGAGCATGCTGAGTTTGTTTAGGACTTTGAGCGTGATTTCGCTTCTATCAACATTTGCTTGCACAACGATGCAGTCTCCAAGTGCGCTCCTGACTGATTTGATTTCTGCTCTTAATAGCAAGAACAAGGCAGAAATTACCAAATATGTGGAGTCACGGGCAACGAATTCATTACCAATCGAACAGCGAGTCGAACGACTCATAAATTTTATGAATCAAGGAGCTCCTTTTAGATTAAGCGGCGACATTTCTGATAATGGCAAAACTCTAACTGCAATTATTGTGGACAAAAATGAAACAAGATTGAAAGTAAAGCTAAATTATGAAGGTGTCAATAATTCCAAAATGGTTTCCTTAATGGTTGAACCAGAAGAAAGCAACCAACTTGACCCAAAAGCGATTTCGTGGAGCAATTTGAATGAATTGGCGAAGGCGTTGTGCACAGAAACAAAGAAGCCGGCGGTCGCTATCGGAATTCTCAAAAACAGCAAGAAAGAATTTGGAATCTATGGAGTTAGAAAACTGGGTCAGTCAGAACAAGCAAGAATAGAAGACGTATGGAGCATTGGATCAATTGGAAAACCGATTTGCTCAACATTAATTGGAATTCTGATTGATGAAGGGAAACTCAGTTTTCATAAAACATTAAAGGAGGTTTTTCCTCAGTATGAGATGAATCCGATGTTCGAAGAAATTACGATTGAACAGATTCTCCAACATCGAAGCGGTTTGCCCCAAGATGAGAGTTTTACTGCATTAAGGGTTAATCAAATAGTTGGCACGCTGACTGACGCGAAGAAGATTAGAGAAAAATATGTGAAAGATATTCTTGGGCGAAGTCCAATTGGAAAGCCGGGCGAAAAATTTGCTTATTCAAATGCGGGTTACGCAATTCTCGGACATATTGCCGAATTAGTTGGGGGTTCGAACTACGAAGATTTAGTGCAAAAAAAGATTTTTGATAAATTGGGTATCAAAAACGCTTTTATGAGTTCGACTAATTTGCCGTCAGAAAGACCCAGCGGCCATGTACCTGGGCCTAACGGACTTCGGCCATATGATATGAAAGGGCCTTTAGAAAAAATGATGGCTCCTGCCGGAGGAGGTTTATTTATGTCCGTAAGTGATTTATTGATTTTTGGAAATGAACATTTAAATCTTATGAATGGGAATAAGGGCATTTTAAAAGCGGAAACTGCGAAGCGAATTCATCTTGGAATCCAGGAAGAAGGCGGTGAAATGAAGTACGCATGCGGTTGGGGAATTGTCAAAATTCCGGGAATACAAGAATTCCACGGACACAACGGCTCCAATGGAACAATGCAGTCGGAATTGGCGATTTTTCCGGCTGCAAACTTGGTGGTTGTGTGTTTTACCAATGCAGGTGGTGAGGAGCCAATGCCCGTTGGATTGAAAGCAGTTATTGCAGTAGCAAGTCGTTTCGCTCCGGGAGATTAGTTAATCCGCTTCTGAAATCAAATCCTGTAGATTGAGTGGGCGGGTGAACATGGCAACCCCTAACGAGTCCATGGGCCATTCGTCCATTGGGCGGTCCCAATAAATTTCGATACCGTTTTGATCTGGGTCCCGAAAATAGATGGCTTCGCTAACCCCGTGGTCTGCTGCTCCATCCAGGGTGACCCCGTGTTCAACTATTCGCTTAACTGCGATTGCCAGCTCCTTTCGCGTGGAAAAAAGAACTGCAAAGTGAAAGAGACCCGTGTTGTTCGGCGCCGGTGCAGTTCCGCCTTTGCTTTGCCAAACGTTCAGGCCCAGATGGTGATGGTAATTGTCGAATGCCAAAAAGGCCGCCGAAGAGCCCATCCTTTGCCTTAACTTCATTCCCAGTACGTTTTGGTAAAACTCGATGGAACGCTCTAAGTTAGAAACCTTCAAATGGACGTGACCAATTTGCGGCATGGAATTGGTTTACCCTGTTTCAAACTTTTGAGTCCATTCGTGCCGTCTTACGGGCAACTTGAAGGGCTTTTCAAGAGGGTTGAACATGCGTTTTTTTGTATTGCTTGTCTCTGTATTTTGGGTGTCGCTCTGCTTTTCACAGAAATTTGTCACTGTTGGAATTGCTGGGTTAAGTAATCCGGCTGAATACTTGTCCAGAAATTTAAGCTCGAATTCGAAAATCATGTTTCGAGACAAAGTTTCTCAAGCGTTTGTGGTCCAGTTAAGTGAAAATACAAACGCAAGCGACCTTGTAATAAAACTCCAAAAACTTCCCTTCGTCGTTTTTGCCAGAAAATCTAATCCAAATGTTAATGCCGAAACAACGAATGTCTACGATTTAGATGAACTAAAGGAGTTAATTTCCGAACTGAAGGGAAGAAATAAAGACCGAGAAATGATGTTTAAGGCACTCGGCAAACCTCCCATTCAAAAAACCGACAAAATCAAAACAGGTTATTTAGAAGCGTGGCTGTTTTGGTTTGAAGAACGTGCTTTTCCTTTCAAAACAATTGATACGATGGCGATTGAAAAAGCAGCTGATCATCGGGACCAAATGGAGCCCGCACTTTTTGGGAAAGGAGATGGTTTAGGTGCAACTATTTGGCAATACGTCGGCCCCAAGAATTTGGATATCCCTTACAGCACCTATTACGGAATTCGACCTATTAATGGTCGAGTTGGTGCAATTGCTGTTGACAAAAACAACAACTCAATTATTTATATGGGTGGAGCCAACGGTGGCATTTGGAAATCAACGGACGGCGGCGTGAACTGGATTCCATTAACGGATTACTGGACATATCTTACGGTGAGTAGTATTGCAATTGACCCATCAAATTCTCAAGTTATTTATGTTGGAACGGGAGATTATCACGGTTCAAAGCCATACCAAATGGGAATTATGAAATCTACTAACGGCGGAACGAGTTGGACTCAATTGGGTAATTCCAGTTTTGGAACAAGAGCCGTAAGCAAAATTCTGATTGACCCGGAAAATCCACAAATCATCACCGTAACAACCGGGCGCGGTTCAGGCGGAAACGGGTTTGTTTGGCGCTCTACTAATGGTGGAACTTCGTGGACGAATGTCTTAAACACGTCTGCCGGATGGTGCACCGGAAGCATCGGAGCAATTGACGGAAGCAATCAGCGCGCCTATTATGTGAGCGGTAGCGGAACCGGAGGAAATGTGTGGAAGTCGCTGGATCGCGGAGCAACCTGGACAAAGTTAACAACTCCTGCAAGTACAGGAAGTCACACCGTCATTTCCGTTGCAGCATCGCCCAATTTTCCCGGAACCGTTTACATTGTTGTTAATGCTGACAGAAAGATTTTTAAGAGCACGGATTATGGTGTCAATTGGACTGACATCACAACTGGATTCCCAAATGGAACCAATAATTATTTTTGGAGCCAATCCACATACAATTTCTTTTTAGACATTTCATCTGCACCCGGTCCGGTGGATACGATTTATGTTGGAATGATTGATGCAGTCATGTCAAAAGATGGCGGGTCAACTTGGCAGAGCATTGGCGGACCAACTTATGTGGGTGCATCCAAGTTACACAACGATCAACATGTTTTGACAGTTGACCCTACAAACCCAAATGTGGTTTTCGTCGGTAACGACGGAGGTATTTACAGACATACTTTTGACCCTGCAGCAGGAACGGGAATCTGGGATTATCTGAGCGCAAACATCGGTCTGACCATGTTTTACAAAATGGATGTGCATCCGACTAATCCAAATTATCTGATTGGAGGAACTCAAGATAACGCAACTCCCGTTGCAATTGGTGATCTCAACAATTGGGAAAATTGCGGTGGAGGAGACGGCGGCTTCGGTGCAATCAATCCGAATAATCCAAACATTCAATATTCCGAAGCCCAATACCTTGCTTTGTATAGAACAGCAAACAATTGGACATCTTCTTCAAGTGTTGCGCCAAGTTACGGTACCGATTCAGTTGCATTTATTGCACCGTTTGTTCTCGACCCTAACAACCCGAATCTACTTTATGCAGGGACGACTTATCTGTATCGAAGAAATGATTCCACAAGCACGTGGGAAAACCGATTGGGAGGAATAAAACTCTCAAACACTGGAACGATAAGATTCATTGCAATTGCTCCAAGTGATTCAAACTACATTTACACCGTAGCAAGCGATGGCCAAGTGTGGATGACAACAAATGCGGGAGCAACTTGGTCTCAAATCAATACAGGCACAACTTCGTTGCCGGCACGAACGTTTAATTACATCACGATTAATCGTGCAAACAAAACTGACATCATTGTTTCCTGTTCCGGCACAGGCACGGGTCATATTTGGCGATGCGCCAATACTCAAGCGGCGACAAGAACTTGGACAAACATCTCCGGGTCTGGAGCAACCGGACTTCCTGACATTCCCGCAAATGCTGTTTTTCGTGATTCTTTTGACTTCGAAAATACCTATTTCGTTGGAACGGATTTGGGCGCATTCATGACAGAAAATGGTGGACAAACTTGGAAAAACATGACTCAACCATTAGGGCTGCCTAATGTTCAAGTAAACGACTTTCGGATTCAAAATCGAAACACGCTATATACTGCAACTTACGGCAGAGGCATGTGGAAACTAAACTTACCGCCGATTATTTTGCCCACAACTGCGGTATTCAATAACGGCACCGTTTCCGGTGGAACATCGCAAACAGCCGAGAGCGATGACCAACGATTTTCGTCCACAATCAGTCAGCCGGTAAAGCAAGTTATCGCAAGTTTCACAGGTGTCTCGACGGTTGCCACGCCGACCGAATTACATTTCTTTTTGGAGTCTAATTGCTCAAGATTTGGAACGACTCAAGTATTGGAACTATTCAATTACACAACAAACAGTTGGCAAACCGTACGTACTTCAACAACTTCTACTTCAGACAGAAGATTCATTGTCAAAATAACCAGCAACGCGGGCAATTTCGTTCAGCCGGGCACCCTACAAGTTTCAGCACGAGTGCGTTGGAGTTTTGCACCCGATGTAAGTGGACCCAGCGGTAACGTCACCTATTCTGTGGATCGCGCAGTTTGGCGAGTTTATCCATAATAATCTGAATATGAAACATACGGCTGTTTTTCTCATGGCATGTGTTTTGGGTTGTTCAGGAAAAACGCTTAGCGGTACTTATGAACTTGCAGCGCCCGGGAGCAAACTCAAAATTAGTATCGTTTTGGATGAATCAGGACACTTCAAAGAAATCACCAAAGTTTCAGCAAAATCAGCAATTGGAACAACAGTCACAGGCAGATACAAAATAATTGACAATAACCTGATCCTGGTTTATCCGGAAGAAACAACAGGCGATGTTAACTCCGAAGAAAGAGAAAGAAAACTTGAAATTCAGAATGACGGAAAAACGCTACAAGTTCCAAACAATTCTAAAATGAAGTTCGAAAAAACCGGTTAAGCAGGATTGCGCAAATCAACAAACATCGTAATGCAAATGTCTGCAACAACGTTGTAAATCGTCTTAAAAATATCTATGACAGGTTCTACAACATCCAACAAAATCAGCGTGGACAATGGAAGCCCGAGCGCCAAGTAAATTCCGAGTCCTGAGGATGTTCCTGAACGCGGAATCCCCGGCGAAGCAATGCTAAGCAACATCATGGTCCCAACAAAGACGACGACTTGAGGAAACGTAAGCACAACACTTGAAACGGAAGCAACAAATAACAATTTTAGAGTACTTGAAACGGTCCGGTTTGCTTTGAATATCGAAACCGCAAGAGGCAACGCAAATGCTGTGGATTCGGGTGTTGCCAATTTCCCGGTGTTTACATCACTAACCATGCTCGGAAGACTCGCAATGGATGAACGAGTACTTGCAGCCGTTGCAACAGACTTTGTTATAGTCTTGAGAAAATGAAATATCGACCTCTTACATAAAATACAAGTAATAAGAATTAACAAGACGGTTACTGAGAAGAAGGTACAAACAGACAACAGCAAAAATTGAAAAGCAATTTCCACGAATCCGGTTCCGCTTTCTCCGGCAAAAACAAATGCAAGGGCAAACCCACCCAGCGGTAAAAGCATGATTCCCCACCGAATCATCAGAGCAAAAATTGCAAGCACGTTTTCAAAAACAGTGACCAAATTCTCTCTAATTTTTTCGCTTGAACATCGCACAGCAAAAGCAAAAATCGTTGCCACAATGACCAATGGAAGAATATTTCCGGCGACTGCGGCCTCAAAAAAGTTAGATGGTATCAATCCTTTAAACCATTCACTAATTGGCTCCGGTTCCGGTGAAGCAACATCTTCGCCGCTAATCGAAAAGGAGCCCGTACCAAAAAACGAAAGTTTTAATGTGTGAATTAACCATGCAATAACTGCGCCAAACAGCAATATCAAGACCATTGTCAAAAAGAACCGATTGCTAACGGTTTTTGCACTTTCGCGATTAGGTAATCGAACAATCGCAGAGAACAGTAATAGAAGCACAAGCGGAATTGCACAAAGTTTTAAGTAGTTCATCCATAAAGTACCGATAACGTCAAACACTGTTTTCGCTTCATCAGACTTTACATAATGACCAAGAATCGCTCCAAAAATGAGGCAAGGAATTGCCCAGAGGGTGATCTTGGAAGTCCGGTTATCCGTTAGCGGCTCTAATTGCACAATATCACTTATCGTTTAATATTCTTTAACCCGCGAATCAAATCTTTTTCAGCCATGGCTTGCTTGCTTGCTTCTGCGGCAAGTTTTCCTGCAATTTCAAAAAACGCTTCAGTTTGTACATTCTCCGGTCGTGCAATGATACTTGGAATCCCATTATCTCCCGATTGACTAATTGCTGGATCCAAAGGTATCGAACCTAAAAATTTCACCTCTAACTGGTCTGCAAGTTGCTGGCCACTCATTCCGGAAAAAATCTTTGTGGTTTCTCCACAACAGGGACAAACAAACAATGACATGTTTTCAATGACACCCAAAATGGGTGCTTTTAATTTCTCAAAAAGTTGCACTGCTTTTCCGGCGATATTTGCCGCAACATCGTGAGGCGTCGCCACAATCACTACTCCGGTTAAAGGAACCAATTGTGCAAGAGACATGGGTGCGTCGCCGGTTCCCGGTGGCAAATCAACCACCAAATAATCCAATTCCCCCCAATTCACGTCGGTCAGCAACTGTTTTACAGTTCCGGCAACCATCGGTCCTCGCCACAAAACGGCTTGCCCTTCCTCAAGCAAAAATCCAAGCGACATCATTTTCAAACCATATTTTTCAATTGGCAAAATTTTTGAATTTTCTGTCCAGGGTCGCTCTTCAGCGCATCCCATCATTAATGGAATCGAAGGTCCATAAACATCTGCATCAAGCAATCCAACTTTTGCTCCGGATTTTGATAAAGCAATCGCAATGTTCACCGAAACCGTGCTTTTTCCAACACCACCTTTTCCGGATGCAATTGCAATAACGTTTTTAACATCAGGAATCATTTCTCCTTTGTTGGCTTGCCGCACACGCGATGTCATTTCAATCTTCACACTGCCAATACCTTCAAGGTTTTTGACGGCATCAAGCGATTGTTGCTTAAGCAAATCCTTAACGGGGCAAGCGGGGGTCGTTAATTCAATGCTAAAAGATACATCGGTCCCCTGAATAGAAAGGTCTTTGATGAATCCTAAGGAAACAATGTCCCGATTCAAATCCGGGTCAATAACGGAACTCAGGGCTTGAAGAATTTGGGCTTCGGCAACTTCACGCATTTACCAAGCAGTTTACTACTTCAGCGATCAAGGTTCCACTCAGCATATCGTTCCTTGCTCGGCCCAATAATTCTAAGACTCAGTTTCTGGGCATTTCCCAATCCACTCTTCAAATTCGAAATGTCGAATTCAACCATCACTAACCTGACCTGAAAATCTCCCATTGGATAAAAGCAGGGTTCAATCATTTCCTCAAATTCGGATGTCAATAAGTGGTTACAAGGTGCAAACTGATACCAAGGCATAGGTTTCAAAATATCAGGGTTTCTTGAAACATTCTCAAAAACCGTGCTTACGTGGTTTGGCTTGATAACTGAATCTCCAATTTTCAAGACGAATTTTCGCAATTCAATATTCTTAATTTTTGAGTTCGATGGAAATTCATCTTCAAGAATATCATAATCCGGTGCTGAAGCAAGTTGAACCATAAACAGTAATTTTCCGTTCATCAAATCTGAAATCGCACGAAAATGACTTAATGCTTTGCCCGCTTCCCAATATTCTTTTGCGCTCAGGTACCCCAGACGTGCTGAAACATATTCCGGCGAGAACCACCATGCAAATTCAACGGTCTTAAACGGTTGAACGCTGATTCCGGAAAACCAACGTGAAACGCCTCGTTGTGTCAAACCTTCAACTTTGAATTTTGAATTTCGGCTCTTGCCCCAACTCTCTCCTTTCATAAAGGCCGACAAGTTTGGTTTCTCCCCAAACTCCAGTTGGGATTGTCTGAAGGTTGATAAGGCAGCAGTTCCGGCAAGCCCTTGCCCAAAAAGCGGCACAAAGCCAATCGCCATAGCCAACAAAAATCCTAATCGCACCTTTTAGTTATTGGCTTTCGGATGCCTCAACTTTCGCTTTCTTATCCAATCCCTTCGTAAATCTCTTCAAGAATTTGCCGACAGATACGGAAAGATCGTCAAAAATCGTGTAACTACAAGGGATAACAAACAAAGTTAACAAAGTGGAAAGAGCCAGTCCACCGATAATGACAACCCCAAGCGGTGCTCGCCAGTCTGCACCCCGTCCCAGGGCTAATGCCACCGGCAGCATCGACAAAATCATTGCAAGCGTGGTCATCATAATCGGTCTTAATCGTGTTGGCCCGGCTTCAACAAGAGCGTCATGCCGATTCATTCCTTTCTCGCGCAAGTTGTTCGTATAGTCCACCAACAAAATGGCGTTTTTGCCTACTAAGCCAATCAACATTAAGAAACCAATCATCCCAACGATGTCCATCGAGCGGTTAGTAATGACTAATCCCATGATGGCACCTACCAGTGCTTGCGGCTGTGCCAATTGAATAATGAATGGATAAACGATGTTGTTAAACAATGCAGCAAGAACCAAAAAGACAAGAACCAAACCTAATCCAAATGCCGCACCCATATATGGCATCTCTCGATTATTGATTTCGTTTTCGCCGCGCTGTGCATAAAAAACTTTTCCGTCCCCCAAATTGGCGGCTTTTAAGTCTTTTTCAATTTGCTGGCCGACCGTTCCAATAACAAATCCCGGCAATAGATAACCGATGACCGAAATCATGCGTTGGCGATTAAATCGGTCTGCTTTGTCGAAAGATTCTGCCCTTTCAATATTGGATACTTCACCTAAATAAACCGGATTACCATTTCTAAATGTAACAGGAATGGTTTCCAAAGCGCGCGAGTCTTGGCGAACAGAATCTTCCAAATTTACGCGAATGTCGTACTCGCGATCGTTTTGCCGATACTTCGCATCCGTGTTTCCTTCAAATGCAACCCTTGCTACCGCGCCCAACTGCCGAACCGACAAATCGTTGTCGGCCATTTTCGTTCGATCAGGTCTAACCACAAATTCTGGTTTCCCTGGTTTTGAAGTCAAATCAAGGTTGACAATTCCTTTAATTTTGGAAAGCACTTGTAATGCTTGTTCTGCCGCAGGTGCAACACGTTCCGGTTCCGTACTAAGAATCGAAACCTGTACCGGAGGTCCGGCAGCAAATCCGGTCTGCCCACTGACAATGATTTTTGCATCAGGAATTTTCCCAATTTTTTGTTGCACTTCGGTAACGATGGATGCTTGGTCTCGGTCCCTCAATTTTTCTGTTGATTTCTTCCAAAACTGCATCTTGTCAATCGGAGCACGTTTATCAGCCAAGTTAATTTGGACTTGTGCATATTGAGGCCCGATATTTTCTGCACCAAATCCTGTGGGTGCCGAACCAACATTACTCGTTACATAAGTGGTTTCAGGCAATTTCAATCCAACGCTCTCAATCCTTTTTACAACGGAAAGCGTTCGATCAAGTGATGAACCGGCCGGCATCGTCACATCAACCAAAACCTGACCCTGTTCTTGGCCACCTGCAAATCGTTGTGTTAAAAGTGGTCCACCTTTGTTGATTCCAAGACCAAATCCTGCAACCCCAAACAAAACCAATACAAGTCCGAAACCCGCAGCACCTAAAATTATCTTTGGATTCCAAAGTTTCTTGAAAATTCCTACGAGCAGGAAGATGACAACCGAAAAACCTAATGAGCCTACTGCCATTCCGAAAGGGGGTTTGATGGCTTCGCCAAATGTCTTTGCGTCGCTTGCGTCCGTCATCATAAATGCACCGAATAACAAAGCCCAACCCGCCATGAACACTAACCATCTTCGATTTAGGGCAATTTCGAGCAGTCGCTTATAACCATTTGCAAACTTGTGAAATGTATCATCAAACCACTTCGCAAATCCGCGCTTATCTTCCAGATTTTCTCCCTTTCGATACCAGCGGCTCGCTAACATGGGAGTCAACGTAAACGAAACAAACAATGAGAACAAAGTTGCCGCTGCAACGGTGATTGCAAAGGGTCGGAAGAATTGACCGATGATTCCACCCATGTTTGCAACCGGCAAGAAAACTACAACGTCAACCATCGTGATCGCGATTGCAGCCAATCCGATTTCTCTTCTTCCGTTGAGTGCTGCCGTTTCCGGGTCTTCACCCATTGTCAAGTGCCGGTAAGTGTTTTCCAAAACAACGATCGCATCGTCAACCAAAATTCCAATCGCCAATGACAATCCCAACATCGTCATGGTGTTAAGCGTAAATCCGAATGCCGCCATTGCTGCAAGTGCCGCAAATACGCACGTTGGAATCGCCAAAGCAACAATAATCGTTCCGCGCAAATTGTGTAAGAAAAGATAAATGATTCCAATGACCAAAACGATTCCAATAAACAATGCAATTTCCAAATCATGTAGCGATTCGTTGACTTGCTTAGCGCTTTCTCTTGCAATCGTAAACTTAATCGGAAACTGCTGCTCAATTTGTGCTAATTGTTCTTTTACAAGTTTTGTAATTTCAACCGTATTGCCTTCTCGCGTTTTTTGAACTTTCAGTACAACAGCATCTCTGCCGTTAACGCGGCTAATAATTTTTCTTTCTGCCGGACCATCGGTAATCGTTGCAATATCGGAAAGCGTAACAATCGCAGGCGGTTTGTTCGGGTCCATTCGGTCCGAAATCGGAATTTTTAGATTTCGGATTTCATCAACATTCTTAAATTCACCTTCAACTCTTACGCCGGTTTCGCGATTGCCTTCAGTAATGGTTCCGCCCGGCAAATTGATTGCAGCGCCGGTCAATGCGTTAAGCACATCGCTGACGCCGGTTCCGTAACTTAGCAAGCGATTTTTGTCAACGGCAACGCGAATTTCTCGAATGTCACCACCCGTTACCTCGACATCTGCAACTCCTGGGATTCTTGCCAAAACGTCTTGAACGCGGTCATCAATCGTATCACGTAATTGCAATGCAGTCAGTTTCGATGATTCAGCCGCTATAGTTAAAATGGGCTGTGCTGCAATATTTAACTTGTTTACAATTGGTTTTTCGGCGCCATCGGGCAAGTCACCCAAAATGGCATCCACTTTAGACTTAACTTCGTTGAGTGCTGTGTCTTGGTTAACCCGCAATTCAAATTGGATTGTTACAATCGAAATGCCCTCAAGCGATGTAGAACTAATGGTTTCAATTCCGTTTGAAGTCGTAACCGCTTCTTCGATTTTTTTCGTAATCTGAGTTTCAATTTCAGTTGGGCTCGACCCGAAATAGGTAGTTTGAACCGTTACATACGGGAAACTGACTTCCGGCTGCTCTTCGACCGGCATTCGCTGGCATCCAAGCCATCCCATAATCAGGGCGGCGACCATCAACATCACCACCCATACCGGACGTTTGATTGCAGCGAGTGTCAGATTCACTTCTTGTCCCCTTCAACTTTGTCTTGTCGAATTAGCGCCCCATCGGTTAACAAATCTTTTCCTTTCAAAATCACTTTCTCGCTGGGTGACAAACCGATAACTTGGGTTTGGTCCTCTTTTGTTACTCCGACTTTAACTTCCACTTTTTTTGCTTTGTTGCCGTTTGCAACAAACACATAATCTTTTTCGCCATCTTTTACGATTGCGTCGGTGGGAACAAGCACGACATCCCGAAGTGTTCCGACAACTACTTTTGCTTTACCAAACATTCCGGGTTTTAATTTTCCGATTCCATTAGCCACTGCAATTCTTGCGGCAAACAATCTTCCCAAGGAATCGGCTTGCGGCCGAATTGCAACCACCGTTCCCACAAAAGTTTCATTTGGAAATGCATCAACCATAACCGTTGCTGATTGTCCGGGTTTCACTTTTGCAATTTCTTTTTCCGGAATTTGACCTTCTAAATAGACCCCGTTTAATCCGACGATGTTGGCGATCGGCGTTCCCGGTGCAACCACTTGTCCCGTTTTTGCCGGTGTACCGCTTACATATCCGTCAATTGGAGAGATAACGGCGGCGTCGGACATTTGTTGCCTTGCAAGTCGTAATTGCGCTTCGGCTTGACTCAGAGCTGCGTTTGCTTGCTGCACTTGTTGACGTCTAACCGTATCAACCATTTGATTGGAGCGAGCAACGCGCAATGCTTCTTCCGCCTGTCGAACCGCTTCTTCTGCTTGAATAATTTGTTCCGGTCGGCTGCCTTCGATAATTAGACTGTATGCCTCTACAGCAGAACGATAATTTGCTAATGTCGTGTCATATTGCAATTGGGCTGCGTCCACTTCCATTTTTGCAATGGCGTCTTGCGCAAACAAATTCTTTGCGCGCTCTAAATCTGTTTTTGCTTTATCAAGCGCAGATTTTGCGGCACCCATTTGTGCTTTTGCTTGTTCTTTTTCTTGTGACCTTGCCCCTTGCTTGACCATTGCCAATTGCGCTTTTGCTGATTTAAGTTGTGCTTCGGCTTGCCGAATTGCGGCTTGAGATTGCATCGGACTCATTGCTGCCTGCGTTATCGCTTGATCACGCGCTGCTCTTGCCGCCGAAACACCTGCCATGGCTTGTTGAACTTGCAACATCGCGTTCGCTGTGTCAACTTGTGCAATCAATTGCCCTGCTCGAACTTTTGAGCCATCTTGAACCGAAACAAAATTAAGCCGACCACCGACTCTTGCTCCAACTTGAACCTGATCCAGGGTTTCAAACGGGCCTGAAATTTCTAATTCCGTGTCTATCGTCACAAGATTTGGTGTAACAAAAGTAACCGGAGTTGTGCTGTCCGATAAAAGTTCCTTTTGTATTTCAGCGTTTTTTTGCGCAGTTTTATCTGCGCAACCGATTAAAGCAATTGCAATGATTCCGGGCAGGATTTTTGCGATGTGTTTCAATTTAGATGTCCTCCGATGACACGGCTTTCTGTAAATCAGCAACCGCATTCCAATAGTCGTAGATAGCGTTGATTTCGGCAGTTCTTGCGCGAACGTATTGCACGTTGGCATCCGAAACCTCGACCGTTGTGTTCACTCCATTTTCATAGCGAACATTTGCAAGTCTTAGAGCTTCTTTTGCAAGCGCAACATTTCTTTGTGCCGCTTCGATGACTTTTTTTGTGGATTCAACATTTAGATACGCTTGTCGAACCTCTAATTCAACACCCAATAGGATTTGCTCCAATTGGATTTTTGATTTTTCTTCCTCTTGTTTTGCTTGGCTGACTTTTGCTTTGGTTCTTCCGCCTTCAAAAATCGGAAAAGAGAGCACCGCAGTTGCCGAGCCGGTAGTTTTATCTCCGCCGAATGCTCCCGGGTCCGGGTTATGTGTTAGATTTGCCGAAAGATTCAGCGTAGGTAAATTTCCTTTTTCTTGTGCTTTTCGAAAATTGACGAAATATTCGACGGTTTTGACTGCAGCCCTAACATCCGGCCGTTCTTGTTTTGCGAATGCAATCAAATCTTGCATTGTTTTTTTAACTTCTGGAAGCCCCGATGGTCGAATGGGTTCCACCGGAATACCTGTGTCTCTTGCAAGCACTTGATTGAAAAATGCTTGGGTTAATTTGAAACCGTTTTCCGATTGAATGACCAATTGTTCTGCCGAACTCACTTCGGCTTCAAATCGAATGACGTCAAATTTTGCTGCGGCTCCTTCTTTATTTCTTTTTGTAGCGCGGTCAAGTTGTTTTTTTGTGTTTTCCAATTGTTCATTTGCAACCTCGACCAATTCCTTTGATTTAAGGATTTGCAGGAATGCGGATTTTGCGGATTGCTCAGCGCGATCCATGGCTGCTTCGACTAAATAATCGCTTGCCTTTTTGAGGGCGAGTGCACCGGAAATTGCCAAAGAGTAGACACCGGTTATGTCAATGCTTTGCGCCAAAGTCAAAGCAATCTGTTTGCTGTCAATTGGCCTTGTGACAATCGGCGGGTCCATTGGATTCAAGATTGCGGTTCCTTCTTTATTGAACCGAGTGTATGACCCGTTAACTCCGATTTGCGGAAGCACCACAGAGCGGGCTTCGCTCACAACGGCACCGGCTTTCTTTGCGTCTGCTTTTGCAGCCAAAACCTGAAATGCGTTTTCTTTTGCGATACGGATGGCTTCTTCCAGAGTGATTTTCTCCGGAGTTTGTGCCATGCCGAATACAGCGGTTATCAGCGTTAGGGTCAGTCCAATCGTTTTCATCATTTTTGTTGTTTTTGTTGAATACTTGTTCAATTTCCAATAGGTTGCGGCAAGATGCCATTCAAGAGGTTGTCCACCAGTTCGGGGATTCTTTCCGTTCCGTCTCCCATCAATTTGAGCATGATGAGAGGTTGCAAGAGCATTCTTGCGGAGACTTCGGTGTTGTGCGGCCGTAACTCTCCGGCAGCGACTCTCGCCGCAAGGTATCGGGACAAATGGTGGATACAAGAGCCGCACATTTGGCACCACCTTTCGTGCAAAACCGGGTTCACAAATGCCTCTCGAACGAACAACTTCATGATCTGTTCTTTTTTTCCGATGAGATCATAGAAGTCGTGCGCCAGGCCGACGAGTTCCTCTTTTGCGGGTTTGTCGAACGCAGGCAGCAAGATTTGCTCTAACTCCTCGCTGAACCCGTGAAACTCAACCACCTGTGCCAGAAGGTCTTCCTTACTTTCAAAGTAGTGATAAATAAGCCCGGGAGCGACTTCTGCCGCTTCGCCGATTTCCTTCATCGTGGTTGAGTCGAAGCCCCTCGATGCAAACAGTTGCATTGCGACTTCAAGCAGTTGATGCTTTCGTTCCTCTGCTTGAAGTTCTCTCTTGTTACTTTGCCTCGGTTCGCTTATTGAATGTTCAGTCAACGATATAGATAACGTCTCGGCCAGCCTATTTGTCAGGGTATGCCTTTGAAAATCGGGACTTTAGACCTACTGCAATCTCCAGGTAAATTAGCGGTACTGTAGCGGCGAATTGGACGGGGCTTGCGTCCATTATTGAAGGCGCTTACATAGTGTCTGTACGGAGCGAAGTCCAAATCATGATGCCCGAAAGTCTTTTTGAATCCCGAGCAAACATTAAGGTCATTGGCGTAGGCGGTGGCGGCTGTAACGCGGTTAATCGAATGATAGCGTCCCGCGTTCTTGGAGTCACGTTTGTTGCGATGAATACCGACGCGCAAGCGCTTGCGGTTTCCAAGGCGGCTGTTCGTATGCAACTTGGCGAGCGTTTGACTCACGGACTTGGGTCCGGTGGCGACCCTTCGATTGGAGAAGCGGCTGCCAAAGAGAGCGTCGCGATGATTGAACAGATAGTCAGCGACGCGGACATGGTGTTTGTCACTGCAGGGATGGGTGGCGGCACGGGAACAGGAGCGGCTCCGGTTGTTGCGGAAGTTGCAAAACGCAAGGGCGTCCTTACTGTTGGAGTTGTCACGAAGCCGTTTAGTTTTGAGGGGAAGAAGCGGCAGCGTCAAGCGGAAGAAGGTGCCGCCATGCTCACCGAAAACGTGGACACCTTGATTACCGTTCCGAATGACCGTTTGGTGGAAACGGTAGACCGTAAAGCAACCATGAGTCAGGCGTTTTTGCAAGCGGATGACGTTTTGAGAGCCGGAGTTCAGGGTATCAGCGAAATCATTCTGACTCCCGGAATGATTAACGTTGATTTTGCGGACGTCAAAAGTGTGATGAGCAATGCGGGCGTTGCCTTGATGGGTTTGGGATATGCAAGAGGCGAGAATCGAACCCGAATGGCAGCTGAATCTGCTGCCAATAGTCCGCTTTTAGAAACGAACATCGAAGGAGCGCGCCGTTTGTTGGTGAACATAACGAGCGGCCCTGACTTTACGCTTGGGGAAGCCCATGAGGCGATGGAGTATTTGATGCAGTTCACCAACCCGGATGACGCTGACATTATCATGGGTCATGTGGTTCGTCATGAACTGCAGGACGCCGTTCAGATTACGGTGCTTGCGGCGGGTATGCACGCAAGAGGCACCCAATACCGTCCTGTTTCAAGAGTTGCCGCTGAGCCGGTTATTCGACAGGAACCGGTGGCGGAAACCACTTATGAGTCGGCAAGACCTTTAGGTCTTTCTGAAATGCTCGGCGGTGAAGAGCCGGAAGCGGAAACCGTTGCTGCCGGAGTTCCAAATTTGGATATCCCGACCTTCTTAAGACAACAGCGCGGCAGAAGGTAGGGCTTTTGCCCTGAATTGGTTCATTGGATGCAAAGCGACCTGCTTTGACCCAACGCAGTTTCTGTTACTTCGGTAACAATGTAGTTTCCAAATGTATGAATGGTATTACGTCGGGCAATATGGCCAGTTAGGTCCGCTTGATTTCGACCAAATGGTTGAACTTGCGGAATCGGGTGTGATTTTGCCCAGCACATACGTTTGGAAAGAAGGGATGAGTGATTGGCGTGAAGCGAGGCTGGTGCCTGAACTTTTGTCGAAAATCCCAAGTGCGGGACCCCCGCCGCCACCGCCAACTGCCGTTGCCAATTCGAGTGTGACAAAGCCGAATTGGTCTAACCCACCGGGAGATTTGCAACAACAGTATTACGCATCCCAATCCTATTTGTATCAAGGCACAATTGCCAGTCCGTTTAGCCGAGTTTTGGCAGGTGTTCTCAACATCTTTTTGCCGGGTGTGGGTCGGATTTATTTGGGTTATCAAGCCATCGGCGTATTGCAATTGGTTCTGACTATCTGCACATTTGGTGTGTTTTGGTTGTGGCCATTTATTGATGGTATTTTGATTTTGGTTGGAACCGTTCGGCTTGACGGATACGGAAGAACATTGCCCGATTAGGCGATGTTTTTGGGTAGCCAGGATTTAAGAAAATCTTTTGCCCTGCAAGGACAAACGCGAATATCCATTTTTGTGATTTCTCTTAATTGATCAATTGTCATGTTGTCTAAGAAGAGCGTTTCCTCTTTTAAGGTGATGTCCGGGATTGCGATAATTCCTTTGGGTTTGTGATGTTTTAAAGCGGTGATGATATCTTGGCCGGTTAAAAGTCCTGCTATTGTGATTCCATCGCCAAAAAAGTGATTAACTACGACGCAAACATCCACTGACAGATTTTCTATTTTTGAGAGTGTGTTTGCAAAATCCATGATGACTCGTGATGGAAGTGCACCGGTTACAAGAGTCAAGTTTGTTTTTTGATTTATTTTTTTAGGTAGTGATTTGTAACCATGTTTTGCTTGTTCCAAAAAGAGGCGGCAAGTACCAACACCATCTTCGAATTGCGGAAAATCTTCGTAATAAGAGCGCGATGGAATCTTTTTTTCGGCGTAAAAAAACCACTCATCGGTTGGAAAGACAAATCTTGTCCCCAATTTTTGTTTTAGACGTGATTGCCATTTTTGAACTTGAATCAGGAATTGTTTTGAATAATCCGGAGTTACTTTTGGAATTGGATAAAGGTTGTGGCGAAATTTGGTTAGTCCAACGGGCACAACGGCAACGGACAAAACCCCGGCGTGATGATTAGTATATTCTGCGTGTAATTCGGACAGTTGTTCGATGGTTTTGTCGAGGGAACTTCCATCGTTAAGACCGGGGCAAAGGACGACTTGGCAATGGACCGAAATACCGGATTGAATCAGGTCTTTCAGTCGAGGGAGTATCGGTTCGGGTTGTGCTCTTCCCAGCATAAAACCTCGGAGTCGTGGGTCGGTTGCGTGGACAGAAACATATAAAGGAGATAAACCTTGCTGTTTGGTTCGTTCAAATTCTTCTTCGCTCATATTGGTAAGCGTTACGTAATTTCCGTGCAGAAAACTAAGTCGAAAATCATCATCCATTAAGTAAAGCGATTTTCTCATGCCTTTTGGCATTTGATGAATAAAGCAGAAAACGCATTTATTGTCGCAGGTGTGAATTTGGTCTGCCAATTCAAATGAGAATGTAATGCCAAGGTCTTCGCCCCATTCGCGCTCCATTAAAATGTTTTGATATTCGCCTTGTCTGACCAGTGTTACTTCGAATTGCTCTTCGCTTGTATGGAATCGAAAATCAATGATGTCATCGACAGATTGTTGATTCACTTTTCTAATTACATCTTCGGGCAGTAAGCCGGCACGAGATGCCGGAGAATTTGGCTCTATTTGGCTGATTACCAATCCTCTTGTTTTTAGTTGAATCAATTCGGACATTCGTGTATGATGTGACCTTATGACGATTATGACAGTTGCCTGCTTGACTTTAGGGTTAATTTTTGGAGGTCCAAAAATGGAGCCGAAAATTTCGATAAATGACGTTGGGTGGATTGCCGGAACTTGGAAAGGAGAGTCTGAAGGCGCTCAGGTTGAAGAGCACTGGATGAAACCGCGCGGGAAATCGATGGTGGGAATGTATCGGGAAGCGACGGATGAGCGCTTGATTATGTTTGAGTCGCTGTTGATTGAGGAAGCGGCTGACGGGGTTTGGTTGCGCTTTAACATTTTTAGAAGTGGCTTTAAGCCGCGGAGTGACAAGTTGCTGGTTGCAAAAGTTGTGAAAGCGGAGAAGGGTTTTGTGATTTTTGAATCGCCGCCGGATGCAGAAAAACTGCGGTTGACTTATCGGTTAAAAGGTGAAGAGTTAACGGTGACGGTTGAAGTTGAAAGACAGGGGAAACCGGTTTCGTTTGATGTTGTGATGAAGAAAGCAAAATAAAAAAGGCAACCAAAGGTTGCCTTTTTATGTCGAAAGTTTCCCGACCGGGAAACGCTTAGATGCTTCACCCGGCTTGGACATCTTTTGGCGCTCCTGTAAAGTCAATTACGGGGGCTTTGATGCCCAACTGTTGTGCAGCCATTGTTGCGGCTTCTTTCAAGAAACCGGCTGAATAGCCATCCCAAACTTTGAGGACTTTTCCGTTTTTGGCAATCAAGAATGCAGTTGGCGCACTTTGTACGCCATAAGCACTGATGATTCTTTTTGCCGAGTCAGGAATTGCGTCAAATTGAATTCGATGTGAAGTCAACCACTTTTGGGATTCGGATTTTGATGCGTTGGTGACACCGATGACCGTAAGTTTTGTATTCGCAAAACCGGTGCGTGTTCGCTCCATGTATTTTGCTGCAGCATCTGTTACGGGACACGTTGTCGAAATGAAATAGACAAGCACGGGGCCATTCGTTCGCGCAGTTGCAAGGGAAAACGATTTGTTTTTCACTGTTGCGCCTGAAAGATTGGGTGCCTGTTTGCCGGCGATACCGGCTTGCTTGCCAGCGATTGCAATTGAGAAACCGACTGCAATGGCTCCGATGGCAAGGATGGAAGCGATTCTTTGCTTCATAGCCATATTATGGCGCGCAGGTACAGTTTGGGGATGAGAATCGGGATTGTCGGTGGCGGGGTTTCCGGGCTTGCCGCGGCAAGGAAATTAAAAAATGAGGGAATGGAGCCGGTCTTGTTCGAGGCAAATGAGAGGTTGGGGGGAAGAGTTGAGACCGTTGAAATTGAAGG
The DNA here is from genome assembly GCA_964546835.1 of uncultured Fimbriimonadales bacterium. Taxonomy (GTDB): domain Bacteria; phylum Armatimonadota; class Fimbriimonadia; order Fimbriimonadales; family ATM1; genus JAHCHL01. Next base: position 24,010 of record CAZJKW010000001.1, read on the forward strand.
TTGCGTTGTAGATACGGCTTTACAAACCTTTACGCCTCGGGGATTAGGACTGGAATTTGCACTTTTGAGGGATTTGCCTCAAGAGAACTTGGTGCGGATCGAAAAGCCGATTTATTTATTAGATCTTGGCCGAGTGATTGCAGGAGCACCTGAAAGGAACAAGCAACGTAGATATACGTACCAAAAAGGAGCGAATGAATTTTCAAAATTGATGGCTAACGGACTAGACATACGGTTAAACAAAAAAGTTGAATCGATTCATGTCAACGGAAAAATGTTTCAAATTTTCGGTGAGGAATTTGATAAAGTCATTTTAACTGCGCCAGGTCCAGTCTCTGAATTGTTATTGAGGACGGTTGGAGACAAAAGAAATTTATCACAAATTCGGTATCGGCCTTGTTTGTCTGTAGTTGTTGGATATAAGAAGTCACTGTCTCCGCAATCCTATTCTGCATTACTAAACGTAGACCGCATGTCTCCCGTTTTGTGGCTTGGGCTGGAACATGAAAAATGCAGAGCCAGAATTCCCGAAGGACAATCGGTTTTTGTTGCACAAATGGGTCCGTATTATTCTGCAGAGTATTTTGAACAGCCCGAAAAAGTGATTGTATCCATGGCGGTCTCGGTTATCCAAAAGATTTTTGGTACGGATTTTTCAACTCCAGACTGGACGTTAGTTAAGCGATACGCAATATCTCAACCGGAGACGATTGCACTATTTGATAGCATTAATAGAGGGAATCCTCCCATCATTATTGCCGGAGATGGAACGCTTGCCGGTCGCGCAGAGAACGCCTATGAAACAGGATTAATGGCAGCAGAAATGGCAATGCAAAAATGACCGCAATTGAGTTGATTGCTGAAGCAACGAAAGACACGAAGTGGAAGAACCGAGTTTATTTGGTTGGAGGGTCGGTGCGTGATGAGTTGTTAGGAATTGAGAACTCCGGTGATTACGATTTGGTGGTTGAAGGCGACGCGCTGTCGGTTGCAAAATTATTGAAACAAAAAAAGTTGACTTCAATTTCGCCGGTCATTTATCCGCGATTCGGGACCGCGATGGTGTTGGTTGAAGGTTCGAGAATTGAACTTGCATCGGCGAGATCTGAATCTTATGAATCCGAAAGCAGAAAACCGAAAACAAAGCCGGCCACTTTAAAGGAGGATATGTTGAGGCGAGATTTTACGATAAATGCGCTTGCCAAGAATATTCATTCCGGTGAATTATTGGATTTGTTAGGGGTAGGATTACGTGACTTAAGAAAGAGAATTTTAAGAACCCCTTTGGAGCCATCGGCAACGTTTCGAGACGATCCTCTCAGAATGCTACGTGCCATTAGGTTCAAAAATCGTTTTGATTTTGTGCCTGCGCCGGGTTTGTTGGAAGCGATTAATGCGGAAAGTCATCGGCTGAAAATCATCAGTTTTGAGCGAATTCGTGATGAGTTTATTAAGATGCTGTTTCACTTTTCCGCTACGAAAAGTTTGGAAGATTTGTTAAACACGGGATTGCTGAAAAATTTCATACCCGAATTGATTGAAGGTGTGGGAGTCGAGCAAGGTGAATATCACTCGAAAGATGTTTGGGGACACACTCTTGATGTGATTAATCAGATTGTTTACATGTTATCGGGTAGCGATGAAGAAGATTTAGTTGTTCTGTTTTCCTGCTTGTTTCATGATATTGCCAAACCGAGAACTAAGTCAGTTGAAGCAGGGGGTCGCATTCGTTTTATTGGACATGAAAAGGTTGGAGAAGAAATGGCGGTCTTGATTTGTAAGCGACTACGACTTAATCGTTTTCAAGGATTAGCAATTGGGAAACTCGTTAGAAACCATATGAGATTGGGTTCAGCGATTCCTTTTACTTTGTCTGCAGCACGAAGGCTCGTAAGAGAGATGGGCTCATTAACGGAACCACTCTTAAGACTTTGCGAGGCTGATGCAAACGCTGTCGGAAAAATTAGCAAAGGTATTGATTTTTCGGATGTGAGAGGAAAAATTGAAGCGATTGGACATCAAAGCAGTGTGTTAAGGTTGGAGTCGCCGCTAAGTGGAAACGAGATTATGAAGGCACTAAAAATTCCATCTGGAAAACTTGTTGGCGAGCTAAAAACGAAATTAACAGAAGCAGTTTTGGACGGCAAAATTAAGTCAGGAGACAAAAACAGTGCCTTGAAACTTCTGAAAAAGATTCAAGGCACTTAGTTCTTGTTTATCTTCGAAGTTTTGCCAACAGTCGCAAAACTTCAATGTACAGCCAAATGATAGTGATTAGAAGTCCGAAAGCGGCGAACCACTCAACATATTTCGGGGCTTGTCTGACGGCTCCTTGATCTATAAATTCGAAATCAAGGAACAGGTTTAAACAAGCCAACACGATGACGAACAAACTAAATGCTATTCCAATCGGTCCGCTTTCATGAATGAAAGGGATTTGAATGCCGGCAAAATGCAGACCGAAATTGACAAGATAAAGAAGCATCACAGCACCCGTTGCCGCGAAAATTCCAAACCTCCATTTGTCATTCAGTTTGATAAGACCAGAACGATAAATCAGCAACATGGACATCACAATCATCAAGGTCAAAAGTACCGCTTGCAACACAATTCCGCTGTATTTGCCTTCGTACATAGCAGAAATTCCGCCGATTGCGAGACCTTCAACAACAGCATATATTGGAGCTGTGATCGGTGCCCACTCTTGCTTGAAGGCAGTAGCAATTGCCAAAACAACGCCGCCGATGCAGCCACCAATAACCCATGGATAGACTGCTTGGGGTCCGCTTTGAACATACATCCACCAGGTGAACATTGCCGAAGCGGCGACCACCAAGACGAGCATGATGGTTTTGTTAAGGGCACCATTAACGGTCATAGCGTCCGGCCTTCTTAGGCCTGCTGCCGTGAAGTGGTGCAATGACTTCTCACTCAAAAATGGATTTGAACTTGCCATAGTCGTACCTATAGGATACAACGAATGGAAAGAAGATTAAGGTTTCAATCGAAAATGCCGAAAATTTGACTTAAGATGGCAAAGAGAACCAGTCGGGCAGCAGAGGACCAAAGCGGTCAATTTGGGGCAGATGAGAAAAGGCAGTCTGAAAGACATCCATTCTATGAGTTGGGAATGCTTTGGAGTGCTAAGGGAGAAGCGAGCACTCGTTTGGGGTCGGCCATGGTGACGAACGTCAGTATTGGCGGCGTCCAGGTTCGGACGAAGCACCCCGCAAAGAAAGATGACTCCATTGTGTTGGAGTTAGGTACAGACGATGGCCCGGTTTTCTTACCCGGTGGGGTTCGATACTCAAGAAACGGACATGCAGATGGGTCTTACACCTTAGGGGTTAAGTTTCAACCTGAAACGAAAGAGGACCGACAAGCATTGGCTCAATTTGTTTTGGGTTTTAAAGACAAGATTTTTGAAACAGAATTGATTAACTAATTTTGTGTTTCAACAGCAATTTTGTTTGACTTAGATTTTGATTGAAACTCAATTGCAGCGCCGACTAATCCAGAAAACAGTGGGTGCGGTCGGTTAGGTCTGCTTTTGAATTCCGGGTGTGCTTGAGTACCGATAAAGAAGGGGTGTTCGGTTGCTTCAACAATTTCGACTAAACGATAATCAGGCGAAACTCCACTACAAATCAGTCCTGATGCAGCGAGTGTTTCTCGATAATCATTATTAAATTCATATCGGTGGCGGTGTCTGTCATAAATTCTTTTCGAATCAAAAAGTTTTGCTGCCAAACTTCCCGCTGTTAAATTGCATGGATAACTGCCAAGGCGCATTGTGCCGCCTTTTTCAGCGACTCCTTTTTGGTCAGGTAACAAATGGATAACTGGGTTCGGCGTATCGGCGTCAATCTCTGTTGAGTTTGCATTTGGAAGTTCGCAAACATTTCTTGCATATTCAACGACGGCTAATTGCATTCCGTAACAAATCCCTAAAAACGGCAATTTGTTCTCTCTTGCATACTGTATTGCGGAAATTTTTCCTTCAATGCCGCGACCGCCAAATCCCGGTGCAACGATAAGGCCGTCAACATCTTTTAAGAAATCTTCAGGTTTGCCGGCTTCAACGGCACTTGATTCGACCCAAACCCGTTCAATTTTGGCTTCGTGTGCGATGCCGCCATGTGTTAGTGCTTCGTCAATGGATTTGTAAGCATCCCCGTTTTCGGTGTACTTTCCAACTATTGCAATTTTGCATTTTCTTTTTGGTTGTTTTAATATAGAAACGATGCGGCGCCATTCTTCTAAATTGGAATCGTTTTCTGCAAGTTGTAATCGCCTCATTACGTAGTCTGAAACACCGGCATCTTCGTAAATTAGCGGTATTTCATAAATCGTGTCGGCGGTCATGGATTCTACAACGGCGTTGGGTTCCACATCGCAGAACAGAGAAATTTTTTGCTTAATTTCATCGCTCATCGGCAATTCAGTTCTGCAAATTAATAAATCAGGTGCGATTCCGATTTCGCGAAGTTTTACGACACTGTGTTGTGTCGGTTTTGTTTTGATTTCTCCCCATGGTCCGACTTGCGGAACGAATGTGACATGAACATAGAGAGTGTTTTCTGCTCCGACTTCTTTACGAATTTGCCGAATGGCTTCCAAAAAGGGGAGCCCTTCAATATCGCCAACGGTTCCGCCGATTTCTGCAATTACAACATCTGCATCGTCCACTTGTCCGACCGCGTAAATCCTCTCTTTAATTTCGTTGGTGATGTGCGGAATGACTTGAACGGTTGCTCCGAGATAATCACCTCTTCGTTCTTTTTCAATGACGCTTCGGTAAACAGAACCGGTTGTTACACTACTGGCACCGGTGCAATTGACATCCATAAATCGTTCGTAATGTCCGAGATCTAAATCGGTCTCGGCTCCATCTTCAGTTACGAAAACTTCACCATGCTGATACGGATTCATTGTTCCAGCATCAACGTTGATGTAAGGGTCTAACTTGACAGGGGCAACAGAAAAGCCGCGATTCCGAAGAAGGCGGCCCAAACTTGCGGTGGCGATGCCTTTGCCGATTGAACTTACGACGCCGCCTGTTACGAAGATGAATTTGCGCTGTTTCAATATCAGCCCTTGCTCATTATACAGTGTCTAACTCCCGGTATTCCTTCCATCAGCAAGTGTGCTGACAGCATACTTACTTACGGTATTAGAACTAACAGCAAGACTGCTAACGGTAGCACTGCCAGACTTATTTCATTTCTATCACTATTAGCAGGTTTCGAATGTTAAATGATAGGCACTTAACGGAAAAACCACATTGCGAGACCCTTGAGGAGGATAGAATAATGTGGTACACGATAGTTGCAATCACTGTAGCCGGAGCAGCCTTAGCCGGTGCGTACAGTTTGTTGAAAGATTCTTTGGCAGACCTCTGGTAATTCGGGGCACACCCGCCGTGCCTCTCGCTCGCGGGCTGGCTTAGGGCCGGCCCGCGATGCTGTTTTATCGAGACAACACTTCTTTGGAGTACGCGAACAACTGTTCGAACAGCGGGTTCCAAATGTGATAAACGTTTGGTAAGTTTTCAATAGAGACTTGTTGTCGGTCGCTGGATTCGCTGTGTGGCGGAATTTCGAGCCAGTCGTCAACTTCTCCCACGAACACCTCCGCCCATCTTACGGATTTGGGTTCGGTTATACGGTAACAGCCCAAATAAGTGACGTTCTTGGCCTTAACTCCGATTTCTTCGTAGGTTTCTCGAAGGGCAGCCGATAAGCCATCTTCGCCCGGCTCAAGGCGCCCGCTCGGAATGCTCCAGCCGCGACCCGGAATGTATGCAATCACGGCTTCGTCTCCGTTCCAAACGAACATCATTGCCGCGAATGGACGAAAGGGCGGTCTTTCTGGTGCCGGCCAAAACTCAAGTTGTTTTTTGTTCCAATGCGAGGCAGGAAACTTCCTCATCTTTCGATAACTTTGCCCAAGATTTGGCCGTTTGGAACCGGACCGAAGGAGCGACTGTCCTCGCTCACTGCGGCATTGTCTCCGAGTACATAGACGTGTCCTTCAGGAACGACAAACTTGCCCTTGGTGAAATCCCAATCTTTTGGTTGATTGGAGAAATCAACCGAATCACCCTCCAATGCGTAGACACGTTTTACGAGGTATTCGCCCGGTTTTTCGCCCTTTATAACGATAATGTCTCCCTTATTGATGGATACCAGCCAGAGGGCCTTGCAGACCAAAATATGGTCACCGTTTTTCAGGGTGTTTTCCATGGAATTGCCCTGAACCACAACCGTTTGAAAATTCAAAAAGAAAAAGAGCAGAAAGAGCATTACCAGGAGCAAAACGACCAAGAACCCTGTGCGCGCAACGGGTTTTAGGCCCTTCTTCTTGGCGGTGGGTGGTTTAGACAGATCGAATTCCATGCTCGGTAGAATGTGGTTAAGTTTGGTTCGGTTTTGCCGGTTACCAAATGTTAGCCGAATCGTGCCGATTTCAACCGTTGCTTTGTGGTGCCTTGTGGTAGGGGCTTATCTGTTCCTGCTGTATCTGGTTATGCGTCAAAAGCGAAACATGAGCGCAATTGACGAGTTACTCAAAGGTTCCGACGGAAGCCGTTTGGAGCCGCTTTTGGTTGAACATATGAGGTCAAAAGCCGCTTTGCAGTCCAATTGCGATGAACTTCGCAAGAGGGTGGATGACCTGGAACGAGAAGCATTGAGACAAGTCGGCAATATTGGAATCATCCGCTACAACGCATTTGAGGAAGTCGGTGGCGATCAAAGTTTTGTGCTCGCATTGATTAATGAAGTCGGAGACGGTGTTGTTGTAAACAGCATCACCGCCAGGTCTCAAACAAAAGTTTATGCAAAGGTATTGAGAAAGGGGGTTTGCGAGCAGCCACTAAGCCCTGAAGAAGCGCAAGCCCTTAATAAAGCCAAATCAAGGCGCCAAACAGCGGTGGATGCATGAGTGGCGCATCAGCCGAAGATTTAAGACTGATTGAAATGAGTCTTAAGGGTGACCGCGACGCTCTGGACCAGTTGGTGCGGAAATACCAACCGCGAGCTTATCAGTTTGCTTTTCGGCTAACCGGAGATCCGGATTCGGCTTCAGATTTGACTGCAGAGGCATTTGTTCGGGCCTATAACAATTTGCATCGGTTTAGACAGGAAAGCCAGTTCAGCACATGGTTGTTTAGGATTTTGACCAATTGTTTTCTTGACACCAAGAAAAAGGAAAAACTTCGCAAGCACCAGAGTTTGGAGGATTTGGTTACCACTGAAGACGGCGAAGTTGAGAGGCAGTTTGAGAGTCAAGATGAGAGTCCGCTTGAGGTTGCCGAAGGCGAAGAGCGTAACCGGATTTTGAGTAAGGCCATTCGGAAACTGCCCGATTACCAGAGGGCAATGATTGTGATGTACCACATTGAAATGCTGAGTTATGAGGAGATTGCAGCGAACTTGGATTTGCCGATTGGAACCGTCAAAAGCCGGCTTAACAGGGCGAGGTTGGCTCTCAGAGAACTGTTGGAACCGGTTCAGGAACTTTTTGGAGCATGAAAAGGTCAAACTCGAATAGGTTTGAGTGAATTAGAATGAACCACGAACAAGCAAGAGAGTTATTCAGCGATTTGCATGAAGGATCCTTATCGGGGGCTTTACTGCAAAAGACTGAGCGTTATTTGGCCGAAAACCCTGATTTAAAGCGGGAGTTTGAGTCTTTTTGTTCGATGTTCGAGGGACTTCCAAGTTCAATGCCTGAGGTAGTTATGCCGGCCGGGCTGCACGAAGAAATTTCGCGGAGATTGGATAAAGAGATTTGGGAAAAGAAACGAAACAGTCCCGCTCGCTTCAACTGGTTAAGATTGTTTGCTTACGGTGCTGCTGCTGCAAGCGTGGGTGTGATTTCACTCATCGGAATTGCAAAGTTTACAAACACGGAGACGGTTGCTGCCGGACCCGGTATTGAGTTGCGAAATCAGAAGCCGACATTGCTGATGGTCGATCGGCAGATTCGACTCTCGTATAAAGCGAATCAACCTGTTTCGATGGAGATTTTTGAAGATAGCCCTGAAAGAAACCAACTTCCTCCAACAGGTTCTCAATTGATTCGGTCTGAGAAGTTGTTGGCACTTGAACAAGTAAACGTTCCTTTGCAAAGCACGAGTGAGTATTCGGCAATCGTTTGGGCGAAGTTCGGAACGGACGTCGTGGGATTTGTGTTGCCGGGTCAAACGCAATTGGATGAAATTGGGGCATTTAGCGGAAAAGTTGTGGATGGACTGAAGTTAATCTGCGATAAGTTTGGTATTCCTATTCAAATAGAAGCCGGTGCATTGGAGCCGGTTAGCGGAAGAAACTTTAAGGGACTTAGTATGCAGGCCGGATTGGAACATTTGCTCGAAGGCACAGGATTAAAGGCAACGGAAAAAGACGGCGTTATTTTTGTGAATTAAACCAGTCTCTTCCATCCTTGTCTGCAGCCAAAATATTTTCAAGTGTGGCTTCGGCTTTAGGTGTTACATCCAGTGATTTTTCACAAGATTCTTGAATCTTCAAGAACGAAATTTCTTCTCTTAAGAAAGCGTTTGCCTCTTCTTCATTCACTGCTTTCAATAATGCAGGTTCGACGACTCAGATCATGAATGAGCGCTTTGCCAAATTTGGTCACATGAACGTTTCGTTATCCAAATCTTCAAATTCCAAATTCGGAGTGAGAGTTGGTTCCCACGTTTTTGAAGGTGTTGGAGATATGTGTTCGCCAAACAGGGCGAATTGAATTGGGAGTTTCATGTCGGGATGTCCCAACTGTCCCAGTACCGACCCATCAACAAACTTCACCATTGAGTGAATCACACTTTGCGGATGAACAATTACTTCTATATTTTCCGGCGGTTGATTGTATAGCCAACATGCTTCAATGATTTCGAGACCCTTGTTCATTAGCGTTGCACTATCAATCGTAATTTTCCCACCCATTTTCCAAGTCGGGTGATTAAGTGCCATTTCAGTTGTTACCAACTGCAGTTTGTCTTTTTTCCAGCCCCGAAACGGTCCGCCGCTTGCAGTTAAATACAGTTTCTCAATTTCTGAATTTTTAGAACCAAGAATGCATTGCAAAATCGCTGAATGTTCAGAGTCAATTGGCAAAAATTGGACATTGTGCTTTTTTACTAAAGCCATAACTAATTCGCCACCGGCAACTAATACTTCTTTAGAAGCCAACGCAATTGCCTTCTTGCTTTTGATTGCCTCAATTGTGGGACCCAATCCAATCATTCCTGCGACCGAGATAACCACTAGGTCAACATCATCTGCGGTAACACATTCGATAATGCCTTCCATCCCGCGCAAAAAATTATTGTTTGTGTTTATAGACTTATTGTAAAGAGCCAATTTTGTCGGTCTGAACTCGTTTGCCTGTTTTTGGAGCAATTCAATGTTGCTGTGTGCGGCTAATCCAACTATCCTGATTTTGTCCGGATGTATTCGGGCCACATCAAGCGTTTGAGTTCCAATGCTTCCAGTGCTACCGATAACACAGATGCGAAGCATGCTTAAAGTATTCCTCCGAATTTTCTCGTTCGTTTGGAATAAATTTCACACGCTTGTTTAAGATCATCGGGTGTAAATTCCGGCCACGTTTTGTCAAGGATTAACAATTCTGAGTATGCGCTTTGCCATATCAGAAAATTGCTAAGTCGCAATTCTCCTGCTGTGCGAATCAGTAGATCCGGATCAGGCACATCTGAATTGTATAAATTTGAGTTGATGGAATGTTCATCAATCATTTTAGTTCCAGCAGACAATGCATGATTGACTGCATCAACGATTTCTGTTCGTCCACCATAATTTATTGCGAGAACAAAAGTGATACCGGAATTGTGTTTGGTTGTTTCTATTCCATTAGTTAGCGCTGTTTGCAACTCCATTGGCAATTCTTGTGTGCGACCGGAGATTCTAACTCGAACATTATTTTGGTGCATTTCAGGCAGTTCATCAATTGCCGCTTGTGTGATTAAAGTGAGGAGTGCATCAATTTCGTCTTTTGGGCGTTTCCAATTTTCGGCGGAAAAGGCATAAACTGTTAAGTACTTAACACCCAACTCATTTGCGGCAAGCAGAATTGATTTTAAGGTTTTGTATCCTTCGTTGTGGCCGATGATTCTCGGCAATTCTCTCTGAGTTGCCCATCTGCCATTGCCGTCCATGATTATCCCGATATGAATGGGATAATTTTTCAAATTAGACTTCCATCAATTCAGCGTCTTTTTTCTTTTGCAAATCATGTATCTCTGCAACGAATTTATCCGTAAGTTTTTGGACTTCGCCATCCAAACGCTTTTTGTCATCTTCGCTGATTTCTTTGTCTTTAACGGCTTTATCAATATGGTGCATTACATCTCGTCGAACGTTTCGCACAGCAACGCACCCTTCTTCTGCGCGTTGATGAACTTGTTTTATCATTTCCTTTCTTCTTTCTTCTGTCATTTGCGGAAAGTTAAGTCTGACGCCTGTCCCATCGTTTACCGGTGTCAATCCTAAATCGCTTTTTAAGATAGCTTTTTCAATTGCCGGAATCATCTTCGAATCCCATGGTTGAATGAGCAATTGTCTTGGTTCGGGGACACTAACATTTGCGACTTGATTGAGGGGAGTTTCAGTTCCGTAATAATCAACCATCACTTTTTTCAAGATATCCGGATTGGCTCTACCGGTTCTTATGATGCCAAAGTCCCGTGTTGTTGCTTCAACGGCATGTTCCATTCTGCTTTTTGCGTCTTTCATCAATTGATCCAACATTATTCGCCTCCAACAAAAGTTCCGACTTGTTCACCGCAAGCCGCCCTTTTCATAGATCCTTGTTCATAAATGCTCAATACGATAATTGGTAATTTATGTTCTCTGCACATTGTAAAAGCGGTTTGGTCCATTACTCCCAACCTTTTTTGTATTGCATCGGAATAAGAGATTTCGGAAAATCGAATTGCGTCGTTGTACTTTTTTGGGTCTTTGTCATAAATCCCATCGACTTTGGTTGCTTTTAGTAATGCGTTTGCATTGATTTCAAGAGCCCGAAGCACTGCGGCTGTATCGGTTGTAAAGAAGGGATTGCCTGTACCGGCGGCAAGGATAACCACGCGTCCTTTTTCCAGGTGCCGAATGGCTCGTCGCCGAATGAAGGTTTCACTTACTGCTTGAACAGCGATTGCGCTCATTACTCGGCTATGGACTCCTGCTTTCTCGACTGCTTCCTGTAGTGCGAGCGCATTAATGATGGTGCCGAGCATTCCCATGTTATCTGCCACGGCTTGGTCAATCCCGCCTTCTTTGCTAAAAATGCTGCCTCGAACAAAATTTCCGCCACCCACGACGACCGCGCATTGGATACCTTGAGAGTGTACAGCAGTGATTTCTTCGGCAATGAACTTGATGATTTTGGGGTCAAGCCCTTGACCTTCTTCGCCGGCAAACGCTTCGCCCGAAAGTTTGAGTAATACGCGAGAACACCGTGACCTTTCGGATGTTGTCATAGGGAACTGTAAGGTTACTCGATTGGGCGACCCTTTAGGGAAATTTTGCGTATTATCAGAGAGTTCACCGATGAACCTATCGCTACTCGTTGCCATTTGCCTTTCGCCTGCTATTGAGCCAAGTTTGATTGCAGAAGTGGTTAGGGCTGCTCCGGGTAAGCCATTTTTGGTGGGAATCAAGATGCAAGTTCCCGACGGATGGCATTTTTACTGGAAGAATGCGGGCGATTCCGGGATGCCGACGCGTGTGAATTGGCACGTTCCGACCGGTTCATTTGTTTCGGGAATGAAGTGGCCAGGTCCCAGCAAGGTTGCTTCAAATGGGGTAACCAGCTTTGGTTATGAGCATGAGACTGCACTTCTGGTCTCCGTTACACCGAGCCGGGATTTGAGAATTGGCGCTAACTTTGAAATTAGGGCATCGATTGAGTGGCTTGAATGTAAAGACACATGTGTCGCCCAGAGCAAGGAACTTATACTGTCATTGCCAATTGGGGTCTCCGCCAAATCATCCAAGGTGAAGGGATGGCTTCAACTGATGAACAGCCTTGTGCCTGTTTTGAATCAGGTGACAGCACATGGAAAAAAGAACGGAGACAAAATTGAAATGGAGTTTAGGCCGCAAAGACCATTTTCAGTTGAACCGATTAGTGCCTACTTTTATGCGATGGAGAATGAAATTTTGGATAACGGATTTGAACAAAATGGAATCATAGAAAAAAATAAAATTAGCATCGTAACAAAACTCTTTAACTCTTCCTACAAAAAAAGTTCGATCCAGGGAGTTTTGGAAGTTAGATGGAAAGGCAATTTGAAGAAATATTTCGAAGTAAATGTACCAATCAAATAATCAGGAGAAAAAAATGAAATTCCTCAAAATAATCAGCATGGTTGCCATAGCGAGCATATTGCTCGCTGCGAATGCGTTGCAGGGAGGTTCAAGCGTAAAAGTTGGAGAATTTGCACCGAATTTTTCATTGACCGACATTGACGGCAAAAGCGTTGAACTTTCAAAACTACAAGGAAAGTATGTGATTTTGGAGTGGTGGAATTGCGATTGTCCGTTTGTGAAGAAATTCTATGGCGCGGGTGAGATGCAACGACTTCAAAAAGAAATGACTGCAGACGGTGTCGTATGGATTTCCATTTGCTCATCTGCTGAAGGGCTGCAAGGATATCAAACCAATGAGTCCGCTCAAGCAAAACGCAAAGAAGCGGGAATGAATTCAAGTCACATCATTCTTGATCCAAGCGGAAAACTTGGCAAGATATGGGGAGCCAAAACAACTCCGCATATGTTTATCATTGATCCGAATGGAAAAATTCAATATGATGGAGCCATAGACAGCATTCGTTCGGCGAATGCAGGCGATATTGCAAAAGCGGAAAATTATGTTGTCAAAGCATATAAAGAGTTGAAAGCCGGTATGCCTGTAACAACTTCAAAGACGCAGCCATACGGTTGCACCGTTAAATACGCTAACTAAAGCGATTGTTGGGTGTTTCTTGAATTTTTTCAAGAGGCACCCAATTCATTTACTACTTGAATAATTTCGAATTCTGTGACTTCAGATGCGCCGGAGGAAAGTAAATCAGTTCTGATTTCGGTTGCCATACCCTCGGTAAAATCCCAATCGTCATTTTGCTTTATCAGGATAACGGGCTTGCCTTCTGCAAGCATCCTGCTTGCGAATTTCAGATTTTCAAGATTTCCGGTTGAAAACGGTGTTTTACAAACGATCAAAAGATCGCAATTCTTTGCAATATCAGTTGCTTTGTTTGTATGGAGGAGATTTATTGGCTCAAATGGATTTGCAGAAACCGAAGGAATTCCTAATTTAGTTGCCATTTCTTGGTCCGAATCTCCAATGTGTGTGACGCCGATGGAAAGTTTGTGCCCTAATTGCCAAAGGTGACTCATTAATGGAGCCGCGGAGCCGCCGCCACCAATCATGTGGATTCTTTTTGGCGACTCACTCTTTGTATGCACATTTAGTATGTCTGCCGTGACAAATGTTCGCCCACTCAAACTGTCGGTAAGTTTGGAAAACTTTGTACCGTAAACTTGCTCGAGTTCAGCACTATGGATTATGTCTTCGGTCTTTTCTTTTAATATGATGCGCCCATCAAACATCAAGATTGAATTGTCCGAAACGGCAGTTGCAAGGTTTAAATCATGCAATACGATGCATACTGTTTTTCCTTCATCAGTGAGTTTGCGGATTATGTTAATGGTTGCCAGTTGATAACCAATATCCATGTGAGCGGTGGGTTCGTCCATCAATATTACTGGAGTGTCTTGCGCTAGAGCCCTCGCCAAAAGAACTCGTTGTCTTTCTCCGCCACTTAAAGTAGAAAACACACGATTGCTTAAGTGAGTCAAATTCAAATTGTCCGTGATTCTATTGACAATGTCAAAGTTGACATCATCCCAAGGATTTCGCCCCATCAAAATTGTCTGTTTCACGCTAAATTCGAAAATTGGTTCCTCGAACTGAGGAATAAGGGCAACCGAACGGGCGACCTGTTTTTGGTTGAGTAACTTTAGTTCATCGTTGCCGTATATGATTTTGCCGCCGGTGGTAGGAATTAGATTGCAGAGTGCTTTTAACAGTGTTGATTTGCCGCTACCGTTGGGGCCAATTATGGAAGTAATGGTGCCTGATAGAATTTCAAAACTTACGTTGTGAAGGATAGTTTTGTCGCGATAACCTGCCGAAATTTGGTCAACAAATACATCCATCTTTTAGTCAATATTTCCGTCAAATACTCCGGCACTGAAAGCATTAAACATTCCAGCATAAGTTCCATTTTTATCCAAAAGTTCGTTATGGGAACCTGACTCAATTATCTGGCCATTACTTAAAACGATAATTTGGTCTGCACGTGCGGCGGTATTAAGCCGGTGGGCAATCAACAAAGTTGTTCTGTTTTTCATGATGCCATCCAAGGCACTTTGGACGGCTTGTTCACTAACAGGATCGAGAGATGATGTTGCTTCGTCAAGAATGAGCAACGTTGGCTCCATTGCAATTGCGCGAGCGATTGCGATCCGTTGCATTTCACCACCAGAAAGGCGATTTCCTTTTTCTCCCAATTCTGTTTCATATCCATCGGGCGTAGATCGAATAAATTCATCTGCATGTGCCGCATAAGCGGCCGCGAGGATTTCTTCTCGCGATGCATTTGGTTTACCATAGGCAATGTTCTCGCCAATAGTTGTTGCAAACAGCATTGTTTGTTGGGGGACAATTCCGATTTGACTTCGCAACCAATCAATTTGCAAATCTCGAATATCAATTCCATCGAACGTAATGTATCCTTCAGTGGGATCGTAGAATCTTAATACCAGGTCTGATATTGTGCTTTTTCCGGAACCACTTCTCCCTACCAAAGCGGTCACTTGTCCCGGCTTAATAGTGAAGTTTGCATTATTAACTGCCAAAGTCCCATCGGGGTATCTGAATGAAACGTTATGAAACTGTATTTCACCTTTTGGGTCACCTAACTTAATCGCATCCGGCTTAGATTGAATGTCAGATTCGACATCCAATACTTCATGATAAATTCGCTCGGTCGCACTTGTCACTTGACTCATCGTGCTTGAAAAATTCCCAAGACTTGTTGCTCCATTTTTGATTCTGTCTAGTGTAAATCCAAATGTGATTAACGACGCAGCGTCCATGTGATTGTCAGTTACAAGTCTTCCGCCGATATAAATGGTCAAAGCAAGTCCAAATGCACCAATCAACTCAATAAGTGGCTTCAAAGATGCAAACCTGCGCGTCAAAATCATGTTGGAATCAAAAGTTTTTTTGATTTGATTAGCAAATCTTTGCTGCTCCCTTTCTTCGGCTCCAAAAGATTTTACGATTCGGATTGCGTTCAAGGATTCCTGCATTAAAGATTGCATGCCTGCCATTTCGTTCTGTACAGCCGTTTGGGCGATTTTGACTTTTCTCGATGTTTTTCTAATGGCGAAAATGACAGGAGGTAAAAACAACAGTGACAGCAACGTGAGCTGCCAACTTAGATAAAAAAGCCAACAAACTCCACCAATTACAAGCAACGGCCCGTTTATTGCATCACGAATGCTTGTTATTCCGTTTTGGACAATAGTTACGTCATTTGTGATTACGCTTTGGAGTGCGCCAACGCGCTGGCGATTGAAAAATGCCATTGGTAATTGCTGAAGTTTTCCGAACAGCAGGATTCGCAGATCGGCGGTCATCGCTTGCGCAGCTTTTGTAATGTAGTAGGTTTGTCCAAAAGTAAACCAATACTTGAGCCCGTACATTCCAATGACTGCTAAACACAACCAGCCGAGAAGTTGAATGTCTTTAGCATCAATCGCTGCAAAAACAAACTTGATGATTCCAACGCCGGCAAGGTCGAGTAAAGAAGCCACGGCCGTGCATAGAAGGCCACTTAGTAAAAACCTTTTTTGCGCTTTTGCATGTTTTAAGAATCGCGAATCAAAGAATCTTTCAAGCATTTTATTTTGTGCCCATCATGTCTACGGCAATCTTTGCAGTTCGAGTAATTGCATTGTTTGGACCCAAAGCTTGTCGTATCTGCTTAAAATCTTCTAACTGCTGATTACGTGCTTTTGTGTTGGTTAAAATTTTAGAAAACTGTGCGGCGATGTTTTCTGGTGTTGCATTTTCCTGAAGCAATTCAGGAGCGACCTCTTTATCTAAAATAATGGACGGCAAAGCAATGTATTTTAGTCTCAATCGTCTTAACTTGTGTTCCAAGTTCATTATTTTGTCAACTTTATAAATCACAATCAATGGACAGTTGCACACGGCTGATTCCAGCGTTGCTGTGCCTGAACAAACAATTGAAGCCACCGATTCACTGAGTACGATTGACGCAGGTTGCAACGAGATTTCAATCGGCACGCTTGAATGCTTTGTCCATTCAATTCTTAAGAATTCTTCAGAAACCGTTTGAGCGGCAACGAGTTTGATTCTTAAATGGCTTGGTAGTTTTATTTTATCAAACGACCGGGCAATTGGCGGCAAGTTATTGATAATTTCGTGATGGCGGCTCCCCGGCAAAATTGCGATTAAGTTTCGTTCTTTGTTTGGTGATTCAGTAACCATTTGCAAAATCGGATGACCGACCCATTCTGCGTCGGCCCCCATTTTGTTGAGCAAGTCAGCAGACCATTCAAAGGGTGTTGCAATCTTATCGGTTACTTTTGGCAAATCCGTTCCTTGGAATTCTTTTTTCCAACTTCCCGGCGGCATAAAATACAGCACTTTGCTTCCCAGTCCTTTTGCAAATTTGCAAAGCCTAACGTTAAAGTAGCCGAAATCAATTGCAATGAGAAGGTCCGGTTTATGATTTTTCATCCACTTTTTCAGTTTTAAGAATTGAATCAGTACTTTTGGAACAACTTTGATTGCCTGAAAAAGACCCATGACTCCCCAAGTTGTTGAGTTGCAAACAATTTCACAACCGGCATCGGACAATTTTCGTCCTCCAACCGCAAAAAATTCTCCGTTGAAACCCATTGATTTTAGTTCTTTGACGAGCTCCGAACCAACGGAGTCGCCACTCGCTTCTCCTGCGGAAAGAAAAATTGTTGCCATTATAAAAAGACTATTTCTGGTCTTGTCTGCCGAAACGGCCTCCGCCGATATTTGCTAAAAAGTTGAGTAGATAAGATACTTCTTCCGTAATTGTAACTTCTCGTTTGACGGCTTCAATGGCGCGGGTCATTCCCATCTCTGACCTAAAGAGAAGTTTGCATGCTCTATGCAGTGCTAATCTTGCATCTGGTGTGACTCCGAGGCGCCTCAGCCCAACCGAATTGATGTCATAAACCCTTAAAGGGGTGCCTTCGGTAAGCATAAATGGCGGTACGTCTCGGACGACTCGGCTCATTCCACCAACCATCGCATATTTGCCTATCCTAACAAACTGGTGTACTCCTGTCATTCCGCCAATATTTACACCGTCTTCTACTGTTGCATGACCGGCAATTCCCACATTATTTGCCATAGTAATGCCGTTATGAAGTACCACGTTATGCCCCAAATGACAAAACGCCATCAAATAATTATTGTCGCCAACAACTGTTTTCTTATCTGCGCCTGTTGCACGATGAAGTGTTACAAATTCTCGAAATACGTTGTCATTTCCAACTTCTAAAAATGTTGGCTCTCCGGAAAACTTTCTATCTTGCGGGTCTCCTCCAATCACTGAGCCATGCCCCACGACGTTTCTTTTACCCATCGTGACATTGTTTCGTATTACTGAATGAGCTTCAATCACCGAATCGTCACCAATAATCACAGATTTTTCAATTACAACAAAAGGACCGACGCGCACGCCATTCCCAAGTTGCGCTCCGGGATCAATTGTTGCTGATGGGTGGATTTCGGTCAAATCACTTCTCCGTTCTTTAGTAATTTGAAAGATATTTCTGCTTCAGCAACTAGCACATCATCAACAAACCCTTTGGTTTTAATTGCCCCAACATTTGATCGGAACCACAACGGTTCTGCTTCTGTAACCAACCTGTCACCAGGGACAACCGGTTTCTTGAATTTGACTTTTTCCAATGATGCGATAATCGGTACAAACCCTTTATATTCAGGGTCTGTCAAAACCAAAAGTGCGCCGACTTGTGCCATTGATTCAACAATTAACACGCCGGGCATGATTGGCATGTGCGGATAGTGGCCTTCAAAAAAACACTCATTGATTGTTAAGTTCTTGTAACCTCTTATGAACTTTCCCGGATCCAGCGAGTCAACTCTGTCTACCAATAACATCGGATAGCGATGCGGCAACATTGACATGATTTCTCTTATGTTCAAACTCATATTTTTGTCCATTTACAAAGTTCTACAATTCTTTTGGAAACTTCAACATTCATTTCATGTCCGCTGCCAACTGCGGAAACGTTTAGAAAATGAGGTGGTATTCCCGACAGTGCCAGATCTCCGATACAGTCGAGCATTTTATGCCTTGCAGGCTCATTTTCAAACAAGCAAGGGCTAAGATACCCGTCCTTCCCCAATATGAGCGTGTTTTGGGCGGTTCCACCCTTTCCCAAGCCCATTGCAAGCAGTTGGTCAATTTCCTCTTCCATCGTTATCGTCCGCGCCGGTGCAATGTCGGTCAGATAATCATCGGTTTTGAAATCAAATTCAAACAATTGTTTTCCCGGCCATCTTGCACCTGTGTCAAATTCATACTTCCACTTACCGGTTCCGGCGGACACTGCAATTCGAAAGCGATCTTTTTGCGAGTGCGCCCTGCCAAACAGTTCAAAAGTTGAACAAATGTTAATGTTAGTGACGACTGCAGAAATGAGTCCTTTAGCAAACGAAAGCGATGCGCCATCCAAAATCGGCAGTTCAGGATTTTTGTGAACATGAATCTCAGCATCGGTTACTCCCAAACCTGAAATTGCACTCAAAAGGTGTTCGACCGTTCTTAAAGGACCGAGCCAAGTGCTTCGAGGAGTTTTGCTGACATTGGATGGTTTTGCTTCGTATTCATCTCCTTTGTAATGAAACCAAACTCCTCTGCTGCCGGGTCGAATTTCAACCGACGATTCCAATCCTGTGTGTATGCCTACACCAACAAACTCAATTGAATGCGCAATAGTTTTTCGTTCAAATGTTATCTGCATTCTCTTTTTGCAATTCAGTTATGATTTGTTCAAGTTTCTTTATTCGTTCATTTAATTGGGGCAATTTTGAAATGAGCAAATGAACTCGTGCTGCATCTCTAAACTCAAGTAAGGGATGCCCCCAGTAATTTCCTGAACTTTCAACGTGCTTAGATACAATTGATCCACCACCAATTGAAACATCGTCGGTAATATTAAGGTGGTCGCCGACTCCAACACCGCCACCCATAATTACGCGAGAGCCAACATTTGAACTTCCGGCAATACCGGACTGTCCTGCAATAATGCTATCTTGACCAATTGATACGTTGTGCGCAATTTGAACCAGGTTATCGATTTTGGTTCCTGAGCCAATAAGAGTTTCTCCGGCAGTTGCGCGGTCAATTGCAGTAACTGCACCAATTTCACAATCGTCGCCGATTCTCACAGTTCCGACTTGTGGAACTTTGCGGTGTTTTACTCCATCCCAAAAATAACCGAATCCATCTGCGCCAATGACCGATCCGGAATGTACAATCGTACGGTCACCGATTTCAATGTTACGATACAATGTTGCATGCGGATAAATTTTCGCTCCAATCCCGATTTGACAATTTTCTCCAATGTAACAAAATGGATAAATCTTTGACTCTTCTGCAAGGACCACTCCGGATTCAATAACACAAAACGCTCCAACAGAAGCATCTTTATCAACTTGGGCTTCGGGAGAAATTATCGCAGTTGGATGAATTCCGGGGGATAAAGGCAACTCTCGCCATGCCATTGCCAATATTCTTCCAAATGCAAGTCGTGGCGATTCGCACTTAATGTGTGGTTTGGAACAATTCGTTTCGTCAACGTTGACTAAGACAGCTCCGACATTAGACTCATTAACGATTTGTAAATACTCCTTCGATTCTGCAAACGTAATCCCGCCAAAATCGTTGCTGCCAGCCGGAACGGGTCTAAAAATTTGTAACTCCGGTGGGCCGAACAATTCACCCCCGACGATTTCAGCAATTTCGGATAATGTCCAATTTAGTTGTTCTTGAGCCAAGTCTTAAACTCCTGGGTTCGGTCAGTTGCGTTCGTTTTGGTAGATGCGAGTTTGTACCCGTATAGACTTAGCCAAATGTTGAGTTTTTTGAGAATCACTTCTCGGGTTGGATTGATTCTTGCGATTGGCACCAGACTATTTAGAGAGACCGACATTCCCGGGATGACAATAACACGACCTGCTATCTCAGGCAAGACTCCAGCTGACGAGTCCAAAAGTTTGGGAATTGAAATTCGGTCAGTCGATGCCAATCTGTCCTTCGCTTGTTTTTTGGCTAGGACTTCAATCCTTTCAAGTTCATTTCGAATCAGTGTAGCAACTCGATCTCGTAATTCCGAAGACAATCTAAAGTTATCCTTCAAATAGGCCTGAACTTTTGATTCAAAACTGTCATCAATTGTCGCAAGTTTGCTGTGAAGTTGCTTCCATTCGTTTTCCAACTCTTTTTCATATACAGAATATTTCAATACAATTTCTTTGTTTGGAATTGTACGCTGTTCAGGATATCCACGAATCAATGCCATACGTACAACCATAATCGAACGGTCTTCTGCATGTTGTTTTGTCCATTCGGAAATCGTCTCAACGATTTGATTTGAAAATTCTGAAACCTGATTGCTAAGTTCAGATTGGATGCTCTTTTTGAATTGACCAAAGTCCACCATTGCTTCTTTTAAATAAGTTGTTTCCAACTCTCTTAAGGTTGTTTCGCGTTGGTTTTGAATCAATCTTAACGCTTGCTCTCGTCTATCTTCGGTTTGTTGTCTACCGCTCGCGGTAGCATTTCGTTTTCTAATCAGTCCTTGGAAAGCGCCAAAAGATGACGTGGCTGAAGCCATTGCTTTGCCTTCAGCCACAATATCATTGTCGCGAATCAAGCTTATGTCAACGTAAACTAATTCTGAACTACGCTGACATCCTATAAAAAATATTGAAACTCCGCTAAGGAGTATCGGCGTCAAATACCTTAAGGACATCTGTTGTTACGTCATTTGCTCCGTAAGGGGCCGAATTTGATTCATGAATGATGGTATAGCCATCTCTCTTTCCCAATTTTTTCACTGCCTCACGTGCTTTTGACAAAACTTCGGTTTGAGCATTGCTTGCCAGTTCACTCATTTGCTGACCAAACTCTCGGTCCCAGTCACGCAATCTTTCCAGAGTGTCGTTTCCATAGCCGGACAATTCTTGAATTCGTTTTAATTGGGTTTCAGTCGGATTGCTGACTTTCAGCAAATCGTCAAACTCTTGTTTTGCTCTTTGAATCAAAGTTTTCAAACCTTCTAATTGCTGAGTCTGATCAGCGGTTGGTTTATCTAACAGCGAAAGTTCCCTGAATTTTGTTGCTTGATCTTTAGACATTAATCGGTTTTGGTTCATAAATTGAAGTATTGCTGTCATCTTTACTCTCAGTTTTTCAAATTCGTCTTTCTTCCTTTTGCCAAGTTTCGAATCTTCTGCCACTTTGGAAACGTCAACGACACCGAATTTGAGCACCGGCTGTTGAAATGCGGATAACGCAAAAAAAGTGACGGCTGCGAGCAACGTGCCAATTAGTACAAACTTCCTGTTTTCTTTCATATAGTGATCTCCTTTTGAGCAAATTGAGTTTTTAGAAACTTCCTCCAATCAGGAAGTGTGTTTTTGATTTTCCTTTGTCATCAAAACCAAGGTCTAGACGAATAGGTCCGAAAGCCGTTCTGAAGTTAACGCCGATTCCGTACCCAAGTTTTAGGTCAAGCTCATCGGTCTGAGTGAGTGTGTTCAGATCTCCGTAACCGCCCCATGCGCTACCGGCATCTACAAAAACAATCGCATTAAATCCTTTTTGAATTGGCTGACGGTATTCCACTTGGGCCATTACCATATTCTTGCCCCAATAGCGGTCTTCAGCGTAACCTCTAATTCCATTTGCACCGCCAACAAAAAATTGGTCATAGAATGGAACCGTCCCGGAGATCAAACCGCCTTGAACCCGAAATGCAAACACTTGTCGTGGTTCATCAAATTTTTCAATTGGCCTTCGAGGGCCTTTGCTAAAATAAGCACGATAATCAAAAATCAATTTGTTATAAAAATTATCGCCAAGGACGTCAAATCCGGCCGGGAAGCCGCCAACACTTGTTATCCGGGCAAAACTGGGTTCAATTGAAACCCGAGCATAGTCGCCTTTAGCAGGGTCAACAGAGTTATCTCGACGATTTCTTGTAAGAGAAAGATTAAGTCCAATATTTGTACCGTCTTGAATTACGAATTCTTCACCAGGATCAAGGACCAAATTTTTGCTGTCAATATTTTCAAGTTGCACACCAAAAGTTGCCCGTGTGTCTTGCTTGAGAACTCTTGAAAGGTTAACATTTGCACCAGTTCTTCTTTGAGAAAATCTTTGATTAATTCCGCCTGAATTTCCAAACACTGAGGATCCAAACGTGAGCGATTCGCGAGAATAAATGCTTACGCTTAACCCTGATCGCCTGTTGTCAATAAACGGATCAGCATATTCAAGAGTCAAGCTTGTTCCAAGGCCCTGAGCAGACTGTACAAAATTAATTCCAACCGTTTTGCCAGTACCGAAAAGATTTGTTTCATTGATTTGAAGGAGTCCTGCCAAACGACTGCGCGGATCCAGCTGAACCCCAACGTTAAAGTTTCCTGAACGGTCTTCGGCTAATGTCAAGTCAATATCTACAATTCCCACTTTAGGTTCAAAGGTTTCGGGCTTCATTTCCGAAAACCACCTTGTGTCAACGATTCTTCTCAAGTCGTTGGTGAAAACAGTAGAATTTAACAACTCACCTTCTCGAGAATCCATCAACCGTTTGATGGTTGATATTTTTGTTCGTTTCAGACCCTTGTAGTTGATTTTTCCGATTCTTACTTCCGAAATTTCGATAATTACTTTTGT
>CAZJKW010000002.1:0-44825 GCA_964546835.1 uncultured Fimbriimonadales bacterium
TGAGACTTTCGTCCCAACGATGGAACATTGGCAACCCTGACCGTGTGAAAGTGCGTTTACCCGTATGTAAATAAACGGAAGGTGATGAGATGACGCCAGCACAAGAACTCAGAGAAGTCAGTGAACAGTATCGAACTCAATGGAATCGGATCTATGCTCCAATGCGAAGAACGCTTGCGGGGACATGGGTTCGTACTTTGGGAAGTGACCGATTTCAGTTCACATTTGATGCTTATGGACAGTTCCAACTGAAATGCATGGACACGGGTGTGGATGCTAAGGGCAAATACACCATTGTCAATCGAGGTGGAGACCACTTTTTGGCATTAGAACAGCAAGATGGGGATATTCATTTGTTCAAGATTGAAGAGATGGATACGGTTCGACTCCGAATTGTGAACTCGGAGACCGAGAAGCCGCTTGATTTGCGCAGACGCCCCATCGTTGCCTAAACCTTTCTCCTGTCCTCTCTAAAAAGCCACCCTCCTGCCTGGGTGGCTTTCTATTTGTCCAAGCATGGGAGTGGGTCGGTATAATCCGTCGGTTCTGTCTGCGGTCTTAGATACCGTGGCAAAGGTGATTTTCCTTGCAAAAGAAAGGTTTTGGATTCATTCTTCTTGTCGCCGCACTCGTTGTGGTTTCTCTCGCCATCAATCTTGGCTGGACAGCCAAGATTCCCGGCTTAAAGGACGCATTTAAGTCCGAGCCCAAAATGGGCTTGGATGTTAAGGGCGGATTCCGATTTACGATTCGTGCAGACCGTAGCAAGATGTCTGCCGACCAACTGGCAAAATGGAATGAGACCGCGCTCAATACGGTTCAGATTCTTGAAAGCCGAGCGCAGCAATCCTTAGGCGTCAGCGAAGCCACCGTTATCCGCCGGGGGGACGACCGATTTGTGGTCGAATTGCCCGGGTTCACGGATGAATCCGAAGCGCGGCAAGTTTTGAATACATCCGCGCGGATGGAGTTTTGGTGGCCGAGAAATGTTAGGACTGAGTTAAGCCAATTCCGACCGTACGAAGCGTTTAATGGCATTCCGTGGGAAACCGGAAAAACGGTCACCGTTGAAGCGACAAAAGAACAAGCCACGATATCAAAAATCAACAATTCGAATTCGATTGAAGTCAGCTTTGCGAATGGAACAACGAAGACTTTTACTCGCCGCGAACTTACAATAAATCAGGAGAACAACGGCGAACCGGAAACGTTGTTTAAACGACGAGATGCGAATGACAATGAGAGCATTATTCGCGGCACTGTTGAATGGGAGCAAATGGTTAAGGGTTGGGTTTTGATTACCGGAGGTGAAAACCTGAAAGGAGCAAGCCCAGAAGGCGTAGGCACAGGAAAATACGAGATTTATTTATCTTTTACGCCGAAAGGTACGTCTGAAATGGACGCATGGTCCAAGAAGAGTTACATCAGAAACAAACGCGAATACATTGCCGCACTATTAGATAACAAAGTTGTTTCGCTTGCAACATTGCTTGACGGCGTTACATTTGACCGGGGCGATGCAAGAATTACCGGGAATTTCAGTGCTCAAGAGGCGAAGCGGACTTCCGACTTGTTAAACGCGGGTGCATTGCCGGTTGACTTAACGGAAGAAAACGTTCAGAGAATTAGTCCGCTTCAAGGCGACGATGCATTAAAACAGATTATTAGTGCGGGTCTTATCAGTTTTGTGTTTATTGCCACCTTTTTGTTGGCGTATTACGTGTTTCCGGGATTTGTTGCGCTGCTTGCATTGCTTGCTTACGTCAATTTCTGTTACTTGGTTTTCTTGCAATTGGGCGTTACCTTTTCTCTTGCGGGCATTGCGGGATTTATTTTGTCAATTGGCATGGCAGTTGACGCAAACATCCTGATTTTTGAAAGATTAAAGGAAGAAATGCGGCATGGAAAACCGTTATTAACCGCTATTGATTTAGGATTCAAGCGGGCATTGCCTGCGATTTTGGACTCGAATGCTTGTACCGCGATAACAAGTTTAGTTTTGATAAATATCGGAACGGGTCCGGTCAAAGGTTTTGCCACAACGTTGTTGCTTGGTGTTTTGATTAGTTTGTTCACAGCCGTAACCGTTACTCGTTCATTGTTGGTTGCTTTGGTTCAAGCAGGAATTGGTCGCAACGAAAAACTTTACGGAATGGGTCGTGGCTGGTTTGGCGAAAGATTGGAATTGGAAGCGAATGAAAAGCCACTAAACATCGTTGGGAAAATGGGGCGATATTTTATTATTTCAATTGCAATTATCATTCCCGGAATTATTTTCATATTTATGGGTGGACTAAAACCGAATGTTGAGTTTTTGAACGGCGTTGAATCGGTTGTCCAATTGCCTGCCAATTCGAATTCGACCCCTGCTTCGCTAAACAAAGCATTACAATCTGCCGGATTTGAAGGGGCCAACGTTAAACTTGCACCACCCACAAAATCGGGTGATGGGCAACTTGCGTTCATAACGATTCCAAAAGACAGCAATCCGGAATTTAAGGCAAAGATTGATTCTCCCGATACAAAAACCAAACTTAGTGCACGACAGGAAATTGTAAAAGCAGCCGGTGGCGACAGTCAAATCGTTTCTAAAACCAACGAAGCAGGAAGAACATCGGAAGCCATTGCAGGTGAAGTTTCATTCGAGTCCACGAGCCCTGCCGTTCGTGAAGAAACGATTCGCGGAGCGTTTATCGGAGTCATTATTTCTTCAATTTTAATCATGATTTACTTGGCAATGAGGTTTGGTGTTGCGCTTGGCGGATTTGTTAAAGGGATGCGATTCGGAACGAGTGCGATGATTGCCATGTTGCACGACGTTTTTGTGGTTCTTGGGCTTGCTGCGATAATGGGTTATTTTGCTAACTGGGAATTAAGTCAGTTAACCATTACTGCCATGTTGACCGTTATCGGCTTTTCGGTTCATGACACGATTGTTATCTTCGACCGTATTCGTGAAAACCTTCGGCATCCACTTGAGGGCGAGACATTCGATAATTTGGTGAACCGTTCGATTACTCAAAGTTTTGCGCGTTCATTAAATACATCCATGACAGTGATTGTTACTTTGGGCATTTTGACGTTTTACGGTAGCACAACACCTGATTTGCGGCACTTTAATGCTGCAATGCTCTTTGGCATTTTGTCCGGAACTTACTCTTCGATTTTTAATGCTGCACCGATTTTGGTAATTTGGGAACGAATCGTTGCAAAACGAAAAGGATTACAAGCGACCATCATGCATGACGAAAACTTGCGTGGTGGTGGACAGGACGAAGATGACGAAGAAGAGCGTCGCGTTTTCAGACGAGATGAATCAGAAGGTTGGGAGCCGGATTCCGGATATGCGCCAACCAAACGTCGCAAGAAATAGGGATTAATTTGGAAAAACTTTTACGCGATCAGATGTGCTTTTTTGCCCATCGATTGTGGGATCGCCACTTAGTTGGCGGCGCAGAAGGAAATCTTTCCTGTCGGTTAAGTGAAAACCGATTGTTAACCACGCCTTCAGGATTTATTAAGCGAGACTTGTCGCCAGACGATTTAGTCATTGTGGATTTATCCGGAAAACCTTTAGACGATAGACAACCCAGTTCTGAAATCGGACTCCATACACGTGTTTATCGGCATCGCAATGATTGCAATGCCGTGATACATGCGCATCCGCCAATTGCAACCGCATTTGGAATTGCAGGAAAGGAGATTCCGGATGATGTTTTGCCTGAAGCAGGCTACTATTTGGGTAGCGTTGCATTGGTCAGGTTTGCAATTCCGGGAACTGACGATGTTGGCGATGCGATTCAACCCTTGTTGCCCAATCACAAAACTTTTATTTTGAGAAATCATGGCGCCTTTACAATTGGCAAGAGTTTGGAAGATGCTTACGTTCGAATGGAAACCTTGGAGCGAGTGACAAAAATGCTTTGGATTGCCGAGCAACTCGGTACCGTTTGCAAATTGCCGGCTGAAGGAATGAATTGGCTCAAAGAAATTGGGCTAAACGCGAAACTGGATTAGCCGCGCATCACACAGCCGTTTACGACGTCTCGAATCCCCGGTCGCTGGCGCAATATCTTCGCCATATGCTCCATTTCCGTTTTGATATCGGTGCCCGAATGTAAGCCCGCCATTGAGACTTGCCCATCTAAATAAACGATGCCATGGGCGACTCGTATCAACATCCTGGTCGTGTCGATCGGTCGTCGTGCGAATTCCTTCCGTACGATTTTTGCGGCTTCATTGTCTTCGGGCCTTGGCATGGTAACAGTATACGGCGATTTGGTGCCCAGGGCGGGACTCGAACCCGCATGCCTTGCGGCGAGGGATTTTAAGTCCCTTGTGTCTGCCATTCCACCACCTGGGCAAGGAGCGCATAGTTTACTGGACTGGTTGGGGGCATAATCTCGCCCATGTCTTCTCGCCCAACTTGGGACGAATATTTCATGCAGATTGCACACACCGTTAGCACTCGTGCTACCTGTCGGCGCCGCTCCGTGGGAGCGGTTATAGAAAAGGACCGCAGGATACTGGCGACCGGATACAACGGAGCGCCGCGTGGCGTCCCGCATTGCGAGGAATGGGGGTGCGACATCAATGAGCGTTGCCAACTGGCAGCCCACGCGGAGCAAAACGCCATTGCGCAAGCGGCATTGAATGGAGTCTCTTGTTCAGGTGCAACGATTTTTGTTACATGTCAGCCATGCAACGTGTGCACAAAGATTTTGATTAATGCCGGAATTGAAAGGGTTGTGTACGAAGGTGACTATCCTGATGATTTATCGTTGCAATTGTTTGCGGTTTCGCATGTCGAATTGTTGCGATTAATCAATGGCAAAGCAGAATTGGTGAATTTGTCTAAATGACTTATGCTCTTGCCTTAGTAGTTGCGATGTGCAGCGCTTTGGCACTCACTCCGATTGTCATCAAACTGGCAACCAATGCAGGTGCGATGGATGTTCCCGGAGAGGAACGAAGAGTTCACAAAAATCCGACTCCGCGTTGGGGAGGTTTAGCAATTTACTTGGCGGTGGTTGCTGCTTGGTTGGTGGTTTATCCCATCGTTCAAAAAATGCCCGGTGTTGAATATATCGGACCCTACACAATTCGTTCCGTTTGGATTTTGGGAATTGGCGGCGCAATTACATTGTTTGGAATGTTAGACGACCGTTTTCAACTGTCTGCTCTTTGGCAAGCCTTGTTCTTAATATTTTGTGGCATCGCATTGGCACATCCTGATTTGGGCGGGATAAGAATAGAATTCTTAAGAATTCCATTCGCGGGTGAACATAATTTTTTGCAATTGAATGAACTCAATTCAGTCTTATTGACAGCTGGATTTATTTTTGTCGTTGCAAAAACGATGGATACGATTGATGGCATTGACGGATTAGCCGCCGGAATTGCGGCGATTGCCGCAATGGCAATGTTCGCATTGGCGATTTATGTTCAGCCGTTGATTGGAGTTATGAGTGCGGCCGCGATTGGGTCTTGTTTAGGATTCCTTAAATACAATTATCACCCTGCCAGAATCTTTATGGGAACAGGGGGCGCACAGTTTATTGGATTTTTCCTTGCAGCCATTAGTATTGACGGGCTTATGAAGACTGCCGCTGCGATTGCCCTCATTGTGCCTTTGACCGTTTTTGGTGTTCCGATTTTGGATGCGGCATTTGTGGTGTTTCGCAGAATCAAAGGAAGGGTTCCCATTACGCAAGCGGATAAGCGGCACATTCATCACACGCTGCTTGGAAAAGGATTATCACAACAACAAACCGTTTGGGTGCTCTACGCGGTTGCGGCCACATTGTGTGCGATTGCCGTTACGTTAGCACTCATTGCGAGAAATCGATAATGCACCTATTTGAAGCAATTGTTCATGGAATTGTGCAAGGGTTGACAGAATTTCTTCCCATCAGTAGCACAGCGCACGTTGCAATAACTCAACAGATTCTCCATTGGCCACCAAAAGAAATGGGGGCTCCTTTTACGGCAGTTATTCAACTTGGGACCCTTATGGCGGTCTTGGTTTATTTCTGGAGCGACTTGGTACGTACTTTTAGCGGATGGGTTGGTAGTTTTGCCGGTGGTGAAAAGAGCAAAACTCCTGAAGCACGGTTGGGCTGGGCGGCATTTTGGGGAACGATACCCATCGTTATTTTGGGATTTGCATTGTCAAAAAAAATCGAAGGTGAGCTTCGATCTCTTTATGTGATTGCCTTTTCGTTGATTGCGTTGGCAGTTTTGCTTTGGATCGCTGAGCGATTGGCAAAAAAGTCGCGCTCAATTGAGACGGTCTCCGTTTTTGATGGAGTTGTGATTGGGTTGTTTCAAAGTCTTGCTTTGGTGCCCGGCGTATCACGAAGCGGATCCACCATCACCGGAGGGCTGTTCTTGGGATTTGAACGTGAGACTGCGGCAAGATTGAGTTTCATTTTAAGCGTGCCTTCCATCTTCTTGGCAGGAATTTATTCGCTTTACAAACACAAAAATGATCTAATGGCTGCCGGTACGGCTGAAGTTATTGTTGCAAGCATTGCCGCATTTGTTGTTGGTTACTTATCCATCGGATTTTTGCTTCGATTTTTGAAGACACGCACGACAATGCCTTTTGTCATTTACCGGATTGCTTTGGGAATTGCATTGCTATTCCTATTGCAGCAGCAAGTACTAAACGCTTTTGCTTGAACCTCGCTAAATTACTTGCAAGCAAATCTGCGACAGATGGAATTGCTGGGGTATGCAGACTGATTTTGAGTTTCTGAGCATCCAAGCCAGCACGACTTTATCACAAGAAAAGATTGACCTGTTAACCGTTAACCCTGACAAAGAGGGTGACGTACTGCAAACATCGTTTATGGACTTGTCTCCAAACGCCAAATCTGCGTGGCAAACTACGGGTATCGCTCCCGTTCCCGAACCTGCAACAATCTTGATGACTTTAGGCGGCTTGGTTACGATTGCCGTGAAGAAAATACGGCGAAACGGCTAAAATTCCGTGTGCATTCTGCCGGAGTTCTTGCGCTTCAAGGAGATTATCAAAAACATATTGACGCAATCATTGCGTGTAACTGCAATCCAATCGAAGTTCGAACACCGAATGAGTTAGAAGAGTGTGATTCCCTTATCATTCCCGGCGGGGAGAGCACCACATTAGGCATATTGCTAAAAAAAAGCGGGTTAGATTTAGCGATTCCACCAAAAGTCAAAGAAGGAATGCCTTGCTGGGGAACTTGTATGGGAATGATTCTGCTTTCAAGCAGTATTGAAAATCATGATCAACTACATTTTTCTTTGCTTAACATAACTGTTAGGCGTAACGCATTTGGAAGACAAGTTTTTAGTTTTGAAGCTCCGGTTAATGTAAAACTTTTTGAATCACCCGTTAACGCGGTCTTTATTAGAGCACCAATTGTTACTAACCACGGACCGGAAGTGGAGGTTCTCGGAAAATTTGACGACAAAATTGTCGCGGTAAGGCAAGGCAATGTTTGGGGAACTTCATTTCACCCTGAATTGACATCAGATTTACGGATGCACAAGGCATTTTTGAATCTGGAATAGTTACCAATGAAAATAGCAGAAGCCATCAGTCGGTTTGAGCAGCACTTAAGTGTAAGCAATTCTGTTCATACGGTACGAAACTATGTTTCGGATCTTAGACAGATGCAAAAGACTTGTTCGGCACGTGGGATTGAAATAATTGAATTGATAGAAGCGAATGACTTGCGTCAGTTTCTAAGAGATTATGCCAAATCTCCGGTCACGAGAGCGAGGAAACTTTCTTCCATTAAAGCATTTTGGAAATTTTTGATACATTCTAAATTGATAGAAAGCGATCCAACGACTCCATTGGATGCACCAATACAGCGAAAGAAATTACCAAAACACGTTTCTATCGAGCAAGCAAATCAAATTGTTGAAGCAATCTTGGGAAAATATCCCTTAAGAGACATTGCCATTTTAGAATTGATTTACGGAGCAGGCCTGAGAGCAAGTGAAGTAACTCATCTGAAGTTGCTCGATGTTAATTTAAGCGATGGGTCTGCAATGGTATTGGGCAAGAGGTCAAAACAGAGAATTGTCGTTTTTGGTGAAGCGTGTCGTGAGGCACTGATTAAATACATCGACGAAGAGCGTGGATATTCGGAGGCAGAAGAATTATTTTTGGGACCGACCGGAAAAAAACTTTCCGAAAGGACTTTGCAAAACATCGTTGCAAGGAGGCGGGCGATTGCTGGAGTATCCGGTGACGTTACTCCCCATTCGCTCAGACACTCTTTTGCTACGCACTTGCTAAATGGGGGTGCAGATTTGAAAACGGTTCAGCAACTCTTAGGGCACGAATCGCTTGCAACAACCGAAATCTATACTCACGTTTCCATTGAGCGATTGAAAGAAGTTGTCAAAAACCGGCATCCAAGAGGATAGCAGGACAGCTGCAATTTAGCGTCGAATTCTAAACCTATGGTTTCAATAATCATTGCATTGTCAGCACTTCTAAGTAACGGGTTGCAGATTGATGTGACCGAATTGGAAAAACAGAGAAATCAACTGGAAGCCGCCGGAAAATTCACACTCGCATTAGATGTTGCAACCAAAATTATTGATGCCTTGAGACTCGAACGAAATGCATTTTTGGTGCAAGCGCTCGCCCGCGGTGGCGTCATCGCTTCGCAAGCAGGCGATAAACGACTTACAGAAAAATATCTGATGGAAGCCATTGAGTTGCGGAGGGAAATTGGAAAAAAAGATACTAGCTATTTTCAACTGCTTCAGTCTGCACAATTAGCACTTTCGCGTACTGAAAATTACGAAGCACTAGACAAAATCTTGCCGGACTTGATTGAAATGATAGAGAAACAGTTTGGGAAGAAAGGATTACTCTCTGTCACTTATAGAAGGCAAGCAGCGGACGTTCTTAACGAGACCAGAAGATTTGATGCTGCATTTGAAATGTATTCACAACTTATTGTTGAATGCCGGGAAATTGGGAAGCCCGCAATTCCGACTCGTTTTTCGATTCTCCAATCTCTTTCTGAACTTTATCTTAGTAGGGGCCAATTGATAAATGCGCTTGCTTGTGCTGACGAAATGGTGGAGTTGTATCGCTCCGGTGGCATGCCCGATGCGTTTCGCTTTGACATGGCACTTTTAGTTAAAGGTAACTGCTTATCTATGATTGGACGCGGCCCGGAAGCAATTTCCTGCTATGAAGAGGCTGCAAAACTATATGAAAGTAAACCGACTTTCGCAACAGATTATTTGGATGCTCAGATTCAAATTTCGACGCAATACACGATGAACAACAGTTTCAATGCCGCACTTGATTCAATAGATTTAGGAATTGCACATGCCAAAAAATACCCAAATGCCGATAAATTGTCGCTAATTAAATTACTATCGGACAAAGCGCAAATTTACAATTCACTCGGCCGATCCAATCTATCTCTTGAGTTTTTGAATGAAGCCAAAAAGATTCTTGACACCCTGGAAGAAAGACAGGACGGGACCGACGCAACCGCCCGAATCAATATTGGAACGGCATTTACAACCTGTGGATTCCCAAAACTAGGCGAAGAACTTTATCGACGCGCTTTGGCTGTTTTTGAAAAAATGGATTACGTATCTGAACAAGATTTGGGCCTTGCTTATTTTTGCTTGGCAAATTCTCTGTCCAATCAAGGCAGATACGCCGAGGCCATTGAATTCAGTGAAAAGGCAGAAAAGGCGCTGGCAAACTCTAAACACCCGTCTGCAATTTGGGCAACTGCGATTAATGCCTATTTAGACTATTCGCTTGGGAATCTCGACTCTGCAATAGCAAGATATTTAGTTATCCAAAAATCAAAAACTATTTCGGGCAACCAAAATGATGGTGCGCTCTTAAACGTCTATTCATGGCTTCGACGCATTTATCTTTTGAAAAATGACGTATCGAATGCAACTGAAAACATCAACAATGAAGTTAGGATAAGGAGAGAAATTCTAAACAACCTATTGAAAACGGGTAGCGAACAAAACACCGTTTCATTTGCAACTAAATTTCAATTAGATAGCATTGTATCACTGATACGAACCGGGAAATTCTCACCTGCACAAGTTTATAATTGGATGTTGCTTCTAAGAGGAGTTGCATCTGAATTACAAATGCAGTTGCACACCACTCAATTGGCATCTCAACGAAATCCAGAGGTTAAAGCATTGCGAGAGTCCCTCACGGAACTCAAGTCACGAAAATCCGCATTAGAACTGGTCCCCCCGAGAGACAAAACTCCAATCGAAACGAATGGGATGCTCAGAACGCTTCAGACTGAAATCGAAAAGCGATCTGCCGAACTTAACAAAATTGCAGGGCAAAAAGCGACTTTCTCAAATGTAACGGTGTCCCAAATCCAATCTCAATTGAGAAACGATCAGGTGATTTTAGACTTTGTTGAATTTGAACCGGAAGACTTTACAAAGCCATTTGCAATCCCTCTACCCCTCTTGCCAAACGAAATTGGAGTCTTCATAATTGATAACAAAAGCGTGCAATACAAGTTGCTTGGACGTTCTTCAGCAATCAAAGCCACATTAGTCAAGTATAAAACACAATTTCAGTTAAGTCAGTCATTGGCTTCATCATCAAAACAACTTTATTTGACATTGATAAAACCTATCGAAAACTCAATTAAGGGCAAAAATCACTTAGTTATTGTTCCGTCCGGGATTGTTACATTTCTTCCATTTGAATCGTTAACTGACTCGACTGGAAAGTACTTAATCGAAAAATTTCAGATTAGTTATTTGGAATCCTCGCAATCTGTCTTAATGAAGAGTCAAACAAAATCAAGCAACCCACCGGTAGTTTTTTCGTCTCCAAAATTTGACTTAAGTGAAACAGAGATTTTGTCAACGAACAGAACACCAAGTGCTCCTCAATTCCGAGGAGCAGAGGGCATGAAATTTGTCGCTCTTCCCGGAACCGAGTCTGAAGGAAAATTAATTTCAAAGAAAATCTCGGCGAATCTATTCACTGGAGCAAATGCAAGTGAATCAAACTTGTACAAAATCAAATCTCCAAAAATTCTCCATTTGGCAACTCACGGCTTTTTCTTTTCTGTTCAACCACAAGAAATAAACGCAGACTTTTTCATAAGTAATGCTTCGCCAACACCGAACGAAGACCCAATGTCAAAATCCGGAATTGTATTGAGCGGGGCAAATAATCCGTCAGAAATGGCGAAACATGGATACGACGGCTGGGCGACTGCACTTGAAATTTCAGAAATGGATCTGTCAGGAACTGATCTTGTTGTGTTATCTGCATGCGAAACGGGCAAAGGAACCGAAAATGTTGGAGAGGGCGTTTTTGGGTTGCGCCGAGCATTTCGATTTGCAGGAGCCAAAACGATCATCATGTCGTTACTTAAAGTTCCAGACGAGTCCACAAAGCAGTTAATGACACTTTTTTACGACAACTATTCAAAAAATATCGGCAAACTTCAAGCCCTAAGAAAAGCACAAATGACAATGTTAAAGAACCCAAAAACAAAACACCCGATTAACTGGGCTGGATTTGTTCTAATTGGTTCAACGTAGTCTCACTGGGTCGCAAAAATTCAAAAGCCGGATGAGGAATGTTACGTAACACCCAAAAAACCAAAATAACAATTACCAAAACCCATCCCGCCTTCGGGCCTCCAACGCTTGGAGATTTCCACTTGCCTAATACAGCAAGCCGAGCCAATGATATTGCAAAAAGCAGAAACAACGGCACACCAATGATTGTTACAATCAAGTTTTGTTTTAGTGCAGTTAGCACTTCAAAATTGAGAAGTGAGTGAATACATCTTGTTCCACCACACCCTGGACAGTAGTAGCCGCTCAATTGCAAAAAAGCACACTTTGGAAACAAGTTTGAATTTTGGGGAGAATGAATTCCGACCCAAACAAGAACGGCAACCCCTATTGCCAAGATTAACCCGGCAAAAACTCGTAATGAAATCCGTTCACTTTCCAATTTTTTACAAATCCTGAACTGTTTTATATCACTCTTGCGTATTTAGAGAAGCCATATTATGTTCGGATTGAGAAACAAATCTTCAAAAACAGATCAAGCCGAAAGCGGGGTCGGACAGATTGTATTTGGTTTAGCATGGCCGGCCGTCGCATTGAACCTACTCCAGACGGTCAATAGTTTGCTGGACGCTAAATTTGTCAGCGCCCTGGGAAAAGAAGCACTCAGTGCAAGCGGGTCTGCAATGACCATCACCTTTCTCCTCATTAGCATGGCAATGGCAATCGGCTCAGGAACGACTGCGTTGGTCGCCAGATTCTACGGAAGCGGTGAATCAAAAAATCTAATCAGTGCCAGCCGCCAATCAACCACTTTAGGATTGATTATAGGCATTTTTTTTACGATGCTTGCATGGCAATTTGTACCGTTTATTTCCAAAAGTTTGATTGGAAATGACGCATTGGTTTATCAACAATTTCAACAGTATATCTATCCAATGCTTTTGGGTATTCCCGCAATTTTCATTTTCATTACAATCGCTTCAAGTCTTCGAGCCATTGGGGACACAAAAAGGCCATTGTACGTTTCTGGTTTAGAAATTCTCGTACATATCATACTTAACTATTTTCTAATGTATCCAAGTCATTACATCGAATTGTTTGGAAATCAAATTTGGTGCCCGGGAGCGGATATGGGAATTGCTGGCGCCGGTTGGTCATTTACAATTAGCGCTTGGTTTGCAGTGTTTGCCTATTTTCCTGTTGCGGGAAAAACTATTTTGGGAGCGGCATGGAAAATGCAATGGATTCAAAAAATGTGGGTTGTTCGCATCTTGAAAATCGCCGGTCCTGCTGCATTTCAGGCATTTATTCGTGTTGCCGGACTATATGCTTTTATGGCGGTTCTCAAATACACGCCTGAAGGTTCTGATGCACTTGGAGCAATTCGCGTCGGATTTTCAATGGAAGCAATCGCGTTTATGCCTGCATTCGGTTACATGATCGCTGCATCAACTTTAGTTGGACAAAGTCTTGGAATGAAAGACCCCGACAGAGCAGAAAAATTAGCATGGAATGCGACTAATCAGGGTGTTCTAATCATGACATTAATGTCAATTATATTTCTTTTATTTGCTAACCAGATTGCAGGAGCATTTGTTTCGGATCCGGGGCAACGCGAAATTGCAGTAAATTATCTAAGAATCATCGCCGTAACAGAACCACTATTTGGTTATTCGATGATTTTGACCGGCGCAATCCAAGGTGCAGGCGATACGGTCCGACCGATGATCGCAAGTGCTATTTCCTTATGGCTGCTTCGAGCACCTCTTGCATGGATTTGCGTACCCTTATTGGGCGGAAACAGCAATACTGCTTGGTGGATTATGTCCATAACACAAGGAATCAACGGATTCATAATAATATGGCTGTTCAAAAAGGGCAATTGGAAATTACAAACGGTTTAAGTATCAATTGAGACATTGATTGTTTCAGAATTCGGAATAATCACAATTGAGTTTTTGTTGATATGCATTGATTCTGCTCCATCTAACTGTTTCACTAATTTGATTTCAGAACCAATGTTAAGCCGACATTGCCAATCTTGCGGAAATCCAGAAATTTCACAATTAATGCCACCAACTGATTTTACATCCAGATTCCCAATTCCGCTATTGGTAAAAAATGGAACTTTTAGTCGATTTTCTATCAATATCGGTTCAAAACAGATTACATTAGGCAGATAAGTAATTCCTGAAAATGCCTGATAAAGACTCATAGCACTCATTGCTCTCACATAATGATCCCCACATTCGATCTCATTAAATGGATTTCTAAACTCCCCATTGTAACGATCCGCAACAGCCCTTACAATTTGCAGCCCCTCTGAAATCATTCCAAAACGAATCATTAGCGCTGCAACCGTATATTCAACACCTGTCCAAAATTCATCAGAATACAAAAGTGGTACTTGAGGCCTATCGCCATCTAAATAAGTTACATTAATTAACCCCCGATCTGAGGATGAAGCAAATTGTCGAGGTGATTGAGGAGTATTTCCAATTTCATAATAAAAGTTTCGTGTAAAAATAGTCTTAAGACTTTTCTTGATTTTTTCACGATCTACCAAATCGCCAATTCCCAATTGGTTTGCCCACCATTGTCCAAGCAATTGGTCAGACATACAACCGCTTACAAATTGATATGGGTATTGGTTTGTTTCAATTCTTTGAACAAACTGCTCGCCATTCCAACATTCGGACTCATATCCAACTTTTGATAGTAAAAATCGCCGTTCGCACTCGTTTGACAACTTCGGATGAGTGGTTGCAAAATAGGATTTACTGGCCTTCAATACTGCCAAATATAAAAACCCAATAAAAGGATTTGCACTGAACAATGAAATGTCATAAGTGCAAGGTTGTTCGTTCACAATAACCCCATTTGACTCAATATCGTGTTTCGAAAACACATACTCCAAGGCACGCTCGATATGCAAATCGAATTTTCGATCGCCCGTTCGCTGCCAAAGTTGGATGGATTTCAAAATGGACCCAAATAAACCATCTAAGGCTGGATTTTCTGGCCCACCGATAAACTCATTTTTGGGTGAATTGAGCGTTATGGGCAGGTGCGAACGATGTGGCAAGAATCCCTCGATGTTTTGATTCTTTATCCAGTCCGTCTGTCTCATATTTTCAAATAAATCTGGCCACAAATTCACAAGCGTTTGGTCGTAATTCCAAACATGAGTGCAGTTCATCGGACAGCATCCTCCTGCAGCATCTTCTCCGCCTGAAAACGCTCCGCATCCACCCTCAAATCCGAAAAAGTCTCCGTTCGAATCCTGAAAAGTAATAGAGGAGCGAAGCGGCACAATATTTGCAGTAACACGGTCAATTAAATACTCCGGCAAAGTAGAATCAAACATCTGGTCGCGAAACCGAAACGCCTCCATTCTTAACTCCTCAAATTTCGAAGTAACAAACTGATTCGCTTCAGCTGAAGTCAAAAATCTCCCGCAGTAATCGTTTCCCAAGAATTCCCCATTTGGCTTATTGCCAAATTGACCAAAATCTACGGTGCGATTGGGGAACCTCCATGTC
Organism: uncultured Fimbriimonadales bacterium; assembly: GCA_964546835.1. GTDB lineage: Bacteria > Armatimonadota > Fimbriimonadia > Fimbriimonadales > ATM1 > JAHCHL01. The sequence continues at coordinate 15,102 of CAZJKW010000002.1, forward strand.
AAAACAAAATGGCTTTTTTCGGACTCTCCCGGATTCAAAAAATGCTGATTACAAATTGCACAATTCCACGTCTGACCGACATGGCTTGGCTCCACAAAATCAATTTCTTTTAATGCACCGTCTTGTGAAAAATCGGTCCAAATGTCTTCTATTTCTGTCCAAGCGTTTCTAAAAGTAACTGACTTGCCTGACGAACGAATTGAAATACTTTCCTCAGGAAATCTCTTGTTCAACAAATCTACTCGCTGCAAATCACACCGATTTTCATTGCCGCCAAATCCGGGGAAGCCGTTTCCAACAATTCGATTAACACCGTCCCAACCCAAAAAATTCTGCAAGGCAAAGGCAATGGAAGGTGATTGAACGGAATCGGATGTATTTCGAATTTCGAACTCAAATATTGCACACGGAATCGAAGAAATGTCAAGACGATTCAATCCAATTGGATTCCAAGCTGTCAATTTGCAAGTAACTGGCTGATTCGGCAACAAGTATTCCAATTCAAAAATCGGATATCTTGCATTCACCTGGGTTCCATTAATTTTCGGCAATCCGGATAACGTTGACTTCATTTGCAAGGGAATCACATGGTCCGAAACTCCTGCCGCAGGCACAAAATCGGCTTCGTCCCAAAACTCTTCTGTTTGCAAAACAAAACTGTTTTTGGCGTCAATTCTCAATGCGAAAAAACTATTGGGCACGAACCCGTTGTGCTGAACTCGATTTGACAACTGCCATTGCCGCAAACTCCCATCACCACAAATGGAAACTGTTCCGGTACCGACACCGCCAATTGGCATACACAAACAACGTCTTTGATCTCCCATGTAGTCATATCGCTCAGTGCCGCCGTAAAGAGTCTTGAGCCACGTCGCTTTTGAAAGTCTCACCAAGCGTATAATTCGCTGATTTTTCCATTGTCTCCTTCCGAGTGGTAATCTTCTTCGGGTGATGAGAAAAATTGGAGCACATATGCCGGCAAACAAGGGACTTGCCGCAGCAATCAAAACAGGCAGTGAAATCGGTTGTACTGCCGTCCAAGTCTTCACAAGTAGTCCTCAGCAATGGAAAGGAAAAATAATAACGCCGGAAATTTCGAGCAAATTTATTGAAGCGCGAAATACGGCAAAGATAGGCTTCGTAATTTCTCATGATTCGTATTTGATAAATCTTTGTGCACCAAACGAAGAAACTCGAGAAAAGAGTATCCGTGCAATGATCGAAGAACTTGAAAGATGCGCAGCACTTCAAATTCCCTATTCGGTATCGCATATGGGTTCGCACCTTGGGCAAGGCGAAGCAGATGGACTGAAACTTCTATCAAAAACCGCAAAATTTGTCCTAAAGAACTCGCCTCAATCAGTTTCTATTACAATGGAAACCACTGCCGGCCAGGGAACCAATTTGGGTTACAGGTTTGAACACTTAAGCCAAATCATTGACGAAAACAACGGAGACAGCCGCTTGGTCGTTTGTATGGATACTTGTCACATTTTTGCTGCCGGATATGATATTCGAACAAAAGACACATACGAAGAAACGATCGAAGAATTCTCAAACAAAATTGGATTTGATCGCTTAGTTGTGATTCATGCAAATGATTCAAAGCAACCATTTGCATCTCGAAAAGACCGCCACGAACACATTGGCAAAGGCCATATTGGCGAAACGGCTTTCAAACTACTCGTAAATGACACTAGAATTTCCCACGCACCCCTCATTGTTGAAACTCCCGAGGCGGAAACAATGCACCAAACAAATGTAACAAAACTCAAATCATTTCTAAAGAAGGCAAAATAAATGTCAGAAGAACCTCTGTCCGTATTTGTTTTACTCGCTGTATCCTTAGACCAATTTGCTTCTTTGGCAAATCAGAAAATGGGATTGCAAATCGACCCGATAACAGGCAAAATTGAAAAAGATCTAAAGCAAGCGAAAATTGCAATTGACATCGCCAATCGAATTGCAGAAGCAATGGACCCTGAACTTGACGAAGAAGACCGACGCCAAGTTCAAACTTTACTTAGTAACCTAAGACTCAATTATGTTAGACAAACCACGGAGAACCTTAACGCTTAAGTGCCTTCTTAATCCAGTCAACAACTTTCGTGTCTTTTCCCAATGGATTATTGTCTCCCGTTAAGCCCCAATTTCCATTGGAATGTACCCACACCATATCAAGCGGCTTCCGTCCACTTCCCCTGTAAAATTCAACTTTATAAGTTGGCTCACCGGCTTGCGTGTTTGATGAATCAATTTTCATCACTAACATTTGTGCAAGTGACCGCACTTGAGTTTGTCCGACAACTGTTACATCGTCTTTTCTCTTCTGCTTAATAATCAGCTTGTCACAATCTCTCAGTTTCTGTAACCGCTCATAATTTCCGGCAAAGGTCGGCATAAGCAAAAATATTACAATCGATAGTGACAGAACTTTTTTCATTTCAATTTCTCCAGTAGAATTTCATTCAATTCCTTTTGTTCAATTGCATCGAACCGAACGATTTTGTTACGGGACTTTGCACCTCTTAAAATTCTCATCCGGGACTTAGGAATGCCCAGCGTTTTAGAGAGTAGCCGAATCAAGGACTCGTTTGCAAGGTTCTCAAATGGCGGCTCCACAATTTTCGCAATCAAACCGTCTTCCGTGAATGCGATTGACTCTTGCCGACATCTCGGCGTAACTCGAACCCGCAATTCTGAATCGCTCACTTCGGCTTCTTAGGTAGCGGCGGGGGTGGAATCGGTTCTTTTCCGGCCATCTTGTTTTCAAGCCTTTGAAGTTGCCTTCGCCCGCTCGGGTCATTTGGAAATCTCTCTCTCAAATAACGACAAACTCGAAGTGCTTCTGAAATTAATCCCAATTTCTCATAAGCTTCTGCCAAGAGAAGCACCGGTTGAACACTGGTTGCATTCTTAAAACAGGGCTCAAGTATGGGAGGGATACGCGAATACAATTTGTTCAGTTGGTACAAGTTCCCTTCATTAAACGCAATCATTGGATTTTCAGGATTAGAAGTTCGAAAGCGAGTTGCTTCACAAATCGCTTTTTCTTCCATCTCAACGTTTCTCCACATAAACACAATTTGCCCCTGAACTTCTGAGTCCGTTGGGAACAAAGAAAGTTGAGAATAAAGAGCGTCCAAGCAATCACCGTAGCGCCCATCATGAAATGCCTGGTCAATTTTAATAACCAATTCAGATTCGTACAGGTCAACAATTTGTGACACACGATTTGGGCTCTGTGCAAAACAGGATGCAAAAATCGCAACGAATAATATCGAAAAATGTTTCTTCATGAGTCTAGTTTGTCACTCAAAATACGGTTTACCGTTTCTGGATTTGCGCGTCCTTTTGATTCTTTCATTACTTGTCCCACCAAAAACCCTTTCAAATTGACTTTTCCTTGTTTATATTTTTGGACGGCATCCGGATTTTCATTTAATACTTTTGAAACGATTTCAAAAATCTGCGCCTCATCACTGATTTGCGACAAGCCGGACTGCTGCACAATCGTTGTTGGTTTATCTCCTGTCTCAAAGGACGATTCAAACACCTCTTTCGCTTGCTTTCCGTTTATGGTTCCCGAAGTCACCAATTGAACGATGTCTTGAATATGCTCCGGTGTGATTTTAGAATTGTCTGCGGATTGACCACTTTCATTAAGCAATCTGGCAAATTCTCCATTCATCCAATTGCAAGCCATTTTAGGGTCCGAGCCTAATTCAACCACCTTGTCAAAAAACAATGCCCATTCCGGCTCGCTAATCAATAATCCCGCATCATAATCCGACAACTCCATTTTTTCTATGTATCTTGATCTTAATTGAATCGGCAACTCAGGTAAATCACTCCGTAATTTTTCAACATACTCTTCAGAAAAAACCATGGGTGGCAAATCCGGGTCAACAAAATAACGATAATCATTTTCCATTTCCTTAACCCTCATCGGATAAGAACGTAAATTAGTTTCGTCCCATCCCCTGGTTTCTTGCATCAATTTTTCGCCATTTTCAAGCGCCATTTTCATGCGTTCCGTTTCAAAAGAAATCCCTTGCACGACAGACCGAAATGAACCCAGATTCTTCAATTCTGTTTTGATTCCCAACTTTTCGCTACCCTCCGGCGCAATCGAAATGTTCGGTTCACAACGCATACTGCCTTGTTCCAATTTGCCGTCACAAACTCCAAGATAGATAAGAGTTAATCTCAAATAGGTTAAGTACTCTTTTGCAGTTTCTCCATCATGAATATCAGGAGGAAAAGCAGTGACGATTTCCATCAAGGGTACCCCGGCGCGATTCAAATCAACTCCGCTTCCGCCACCGGGCAAATGCATCAGTTTTCCCGTATCTTCTTCCAAATGCACTCGCGCAATTTTTATTCTCGAACCGGGAATATCCAAATAGCCGTGATAGCCTATCGGGTTGGTTTCTCCGTACTGACTGACTTGATAACCTTTAGGCAAATCGGCATAAAAGTAATTTTTGCGATGAAAAAAACTTTTCATCGCAATCTTACAGTTCAACGCTAACGCAGTTCTTAAAACATGTTCTGTGGCTTGCTTATTGATGACTGGCAATGAACCCGGAAGTCCTAAACAAACTGGGCAAATTCGAGTATTCACTTCACCACCAAAACGGTTTGCACAGCGGCAAAACATTTTTGTGTTGGTGAGAAGTTCTGCGTGGACTTCCATTCCCACACTTGTAATGTAGTTCACGATTTGATTTTGATACACAACCCAAAAAAAATGCTCCCTTTGAATTTCAAAGGGAGCATTCTGCCTCGCTCTATATCAGGTTTATCGAACGAAGCGATATTGGACCTTGTCCAACTTGATTTCAATTGCCTGGGCTGTCTCTGCAGAACCGTCAGTCACGTTGATTCTTGCTTTAATCAATCGCGTTGCCGGATCAATGAAACGACTTGGAGTTGAAGAAGTTGTACTGGTGGTCACAACATCCGAGGTTCCTACCAAGTGAGTCCCAATAGTTACCCAACCGGGATTAACTCGGTCGTATAATTGAACTTCCATTTGGCGCGAATCCGCATCCGCATTCGCTTCAATTTTCAATTCAATCAGACTTGGGTTCGTGATCGGAGCTGTGGAATCCATCAATATTTGGATGGGAAACTCAAAGTCTCCGCCCAAATCTTGCTTCGCGTGGTAGTAAGAATTGTCACTTCCAGCAACAGAAGCCAAGTTGCCGCCAATCCATGAACCCATATTAGTGGAGATAGAGGTCATGTCCATCAATCCTGGAGGAGGTGAACTCAAATTGCCATAGATGTCGTTAGGTGCACCTGCGCCGCCGGCATCATTCAAGCCCAATCGAAGCGCGTTCGTTCCCAAAGGAGCGATGTTTGCATCAAAGGCGAAGTTATACAACTCGCACCATTTCAACGGGTTAGAAGTTCCTCCCGAAGACGGAGTATTGAACACGAAGAAGGGTCCATTTTGAGCACCAGTCCAGCCGTTCGTTGCATCGCCATCTGGATCACGGAATTCCACATTTTGGACAGTGGAACCTTCGATTAGCGGAATTGCAAACTCTCGTATCTTTCGATGAATCGTGAAGTTGTAGACAGCATATTCGTAGTGATAGAAACCATTGTTAAGGTTGGTTACCTTAACTGCAATGATTGCATCGCCTTCGGTTCTTGGCTGAGCCGTCGTCGATGATGCACCCGAAAGAGTTACCCACCGGTCAAGAATGACTCCGTAGATAAGACCTTCTGCATTGGCTGAGAACGTCCATTGAGTTCCGAAAGAAAGGGTTCCTCGGCGGTTACCGATTTGGTTATACATATTCAAATCGCCGCCAATTCCCGGAGTCGTAGAAGTTCCTCCGGTTCCTGCTGTGAAGTAGTAGCCCTCAAAGAAGAATTGCGCGCCGGGGAAGTTAGTCAAACTGAGGTCGCTTTCCAAGCAGTTGAGACGCCCGGTGAATGCGTCGGTGTACGTCATCGCCGGCCAAGTTCCGCCGTTGATGATTCCTCCGGTTAGCGCATTGACTTCCGTTCGAACTCGAATAGAACCGGTTCCGGTTCCCTGAGAAGCGTTCAAACTTGAACCATAGATATCCGTACAGTTGATGAATAAGGTCTGGCCCGATGCAGTGTTCGTACATGCAGGTGAACCACCGGCGTTACAGGTCGGGTCATTGAGTGCTAAAAAGCCCTGCTTCAACCAAGAAACTGAAAGCATTTCCATCCGGTCGAAGTTCACGCCGTTTCGTGTTTTTACCGTCAAGCGATACATGCCTTGACCAATGACAGGGTGGCGAACGTCAGGCTTGGGTTTCCAGTCAATGTCAACGTTTCCTACGTTGCAAGATTCAGTTCCACCGGAAAAAGCAACTCGACCACCACTTCGGGTGATCTGAATGACGTTGCCGGCTGTACCGTCGCCATATCGGCTCATTTTTACGTCAACCGGGCCATCTCCCATGCTGGGTTCCGGCAATACCGGGTCGGGGTCGTTCGGATTGCCACTAATCATTTTGATGTCGGCGATGAGTCCAAAGATTCCAACTGAAAGTTCTTCTAACTGCGGCTCGTTCAATGCTGCAGCCAAATCTTTACCAACCAACATGTCGTAATAAGCAACGGTGAGTTTGCCTAACTTTCGGTGAAGTGCTGCTCCACCCGAAACCAAATTGAAGTATTCCAACTTTGTTCCGACCGGACCGATTTTCAAGCCGTAGTTAGCAAGGTTGCCGTTAGGCCGAACTTCAAGTGCCGGAAGAGTTACTCTTCGTCCGTTGCGAACAACGGTCATTCCGGATGAAATCTGAACGTTGCCCTTGATGATTTCTCTCAAATAACCGTCTTGAACAAAAATGGTCAAGTTAGACTTTGGAGAAACTCGAAGACCCACAGCGGCACCGATTTGGTCAGTGTTTGCCGGGACAACACCGTTGAAATTTATAGACATGTCAACACTTTTGATGTTTGAATCGTTAAGTGCGACGTTGGCGACGCCACCAGACACTTGCCACGTTTGTTGAGCAAGCGCACTGACCCCTGACAGGGAGATAGCCGCGGCGGCGAGTGCGGCGAAATAATTGCGTTGAATCACCTGATACTCCTTTGAGCGGGGCTTGAAATCCACGTTCCTTCCCCTGTGAACCATCCAAAACGATTGAGTTCAACTTGGACAGTTCAGTATACGTGACAATTCCCATTATCACGCGAGAAATATGACGAGGTTTTTAAAGTTCTTCGTTCACGGTTTTTCGAGATTTTTATCCAGACTAAGGGCTTTTCGGTAGTTAATCTCTGACACTCCCAAGTTCCCTTCCACTTTTTGCAGCACCGCCAGCGCATAGTAGGCGGCAGCCGTCTTTTCGTTTTTGCCGAGTCTCGTTCGGATTTCTTCCTTCAAAATCCCAGCATCTTTAAGGGCGGTTGCATAGGCAATCAAGGCGTTGCGGTTCGTTGGTTGGATCTGAACGGCCTTCCGCGCATATTGGCTTGCTTCCCAGAAAGCACCCTTTTCGTATAAAGCCGTTGCTAATGCAAAATTGACTTCAAACCGTTCCGGCCTCAACTCAGCCGCGACTTTCAGTTGCCTTATTGCCTGGCTCAACTGATTTTCTTCAGCATAAATCAGCCCCAACGTGAACCGAGTCTGAAAGTCATTTGGCATTTTGGAAGTGACCTCTTCAAGCATCGAGATGGCTTCTTTGCGCTTTCCGGCTTTTGCCAATGCCAATCCGTATTGGTTTTTTGCTTCCAAATTATCCGGCTGGAGTTTTGACAACTCGGCATATGCAGTAAGGGCTTCATCGGTTTTGCCAGCGCCACTGTAGGCAATCGCCAAATCGTGCAGTGACTCAAGGTCTTTGGTGTTTTTTCGAATTGCTTCCGACAAGGGTGGAATCGCTTCCTCAAAACGTTGTGTACCAACCAAAAGTTGACCCAACGCGCGATGAGAATCCACGATTCGCGGGTCCAATTCGATTGCATTTCTTAGAACCGGTTCCGCTTCTTGCAACCTACCCAAGTAACCCAACAAGATTCCTTTTTTTGATTCCCAAAGTGCAACTTGAAACAGAGATTTGCTTTGCAATTCTTTTAGAGAGTTAATTGCATTTTCTGCTTCTTTGTCTGCAGTTGCCGATTGGATTGCAATTGACTCTTTTGCCAATTGAACTTTATGCATCGCTTCTTTTGTTAGAAACTGGATGTATCCGGAATGAGACAAAAAAGCAATTAGCAACAAAGCAAAAACGGAATAACGAATTCCGCAGCCCGTTAGTCTTCCTTCTCTTTTTAACTGGTTGCGCTGCAATCGAACATTTTTTGAATAAAACATTCTTGCAAAACATAACAACAGGTATGAGCAAATTGCGCCGATTCCAATTGCCAGTAGTAGCGGCACCACTTGGTACAATCCATAGAGCGCATAGAAAGTCGCCACAAAGAAAATCGCAAGTGCAATTTCTTCTTGCCAAGAAAAGTCGAATTTACGTTCTGACTTTTGCTTTTTTTGTCCCACTGTCGGTTTTCCAAACCCAAAATAGAGCGCATTATTGGGGCAAACATCCACACAATCCATGCACTTCATACAACCCGGATCTACGACCATTTTGTATTTCGCAACTTCGTCGTGGACTTGAACATTGGATGTGCAAGTTGCTGTGCAATGTCCGCACCCACTACATGCATCGGTGACACGAATTTTTCCAAATGCAACTTTATCGGCGTGATAGAAAATTGCGCCGTAAGGACAGCCGTAGGTGCAAAATCCTTTGTTTCCAAGCAGATAAATGATTAGGAAACCACATACAACAAATGTTAGGATTGATATTCCGACATCAGGAAAAGTTTGCCAGAAATTGTCCGTTGTTAAATGCCACGTCCAAGCGGGTGCGTTTTTGCCTTCAAACATTCTTTTTATGGAAGGAAACGCAAACATGTAAAACGCTGCAAACAACGGAACCCAGACTAACAAACGCGACCGGAACGGTTTGGGTTTGATTCCCAGTTTTCCCAAGAGCCAACCGCATGCATCTTGAAGAAACACAATGTGGCATAGCCATCCACACATCCATCTACCGAGCAACAGGGTTGACAAAATTGCAAGCGCAAAAAACAGGAATCCCGCATTCACATAGCCGAGTTCAAGCGTTTGCATGCTTTCGCTTGGTTCGAGCGGCGTCATTGTGGTGCCGGAAGTTTTCCATTGCCAGATATGGATGGCGAACAGGATGTGGACAACGATGAGAAGTCCGGCGCGCCAACGCCATCTTCTGGATTTTTTGGGCTTGGATTTTGCAAGTTGGTCCCGGGATATCGTCGCCATCGGTTTGATTATGGACGTGGGAGTTCAGGACTTTGACTGGGAGCCATAGGGCATTTCAGCCCTCTCGTCGCAACAAGTACGCAATTGACGATTTTTCGCATCAACCAGTCTATAGGTACTCAAGAAGCCCATTTGTCAGGGATTTTTTCAGAAAACCCGTATTTTTACCGGGTTGATTGGTTCAAGTTTGGGTTCAGGTTAGTTGAGTCAACCATCAAGCAGATGCATTTGGACTACCGGTATTGGGCACCCTCGCCTCTGCGAGTAGCGAGGGATATCTGTTTGGTAGCATCCACCCGAAGCGTGCGGTGGCATCAAATGAATTGCTGTTATCACGCGGATAAAGGGATGTAAAAACCTAAAGAAGATTGCGAAATTTGCCCCCCTGAAGCAAAAAAGAACTGCACCGATAACAGATGCAGGAAATGAATAGGGGAATTCTTGCCGCAACCCGTGGAATGCACTCCAGTCAATCACAACTGGATGTGATAGCTAATAATTTGGCAAACGTAAACACTGCCGGATTTAAGCGCGACGGACTTACTTTTGCGGACGCCATGGAACGACAAATGGCGCTCCCCGGAACACCCTCTTGGAAACTTATCGGAACCCTTGGGACCGGGGCGCAAATAAAAACGCAGTGGTCGGATAACTCTGCCGGCGCAGCGCAACAAACCGGAAATCCATTGGATTTGATGATTGAAGATGAGAATCAATTCTTTTCCATTCAAACCCCTGCGGGCATGCGATTTACAAGGAACGGTGCGTTTACTGTTAATTCGGAAGGACAACTGACAACACAGAACGGTTTTCCGGTTTTGGATGTAAGCGGTCAGCCGATTACTTTGAGTGCGGATGGCAATTACAACCAAATTGCCATTTCCAATATCGGCGTTGTTTCGGTCGACGGAATTGAAGTTGGTGTTTTGGATGTTCGCAAAGGCAACTTGAAAAAAGTCGGAGACAGTTTGTGGGATGGAAAGACTGAACAAGTTACGGAACCCAGAATTCAATCCGGAATGCTTGAAGGTTCCAACGTAAACGCAATTCAATCCATGGTTGAAATGATTTTGCTAATGAGGAGTTATGAGTCATCGCAAAAAGCAGTGAAGACACAAGACGAAGCCACAGAAAAACTTTTGCAAGGCCTTTCTGCACGATAGCCGGACTTTGAATTTTCAAAGAGGCATTAAGTTTCTGAAAGACTGAAGAAACTTCAGAAAGGCGATCGAAGCCCGAAAAGGGCAAGGAGAAAAGAATGATACGATCGCTAAATACGGCAGCCACCGGGATGGTGGTTCAACAAAAAAATCTGGATGTCATCGCAAACAACTTGGCGAATATCAACACGACGGCATTTAAATCCAATCGCGCTGAATTTCAAGATTTGTATTATGAAAATTTGCGAGTTGCCGGCGCAGACATCGGTGGCGGAACTCAGAATCCCGGACCGACTCAAGTTGGACTTGGAGCAAGATTTAGCGCTAATGCATCGAATTTCGGTCAAGGTGCATTGCAAGCAACCAGCAGCCCGCTTGATATAACGATTAACGGCGCAGGATTTTTTGCAGTTAACTTGCCGGATGGAACCGTTGGCTACACTCGCGACGGCGCATTTACAACCAATTCTGCCGGAACGATTGTGAATTCAAACGGTTATCCATTAACAGCAAATTTGCAAGTGCCGGCGGAAGCAACCAGTATTTCGATTTCTGAGAATGGAACGGTGTCGGCACAAGTTGCAGGGCAGCAAGAGCCGCAAATTCTCGGACAGATTCTCGTTTACACATTTCCAAATCAAATGGGATTAACGCGACAAGGCAGCAACATCTTCAAGCCATCGCAAGCATCGGGCGATGCAAATGAAACCGAGCCCGGAACCAACGGAAGCGGAACCATTTTGCAAGGATTTTTGGAAGGTTCCAACGTTGAAATGGTGCAAGAAATGGTGAAAATGATTCTTGCTCAACGCGCATACGAAGTGAATTCCAAAGCGATTCAAACCAGTGACGACATGTTGAGCGTTACCAACCAGTTGAAACGATAATGAAATTGATTCGCATTTTTGCAACGCTTGCATTTGCTCTTAACTTCTCGATTGCATTTTCTCAAAACGCATTTGAAGTGAAGGGCGAGGGCCAATTTCGTTTGAAGGGCGGTTCGGTTGCGAAGAGTGTTACGCTTTCAATATCGAATGGCGAAATCAAAGCCAACGGCATCGCATTTGACCCGGCGATTTTTTGCCCCGGAAATGCGACCGATGCTCGACTCACTCCGGATGGATTTATGACCGTTTTGCGAGACGGTGCGCGGATTGAAATTGGACAAGTGTTTTTGGTGAAGACCGGCACAGATTCAAAAACGCGAATTGGTAATCCGGGAGATACCGGCTTTGGCTTGATTGCGAAAGCGAAAAGCAGCGAATCGGTCATTTCTAAAAGTGAAATTCGTTCAACTTTGGTCCCTTCGGTTGGAAAAACTGCAATCATCAAAGTCAATGCTGTTTCCGAAATTCAAACATCGACCGTAACGCTTGACCAAATATCGGAAATTGGCGGAAACGAAGAGTGGACTGCAAAATTGAGATTGGTATCGTTGGGTGTAACTCCGCCATCGGGAATGGACCGAATTGTCACAGTTGTAACCATTCAATCCGCATTGCGAACCGCTAAAATTCCAATTGAAACAATTGAAATTGTGGTTCCACCCTTGGCAAAGGTTCGACGCGAAACCCGGATTTTGAATGCAGAAGAATTGGCGACATTAGGTCGAAATTGGATTGAACAAAACATGCCGAATGCGGGACCGGTTTACCTGTTTACAAAACCGATTGAACGAAGAATTGCAACCGGAGTATTGACCTTAACCGTTACTTCTCCGCGCGACACAGGCAAAACGATTTTGCTGACCGTGACCGGGAAAATTGGAGAGGAAACTCAGTTTACGCAGCAACTTGTTTTTAACAAAGGGCTTACTGTTCAGGCACCGACGGTTAAGTCCGGTTCCACGGTTCAAGTTCGGATTGTTAGCGGTGGAATCTCGATTGAAGTAACCGGACAAGTGAAGTCCATTTCAGGTGAAAACGTAACGATTTACATTCCAGAAACCAAAGCGACGTTGGTTGGCAAACAAGCCACCGATGGAACTATTGAGGTGAAATTATGAGACTCTTCTTTTCAATTGCGATAATTGTAATTGCTATTTCCGCAATTGCACAAGATGAAACCGGTTCTTTGTGGAACAACAACGCAAAGAATCCTTTATCGGACAGGATTGCACGAAATGTAGGCGATGTTTTGACTGTAATTGTCAGCGAAGTGAGTTCTGCATCTTCGACCGCATCAACTTCGGGAAGTAAAACCGACAAGAACACGATTGATGCAGGAATTGGTCCGATTTTGAAAGCGATTATTCCAAATCTCGGAACAAGTTCCAGTTCGAACAGTGCCGGTACCGGCTCGACCACGCGCGCAGGAAAATTGACTGCGAGATTAACAGTCGTTGTGAAAAAAGTGATGCCGAACGGCAATTTAGTAATTGAAGGCACGCGTTTTATTCAAACCAATAAGGAAACGCAGAAAATGATTGTCGAAGGAATTGTAAGGCCAGATGATATCAAGTCCGACAACACAGTTCTTAGCGAGGATGTTGCAGAAGCATCCATCAAATACGATGGAAAAGGGACGGTCGGTGATCGTCAACGACAAGGACTTATCAGCAAGTTGCTGAACTGGCTTTTCTAAGGTGAATTACATGAAAAAACTAATCTTCGTATCCATCCTGATTGCAAGTTTCATTCCTGCAATTTCGCAGAAGAATGACAAGAAAGATAATACGGAAATCATCAACTCAAGAAACAACGGGCCAATTGTTCGAATCAAGGACATCACTCGCGTTCGTGGCGTTCGTTACAACCAAATCACCAATTTGGGAGTTGTCGTTGGGCTTGAGGGAACAGGCGACTCAAGGAATTCCCCATTTGCACAACAAGCGATTCAAAACCTAATCAAAGATTACGGCTTGAATGTTGACGCAAAACAAATCAATTTGAAAAATGTTGCTTTGGTAATGGTAACCGCTGAGTTACCTCCATTTGCAAGAAACGGCAGTCGCATTGATGTTACGGTCAGTTCCGTTGGTGATGCAAAAAGTTTGCAAGGTGGATACCTATTGCAAACACCTTTGTTTGCACCCGGAGACAAAACTGCGGCTTATGCTGTTGCGATGGGGCCGGTGAGTATTGGTGGATTTAACGCAGGAAGCGGTGGCTCGTCAAGGCAGAAAAATCACCTTAACGTTGGAATCATTACCGAAGGTGCGATGGTTGAAAAAGCTGTTCCAATGACTTTTGCAAAAAATTCAACTCTATTTTTGGAATTGAGCGCACCGGATTTCACAACCGCGCAAAGAATGATGGATGCGATTAACGAATTGTGTCCGGATTTGCGCGCCGTTGCGGTTGATGGCGGCGGAGTCGAGATTCAGGCCGTTGATTCAGAAAAGTTTGATCCGGTTGAAGTTCTTGCAAGAATCGGCTCGATTACCGTTGTTCCGGACACACCGGCGGAGATTGTTATTAACGAAAGAACCGGCACGATTGTCGTTGGCGGCGAAGTGAAAATTGGTCCTGCAATGATTGCTCAAGGCGGCCTTATCGTAAAAATCAATCAGTTTAACGAAGTCGTACAGCCGTTGCCATTTTCCAATGGCAGTACCGAAACTCAAACCAATACGCAGGTGCAGGTTAAGGAAGATACGGTTCAAATCGGGATTATTAAGCCAAATGCAACGATAGACGATTTGGCGAAGATATTTCGAGCTCTTCGGGTAACCCCGCGCGACATGATTGCCATTATTCAAGCATTGAAAGCACAAGGTGCAATTAAGGCAACGGTGAGGACGCAATAATCATGAATCCGATTCTTAACCTCAACAAGCAGCAACTTTCAAAAATTGCTATCCAGCAGTTGAAAGAAAACCCGAAAGTCAAGGCGGAACTTGCAAAGGTCAAAAAGGCAACGCAAGATGTCGAAGCCATTTTTTTGAAACAACTGATTGGCGAAATGCGAAAAAGCAGTCAGTCGGGCATGTTTGGAAAGGGAATTGAAGGCGAAATGTACGCTGATTTTCTTGACGAAGCCGTTGCAAAAGCGATGTCTTCCGGAAACGGTGTAGGAATGGCAAAACAACTTTACGGTCGCATGGAAGAAGCGACCCTTCGGAAAATGGCGGCAACGCTAAAAACCGAACAGAGCATGGACGGCTCGAAATCAATACCGAAATCATTCGGCAAGGAGATCAATCCATGATAACTCAAGAACTGCAAACGATTTGGTGGGATTACCTCGGTACAACCGAAAGAATTCTTCGAAGTTTGCATGAACAAACTGCAGCCGTCATGCTGCGAGATGTAAATCGCGTTGAATCGTTGCAACCTGAAATCACAAGGTTGTTAGATTCATTGCAGACCATTGATGAACGTGCTGTGACATGCGCCAAAGGGCTGGCCGAAAAGTTAGGTGCAGAACCGAATTTTCGAAGTCTGGTGAATGCTCTCTCAGAAGACGAAGCACGACACGTTCATGCGCTTGCCAATCGCGTGAAAGCGGCTGCTCAATCTGTTCAAGGCGTGGTTCGAAAGAACCAGGCCTTGATTGAGAACGAATTGACTTTTGTCACCGGCTCACTTCATTTGCTTGCAAGAGCAGCCGAAAATGAGAATGGGAAGTTTGCAACGAAAAGCCACGCGGCAGTGCTAATTGACCAAAAGGCCTAATCCTATGCCCGGCTCATTTTTTGGAATTAATATCGCCTCTCAAGCGTTGCGCAATTTTGAAGCTGCGTTAAACGTGACGGGACACAATTTAGCGAACCTCAATACAGAGGGATATTCGCGTCAAACCGTTGGAATGACGCCAATGACCCCAATTACTTTTTTTGGCGCAAATCCATTAACGCTTGGGACCGGCTCGTTAATCAGTTCGATTGCGCGTGTTCGCGATCAGTTTGTAGAAGGTCGAATCATTCAATCCAATTCTGAGCAAGGACGTTTGAATCAGATGTTGACTTCCATGCGAAACATTGAAGGAGTTATCGGCGAACCGGGAACCGGCGGAATTAGCGACGCAATGTCTCGAATGTTTGATGCGTGGTCGCAACTTACAAGCAATCCGGCAGATGAAGCATCACGACTCAATGTAAGATTGCAAAGTGGATTGTTTGCAGGAAGATTAAGAGAAACGAGCAATCAATTAGTTGATCAGTTTTCAAGTTTACAAACTCAAGCCAATGTAACTATTCAAGATATCAATCGAATTGCAAAACAAATTAGTGAACTCAATGGAGAAATTCGCTCGCATTTGGGATCTGGAGCAGTTCCAAACGATTTATTAGATCAGCGAGATGCATTAATCAATCAACTCAGCGGTTTAGTTGATATTCGAACACAACAACTGCCGGATGGGTCCATGACGGTTTTTGTTAATCAACACACTTTGGTTGATCAAGCATCCGATAGGCCTTTGTCGAACAATTTTGATGCTACCAATGGAACCATTACAATTGGAAGTGATGCGATTTCGATTCGAGGCGGAAGGTTGTCGGGATTGTTTGGTTCTATCAGTCAAGTTCAAAGTTACAAAACGCAGTTAGACAGTTTGGCAAATGAAATTCGCGATCAAATCAACACCATCCATCAAACCGGAATTAATCTGAATAACACCACCGGAATTGATATTTTTTCCGGAACCAATGGTGCATCTGATTTTGAATTAGATCCCGCCATTGTCGCAGACCTGAAAAATATTTCAGCGGGAACCTCAGGGCGTCCGGGTGATAACGGCCTTGCGTCCCTGATTGCCGATTTGCGAAACACCGGACTCGCCAACCTTGGCGGTGCGAGCGTCACACAGTATTTCAGTAACTTAGTCGGTCAGTTAGGTCAAGACACCAACTACTTTGCCTCCTCTGCGGATTCCCAGTCAGCCATTGCCACGCAATTGGAAGCGCAAAGGCAATCGATTAGCGGGGTTAATCAAGACGAAGAACTGGCTTTGATGCTCAAATACCAGCGGGCATATCAAGCATCCGCGAAAGTTCTAACGGTAATGGACCAAGTAACCGATGAACTTATTAGGACATTCGGCCGATAAGTAGGAAAGTAGCCCATGAGAGTGAGTACCCAACAACAGTACGCCAGCCTCAAGAACCCTCTTTTAGATTTGCAAGGGGAAATGCTCACGCTTCAACAACGAATCAGCACGGGCAAGAGAGTGCAGGTGGCAAGCGATGACCCGTTTGCCTCAATTAGCATCATGATTTTTCGCTCCGCGAAGGGTCTGTCGACCCAGCATTTGAATACTGCGAAAGCCGCACGAACGACGATGGCATATGCGGAATCAAGTCTGGGTGAGATGGAATCTTTGATGAAAAGGGCAAAAGTGCTTGCGATTCAAGGCGCAAATTCCGCGACTGATCAAGATAGTCGACAGGTTATGGTTTCGGAAATCCGCACGATACAATCTCGGCTCGTAGAGTTAGGAAACTCTCAAGACCAAAATGGGAATTACCTTTTTGCCGGACAACTCTCGAAAACGAAACCGTTTGTTCCTTCGTTTGCAGACCCGACGCAGTTGAATTACAACGGGGATACCAACCAGCAGTATGTGGAAGTCGGACCCGGAATGACAGTTCAGCAAAACGTCATCCTTAACCAACAAATGACGGTTGCATTTGATGCATTGGAAGACTTGGCAGTTCGGCTAAGTGCAGGTGATTTAAGTGGCATCAGTGGCGTGAGTCTTGCCGAAATTGACAGTTCCATGTCCGGTCTTCGATTGGTACGGGGAAATGTTGGTGCGGCCATGAATCAAATGGAAAATGCTGCCGAAATGGCACAAAAGAGAATCGACCAATTCATCGAGCAAATTTCTGAACAAGAAGATGCGGACATGACGGAGACGATTACGGACTTGCAGAATACACAGACCGCTTACCAAGCGGCACTGGCCGCGTTTTCCGGAATCACCCGAATGAGTCTGCTTGACTATTTGAGATAAACCATGATTGTTGAAACAACCCGATTTGGAAACATAGAATGCACGGAAGAAGATGTTTTTGAACTGCCGACCGGCTTACTTGGCTTTCCCAATAAACGAAACTTCGTCATCGTTGAGCATAAAGAAGGCAGCCCCTTCCGATGGATGCAATCAGCCGATGATCCAAACCTTGCATTTTTGGTCATCAGTCCCGACAAATTCAGATCTGACTATTCACCCGAATTGCCGGACGCTCCGATCACGGAGTTGGAACTCACTGAAGAAACTCCGACCGTAGTTTACGCAATTGTCTCCATTCCTCCGGGAAAGCCGGACGAAATGACAGCCAACCTTGCGGGCCCCATTGTCATCAACGCCGAAACCCGGACAGGCATGCAAGTGGTTATTGAAGATGAAAAGTGGCAGATTCGTCACCCGATTCTCAATGACCTGCGGAGTTCAGCCGAAGAAGAAACCGCCAAGGCAGCATAAGCTTCCCGGCAAACTTGCTTGCACCCGTTAACAAAGAACGGGTGAAATAGTCGTAACTTCGGATGTGTAGCGAAATCCGACGTGCCAAGGAGGGCGCGTTCCATGCTTGTACTAACCCGCAAAGTTCATCAGAGCATCATGATAGGCGACGAAATCGAAGTCGTTGTGTTAGAGGTTAGGGGAGAACAAGTACGGCTGGGCATTCGGGCGCCCAAAGATGTGACTGTTCACCGCCAAGAGATTTATTCGCAAATTCAAACAGAGAATGTTGAGGCCTCCAAAACAAGACCGGAAGACGTACCGGAATAGTATCGGTAAAATCAATCCGTGCTTAGTCCGCCAAAAATTGCCGTTATCGGCGCAGGAAACATTCGATGCGGTGCTGCAATTTTGGCCGGGATATTTAATTCTGAATGGGGTCCTGAAGCAACTTTACACTTAGTGGATATTCATGACGAAGCCTTAGATTTGTTTGACCGACTAGCAAGAACTTTTGCAGAAGAAAGCAAGACAGAATTCAGGATTCTCGCGGATTCGGAATTGGAAGCCGCAATTAAGGATTCGACTCATGTGTTTATTGCAGTCGGGCTTGGCGATAGAAGAGAATTGTTTAATTCGCTATCTTTGCGAGACGCAGATGATTACGATAAGACACGCGTTGAATGGCTGCGGCCAACTCTTGAAGAAATCTCTCGTTTGATTCAATTTGCTGATCCAGAAGTTAAAGTTTTTAATTTAGTGAGACCTACTTTTTTGACGAGTCCACTTTTGCAAATTCCAGTAATAAATTTAGATTGGCCCGAACCCCTTGATGAACAAGAAAGGTATCGAAATTTATACCAAGCGTTGCGATGGGTTAACGGAGACGATTACGCATCCCATGAATTGTTTCGTGCAAAAGAAAGCCCAATTGTAATGGCATTAAGATAGATAAATGAGTGACTTAAAGACCTTATTCAATTTGCTCAATCTGCAAACCGAAGTTTGCATAGTTGATGTGGGCGCAAACCCTATTGATGGTGAGCCGCCCTACTGGAATATGTTAAATGCCGGTCTTTGCAAACTGATTGGATTTGAGCCTCAGGCAAGCGCATTTGAATCCTTGCAAAAAATTAAAGGAAACAGTCAATCCTATTTACCTTATGCTTTGGGTGATGGGAAAAGTCACAATTTACATGTTTGTAAAGGAACGGGACTTTCAAGTTTGTTAAAACCAAATCCTGTCACTTTAAATCTGTTTCAAGATTTAGCAAAATTAGCAGAAGTTGTTTCGATTGAAACCGTTGAAACGAAAAGGCTTGATGACGTTGAAGAAATTAGTCATGTTGACCTACTAAAAATTGATGTGCAAGGAAGCGAACTGATGGTATTGCAATCCGGCAAACAAAAACTATCGAATGCTGCAATGATTCAAATCGAGGTTTCTTTTGTTCCTCTCTATGAAAACCAACCTGTTTACGGTGAAGTTGACATTGAATTAAGAAACATGGGGTTTGTCCCGCATGGAACCACAGCCCTCAAAAAGTGGCCAATTGCACCTTGCGTGATTGAAGGAAATTCACGCATTGCGCTAAATCAGATTATTGAGGCAGACATGATTTATGTGAAAAACTTGTTTGATCTAGAAAATACTGATTCAGAAATGCTGAAAAAGATAGCAATGATTTCAAACTATGTATATGGTTCAGTCGATCTGGCGCTCAAATGCGTCCTTCTATTGGAAGAACGGGGCGAAATCAAAACTGACAGTGCCAATAAATATATGGCTTCGTTGCCCGTCAAGTTATCAATTTCTGATTGAACGCATTGCACTTGTCCATTTTTCCAATTGTTCAAGCATTGCATTGAGACTTTTTGTGTGCACTTCAGCCGGTTTAAAAGTCGAGAAATTTTCAAAATCCGTAAATAAGGAAAGCATAACTTGGCTTCTTACAGTGGCAACTTGACACTCCGCCATGATTAATCGAAGGTGTTCGATGGCGCGACTACCTCCCATGCTCCCGTAGCCAACAAATCCCGCCGCTTTATTCGTCCACTCACCATAAACAAAATCAATGGCATTCTTTAAGGCACCCGATGTTGAGTGATTGTATTCGGGTGTCACAAAAACAAAACCATCTAATTCTGCAATTTTCGAAGCCCACTTTTTAGTGTGCTCTTTTTCATATTGTCCTCTTGATGGGGGCACCGATTCATCTAAAAGGGGCAAATTGAAATCGGCGATATCGACTATCTCATAGGTCGCATTTTCGCGATTCGATGCATTTTTAAAAACCCAATTCGCAACTTCAAGGGCTTTGCGCCCAGGTCGAGTGCTCCCAACGATGATTCCAATTCTCATTAGGATTTCTACGCCAGATAATCACAGGATGTAGCAGAATTATCTTTTTCTTTTTCTGAGAATTGCTCCGAGACCAACAACCAGAATTGACACAGAAGTTGGTTCAGGAACAGGATTTGTCCATAGCAGTGCCTCAGTGCGATTCGTATTCGTGTTGAAACCATAACCGGAAACAAACAACGAACCGGCGCTCTGCCAAACTGACCAAGCGCGGGATGAACTGAATCCGGCCAGTTGCGAATGTAGATCTTCAAATGATGCTGAGGAACCGGTCCAAATTCCCGCTTTTTCTATTCCGGCAAATCGAGCATAACCGGCTTGATAAATCCCATCAGTACCAAAAAGCGCTGAACGGTCGGCGCCCGCAGGGTTAAGATCCGCAAACGATGCCGCTGTATTGCTCCACTTCGACGCGTGGGCATTTCCGCCGGTTACAGCATAACCAACCTGCATCGAACCAGTAGTTTCAAAAATCGTTGACTCCGTATATCCGGCTGGATGGAAATCCATCCAACTTGCAGCCGACCCTGCCCAAACTCCCGCTTTAATAGTCCCTGAAAAATTCGCAAAGCCGGCTTGTTGACCGGCAACGACTGATTCAACACCAGAAAAAAGTGCCGAAGCCGGATTTAAGTTAACAAAACTTGCTGCAGTACCGGTCCATAATGCCGCTTGGTCCAGACCACCAAAGGCCACTTTGCCACCCTGTTGCGTTCCATTGGTCGATTTAGCTTGACCAAAAGTGGCTCCGACTGGATTGAGTGCCGTCCACGACCCTGCCGTGCCATTCCACAATCCGGCAATGGTAACTCCTCCAATTTGAGCATCTCCAACTTGCTGGAATCCGTTGGTGCCAAATGCGGATGAAACTGCTGATCCCGCTGGATTCAAATCAATAAATGACCCGGACGTTCCGGACCATAAACTCGCATGTTGAACCCCTCCTACACCTGAGTAACCCACCTGTTTGCCGGACGAACCACCGACACTATAGGAGTAAGTCGCAGACCCAGGGTGCAAATTCGTAACCGTCCATGCGGCAAAACAGTTTCCAAAAATTCCAGTCAAAACAAACAAGCAAAGGGTTTTCATTTCTTTTTTTCCAATATCAATAATTGTAGTCTGTTTTAAAATTTGTGACACGCTTCCCTAACTAATTTTGAAAATCAACTATCAGTTAGTCAAAAGAAGGCTACAAGAAATTGTACTGTCTTCCAACTTCATATAAGTTTCGCCAAATCTTAAATGTATATGCAAATGCCAGCAAAGCCAAAACTCCGGCGGCGAATGCTGTCATCCGTGCTAATTTTACACTTGCTTCTGCGGCTTGGGAGTCTCGAGTGTCTTCTTGAATCCAATTAAGTGTTTTGTGCCACATAAAAATCTGCACCAGGGACAACGCAATCCAAACATTGAACAATACAGAAATCCAATAAAATTCATTCAGACGCTCCCTAAAATAGGTCGTGAAGAAGGTGTCGTTTTGGACATACGTAAAATAAAACCTAACGCCGATTGACCAAACAATGCCTGTCACATTAAAGATAATCAAGAACCAGCTGAGGATGAAAACTATCCTCGCTTTTTTTTGATCGGTTTGTAATGCTTTAGCCATCGGATTTCTTGAAAATCAAAGTTACGTTGTGTCCACCAAACCCAAATGAATTCTTCATTGCATATTGAATTTCTGCTGCTCGGGACTGGTTGGCAACATAATCCAAATCGCAGTCTGGGTCGGGTGTCTCATAGTTTATTGTCGGCGGAATTACCCCATCCTGCAATGCTTTGATACAGATGATGGATTCAACCGCTCCGGACGCCCCGAGCGAATGTCCAACCATAGACTTGACGCTACTAACGGCAACTTTTGCTGCATATTCACCGAAAGTCTTCTTAATCGCTAAGGTTTCCAGCCGGTCATTGTAAGGCGTGCTGGTTCCATGAGCGTTGATGTATCCGATATCTGAGGGGTTCAAGCCCGCATACTTCAAAGCTAAGGTCATGGACCTTCTTGCTCCATCGCCTTCAGGGTCCGGCTGTGTGATGTGATACGCATCCCCTGTCATGGCATAGCCCACGATTTCAGCAAGAGGTTTGGCTCCCCTGGCTGTGGCATGAGCCAAAGTTTCTAAAACCGCGACGCCGGCTCCTTCACCGATAACAAACCCATCCCGATTCAAATCGAACGGCTTACTGGCGGTAGTGGGATTGTCGTTGTTAGTCGTCACGGCCCTCGCCGCACAAAAACCGGATAGGCCGATTTCGGTAATCGGCGCTTCGACGCCACCTGCGATCATCACGTCCGCCTCGTTCCTTAATAGGATGTGCATGGAGTCACCAATGGCGTTCGCACCGGTGCTACAAGCAGTCACCACACAAGTATTCGGCCCTTTAAGCCCATGTCGAATTGAGACATATCCGCTTGCCATGTCCGGAATCATGTATGGGACCAAGAACGGAGAAACTCGATCGGGGCCGCCATCAATCTGACGGCGATGCTGCTCACCCAAAATGTCGAGTCCGCCGATT
Organism: uncultured Fimbriimonadales bacterium; assembly: GCA_964546835.1. Lineage (GTDB taxonomy): Bacteria > Armatimonadota > Fimbriimonadia > Fimbriimonadales > ATM1 > JAHCHL01. The sequence goes on from CAZJKW010000002.1 coordinate 37,813, forward strand.
CCCGAACCCAGCATCACACCGACGCGCTCTTTATCAACGGAGCCCAAATTGAGTCCCGAATCACTGATTGCCATATCAGATGCCGCAACCGCGAATTGAAGAAAGCGGCTTAGCCGCTTTGCTTCCTTCCGGTCTAACCAATCTTCAGGATTCCAATCTTTTACTTCACCGGCGACTCTGGAAGAGTAATCAGACGCATCTAACAATGTAATCGGACCCGTACCACTCATCCCTTGCTGAATGGCAGTCCAAGAATCCTGAACGTTATGTCCAACAGGCGTTATGGCACCGAGGCCCGTGATGACGACCCTCTTTTGGGGATCGGTTTCCCGGCTCATTAGAAGTTAAGCGGCTTCGTCCAGTTTTTTCTGGATATAGTTGACTGCGTCTCCGACGGTTTTTAACTTTTCGACATCGTCATCTGGAATCTGGATTGAAAACTCTTCTTCCAAATGCATGACCAACTCAACCAAATCCAAAGAGTCAGCACCCAGGTCTTCGACGAAGGTGGATTCAAGATGAATCTCTTCCTCTTTTCGACCCAGTTCCCCTTCAATCACTTTTCGGACTTTTGCAAAAACATCTGCCACTTCATTTCACCTACTTTCAAGAATACGTTTCGTCTGCATCGGCAGACGCACTTCAGTGCTCAATTTTGGCTCAAATTCTCAAAGCGTTAATCCTCCATCCACCACCAACACCTGTCCTGTGATGTATGAAGATGCATCTGAGCATAGAAAAAGCGCTGCATTGGCTATGTCTTGCGCCGTTCCTAACCTACCAGCCGGAGCCGATTTGACCACATTTTCTTTCATTTCTTCCGGCAAAGCGTGGGTCATGTCGGTTTCGATGAACCCGGGAGCAATCGCATTACAAGTAATCCCTCGAGAACCCAACTCCCTTGCAATGCTCTTGGTTAGACCGATAAGTCCCGCCTTTGAAGCCGCGTAGTTGGCTTGCCCTGCTTGTCCACCAATACCCACGATGCTAGTGATATTGACGATTCTGCCCCACCTTGCTTTCATCATGGGGCGGCTGGAAGCTTTTACAAAGTTAAAAGCACCTTTCAAATTAACTCGAATGACATCATCCCAATCTTGCTCAGTCATTCTCAAAATCAGTTGGTCTCGCGTAATGCCTGCATTGTTGACAAGAATATCAACGCTTCCCAAATCAGCAACTACCTTTTCAACCAATTGATTCACTTGGTCTAAATTACTTACATCGCACGCCAAACCCACACAGTTGTTACCAATTTCTTGTGCGGCCGATGTTGCTCCGGATTCGGTTGTTGCAACGCAAACTACTTTTGCTCCCGCGGTTGAAATTGCCTTTGCTATTTCTTTTCCTATCCCCCTACTTGCACCGGTTACAATTGCGATTTTTCCATCCAATCTCATTTCAAAAACTCTCCAATGCTTTTTTTAAGGATTCCTCTGAATTAATTGCGAATCCATTGGCCTCTGGCTCAATTCGCCGCAATAAACCACACAGTACATCGCCAGTTCCAAATTCATAAAAATCCTTGACACCCATTTGACAAATGGAATTCATGGATTGCGTCCACTTTACCGGCGAGCCCAATTGCGATTCCAGCAATCCATTCCATTCACTCACCGACAAAACCGGTGCCGCCGTAACATTACTAATCACTTTTGGCTGATTATCAAAGGTTTTGAACTCAATTTCTCGCAACGCAACTCCCATTGCCTCTTGCGCCTCTTTCATCAATGGACTGTGGAACGCACCACTAACATTGAGTTGTAAAACTCTTTTTGCGCCATTTTCTTTCAATTTCTCCGTTGCAATTCCGACTGCATCAACATCTCCTGAAATAACCGCTTGTCCCGGGCTGTTGTAATTAGCCAGCACGACAACTTGATTTTCGGAACTGATTTCCTTGCATGTTTTTTCAATAATTTCATCATCTAATCCAATCACGGCAGCCATAGTTCCCTTTCGCAATTGTCCAGACCGCGCCATTAAATCACCGCGTCTTTTTACCAACAAAGCACCATCAGAAATCGAAATGACACCAGCGCATGCCAATGCGGCATATTCTCCAACACTGTGTCCTGCCATTGCGGATGGATAACTAGGAGTTTGTATATTCGCAGCAAATGCAACAAACGTGGCAACGCTAACAGAGTACAGTGCCATTTGCGCATTTTGGGTCTGCCTTAGCCATTCTTCATCAGAGTTAAAACAAAGGTCAGCAACATCAATTTGTGTTGCATCCCGAATATCCGCAAACACCGTTCTTGCATGCTGAAAAGCATCAAAAACAGACTTTCCCATTCCCGGTTTTTGGGACCCTTGACCCGGAAACAATGCAGCAAATGGTGGATGGCTCACAGAAAACCGATTGTACACGGATTGTGTTCGGCGTAAAATTGACTGTGCCCATACGAAGCAAAGCCGAATCCACCCTGGAACTCCCGGAAGTTCTGCACTTGGTCGCTTCGGAATGTCGAACCGAAATTGGGTCAGCATTTACAAGTTCCATCGAGCCATCGTTTGACCACCAAAGTATCCAAATTCGCCTTCAACAAACGGAGGAAGCCAGACAACTTCTTCTCAAATCAGAGCCGCCGCCTTATGCAACGATTCGGGACGTTGCCGAAAAAGTGGAGCTTTGTGGAAAGCGCGGCATCGCAATGGGAGCAGACTTGTTTCAAATTGCCGAGTCACTTATCGGCATGGCGCGACTTCGCAGATATTTTTCAGATTCAAAAAGCCATTCCCAATCTTTATGGAAACTTGCCGAATTACTGCCTTACCAAGAATCACTTGCAGAAAAGATTTTTCAGTCGGTTGACCATGAAGGCGATGTTTTGGATTCTGCTTCCGGTGAACTAAAGAAAATTAGAACTGAAAAAAATAATCACTCACGACGATTAGTCACAAAAATACAAAATATGATTAACGGCTCACTAAGAAACTATTTGCAAGAGCCGATTTTCACCCTAAGAGAAGGACGATATGTCATTCCGGTCAAAGCGCAATACAAAGGCAAAGTACCCGGCATCGTCCATGACGCAAGCGCAACCGGCCAAACGGTGTTTATTGAACCGGAAACTGTTGTAGCAGAATCAAACAAACTCCGCGAAATTGAAGCAGCCGAAAAAGAAGAGGTTCATAAAATATTGACCGAATTGTCTTCTCGAATTGGTGTCATTGCAGAAGAAATTATTACAGGGCTTAAATCGGTAGCAGAAGTGGACTCCATCCTTGCCAAAGGGCGTTTTGCACTTAACCGAAACTGTGCAACTCCGAAACTTGTCTCTGGAAACGTAATCGAAATAGCCGAAGGGCATCACCCGCTCATTGACAAGGAAGATTCAATTCCAATCACCGTTTCCGTAGGATATAAAAATCTGCTAATCACGGGTCCCAACACAGGAGGAAAAACGGTCACATTGAAAATCGTTGGATTGTTTTCACTAATGCTTGGCTGCGGAATCTTTCCCCCGGCATCACAAGTTAATTACGGCACTTTTGGAAACGTTTTTGCTGATATTGGCGATGAACAGAGTCTTGCGCAATCACTCTCCACCTTTAGCGGCCATCTCAAAAACATTTCTCATATTTTTCGACATGCCAAAAAGGGCGATTTAGCTCTTTTCGATGAAATCGGTGCCGGAACCGATCCAACTGAAGGCGCGGCACTTGGCAAAGCCATTTTATCGAAACTAATTACGAAAGGCGTTATTGTTGCTGCATCCACACATTACGGAGAAATCAAATCTTTTGCACAAGAAAATGAAAGTTTTCTTTGCGCAGCAATGGAGTTTGATTTAAACAGTCTCAGACCAACGTATCGATTGATACCCGGCGCAAGCGGAAAAAGCCATGCGTTTGAAATTTCAAAACGGTATGGAATTCCGGCAGACGTTGTTGAACTGGCAGAGTCCATGCTTGGCAGTGAAGCAAAAGAAGCCCGAGAACAATCGGCGCGATTGGACAAGTACTTGAAAGATGCGAAAAAAGACCGTGATGAAGCGGCACAACTAAAATCGAAACTGGAATTGGAACTCACCAAACTAAACGACAAAATCAAAAAGGAAGAGGCAAAGTATCACAATTTGCGAGATTCCCTTGAAAGAGAACTGGACAATGCAATTCGCGAAAGCAGACAAAAGTATCAAGAACTCTTAGACTCATTTAAAAAAGGAATGGATCGAGAACAGGTGATTGCCCAAGCCAAACAAATCGAATCCAATCTAACCGAAAAACGCAAAGTCGTCAAGCCAAAACTTTCTGGCGAAAAACCAAAGCATCTTGAAATTGGCATGGAAGTTACCATTCTAAAAAATGGACAAAATGGCACCATCGTAGACTTGCCAAAATCTGGAAAAGTCATCGTCCAAGTCGGACCCTTGCGAATCACATCATCGCCCGAAGATTTACGGATGATTGAATCTAAACCAAAACCTAAGACAGTTCGACGAAATCAAAACATTTCTCTGGAGAAGACTCAATCAGCTTCTTATGAAATTCACTTGCGTCATGCAAATTATGAAGATGCGTCCAACTTGCTTGATAAGTTTTTTGACGATGCAGTGCTTGCTGCTTTGCCAAGACTAAGAATTGTTCATGGCAAAGGAGGAGGTATCTTGAAAAAAATGGTGCAGGACTTTTTGAAAAAGAAAAAAGAGGTTGCGAGTTTTTACGAAGCCGACCCTGCAGAAGGCGGGGCTGGAGCAACCATTGTGGTAATGAAATGACTACTGAAAAACTAATCCAAGAGGCAAATAGTGTGCGCGCAAACGCACACTGCCCGTATTCTAACTATTCCGTTGGTGCCGCACTGTTTGGCGAAAATCAAATCGTATACACCGGCTGCAATTTTGAAAACGCCAGTTATGGTCTAAGCATTTGCGCAGAGCGCAATGCAATAGGAGCGATGGTCGCTGATGGTTGCAAAAAATGGAAATCACTGGTTATCGCAACTGAAAATGGAGGCACTCCATGCGGTGCTTGCTTACAAGTCTTGAGCGAGTTCGCCGCAACCGGAAATGAAGAAATTATTTTGGTAGATGCAAAAGGAAGTCAAAAAATATTAACCCTGAATGAATTGTTCCCTCTTCGTTTTTCACTCGGATTCTAATGCCATTGCAAATCGTCTAACCGCATCTTTCCAATTCGGTAAAGGTGAAAAACCCAAAGATTCATATTTTGATGTGTCTAATACGCTGTATGCCGGACGTTTTGCAGGTGTCGGCCATTCCTCGGAACGAATCGGAGTGATTTCAGCTTTACATCCCGATGCGCCAATCACTTGTGAAGCGAACTCATACCAACTTGCTTCCCCTTTGTTAACCACGTGGTAAATCCCGGTTGGCACGTTTTGTTCAATCATAAAACAAATCGCTGCCGCTAAATCTTGCGTAAATGTCGGGCTTCCAATTTGGTCCGACACTACTTTCAATTCTTTCCCATTTTGAGCAGCACGCAATATTGTTTTTGGAAAGCAATTTCCATGGATTCCAAACAACCACGCAGTTCGGACAATTATCGGGTCATCGCAATATTCAAAAACTAACTGCTCGCCGTTTAACTTTGACTTTCCGTAAACTCCCAATGGATTCGTTGGGTCGGTTTCAACATAGGGTGAATTCTTGGTCCCATCAAATACAAAATCCGTACTGATGTGAACGAATCTTGCTCCCAACCTTTTTGCATTTCTTGCAAGGGTTTGAGGAATGGCTCCGTTCAAATGATTGGCTTCCATCTCATGCGATTCAGCATCATCCACTCGTGTATAAGCAGCACAGTTAATAATCCATCTTGGCTCGGCATAAAGGAAAAAGGACTGAACCGATAAATCATCATTCAAATCTAACTCGTCGCGAGTCGGAGCGTTAACTTGATGACCTCGATGCTCCAATTGAATCTTAACGTCCGATCCTAAAAGACCGCTACCTCCGATTAACAGCACTTCCAAACTCATTCCTTTCCGGTCACCACCTTTTCAAATTCAAATTGAAGTTTTTCAACATCGTTTGTGAAAAAATACATCTCAATGTTTCCGTCAAAAATCGCACGGCGGATTCGCAAATGATTTCTAATCTCTTCACAATGGAATAATAACTCGTTGAATAGCATCGCATCTTTGGAATCACAAATTTTCTTAATGCCTTCACTCGCAAAAGTTTGCCGAAATCCGTTCTCGCTGTCCGAACAAAAAAAATGCTCGCACAAATTGCCAATGGGCGAGCAATCTCTTTCACAAAATGGACAGATGTGACCAGATTCCAAGTGCGAACAGTTTACCAGCAGGTACGCTCTGGTGTGCCTGCTTTGCATTTGCGAGAATTTAAAAAGGGTGATGAACCATTTATCGAGGACGTTATCAAAACCGTTTATGAAGAATATGGCTTCACTTACGAGCCGGACGGATACAACTTGGATTGCCGGGAAGTCCAAAAGCACTATTTGGATCAGGGCGGAGCATTTTGGGTCGGCGAAGTGGAAGGACAAATTGTTGCAACCGTTGGCTTTTTCAAGATAAGTGAAAAACGTTGTGACCTGATGCGGCTTTACCTTTACCCTCAGTATAGAGGCAACGGTTTCGGGGAAATCCTTTTCCGAAAAGCCGTGACCGGAGCAGCCCAAATGGGATTCGAAGAAATGGAAATCTGGTCGGACAAAAAACTAACGCACGCTCATGCAATGTATTCGCGACTTGGCGCAATCCCTATTGGCGATCGAATTTGCAATGACCCCGACAAAAGCCATGAATGGGGATTCTTATTAAAAATCAACGAGTTCCTTGCTTCAAATCGCTGATGAATTCACCTAGTTCATTAGTCCCTTTTTCATGAATGAAAGAGACAATCGAACTACCGACTACGGCGCCGTCTGAAACTGAACAAACTGTTTTTACGTCTTCTGCACTTTGAATCCCAAATCCAACGCAAATCGGTAATTCCGTGACTCTTCTTATGCGCTCCACTAATTCCGAAACCTCCTGCGGTAATCCGGTTCCTGCGCCGGTTACACCAGTTCGC
>CAZJKW010000003.1:0-44529 GCA_964546835.1 uncultured Fimbriimonadales bacterium
AAAAATCGTCAATTGCGTACTTGTTGCGACGAGAGGGTGAAACTCCCTATGAACTGACCTGAACCCCGCTGCATGGTAAAACCGAGTACATGCCATCGGCGGTCTATCCCGGAAGTTTCGACCCCCCGACCCTGGGTCACCTTGATGTTATCGAGCGGGCGTCCAAACTGTTTCCTAAACTGATAGTGGCGGTAGGCAGAAATTATTCCAAAGCAACCCTGTTTTCTCCGGAAGAACGTGTGGAGATGCTGCGTGACCTTTCTGCCGGCATGGCAAACGTTGAAGTTGAGTCGTTTGACGGCCTCCTTGTGGATTTCGCAAGGCAAAAAGAGGTCAAAGCGATTGTGAGGGGTCTCCGCGCCGTTAGCGATTTTGAGACTGAGTTCCAAGTTTCATTGACGAATCGAGACTTGGCACCGGAAATCGAAACGGTTTTCCTGATGACCACACCACAGCATATGTTTGTATCGTCCAGTATCGTAAAGGAAGTCGCATCTCTTGGCGGCGACATCAGCCGTTTGGTGCCGAATTCGGTCGAAAGTCGGCTTTTGAAGAAGATGGGGAGAAACCAATAGTTCATGGAAGTTCTGAAAGCGCTTGAAGAGTTAAAAGAGAAGATTGAAAACCCAAAGCAGTTTTTGGGGATGACAATGGGACTGAACAAAGAGGAATGTGCTTTGTTGATTCGAAGAATCCATAACTTGCTGCCGGATTCAATCAAGGAAGCCGAAAAAGTCACCGCTCAAGCGGAAAAACTGATTGGCACGGCGCAAATGGATGCAGAGCACGCCATTGAGAAAGCCAAATCTGACGTGTCGCGAATCACCGAAGAAGCGCAAAAGGAAGCCAATCGCATTTTGGAACAAGCGAAATTGGAACGGGAGCGGCTGCTGAGCGAGAACGAAATCCTGAAAGCGGCAAAATCGGAAGCGGAGCAAATTCGAAACGCAACGGACGCCGAAGCAACTCGATTGCGTCGCAGTGCGGACGATTATGCAATGGATGTATTGTCTCGGTTGGAGAACGTGATTACCAAAGCGGCCGCAAACATTGAGCGCGGAAAAGCCGAACTTCAAAGAACGGCCCCACAAACGAAACCGGTTCCGGTTAAGACGAAGTAGCAGAGTTGCTTAGGTAGACTTTGGGCATCTTGCCCATTGGCAAAACCCATGAAAAAGCCGAAGGTAATTGACCTTAACGAGGCGATACAGCACCCGGGAAAGCACCTCGAGTTCAACCTCTCGACCCATTTGGAGGAAGAGGAGGACTTAGACTTAATTGAACCGATTCAAGGAATTTTGCGCGCGGTTAGCACCGGCAATATGCTTTTGGTAACAGGTGAGTTTTCAACCCGCGCGGTTGTGGAATGTTCTCGGTGTTTAAGTCCGGTTGAAGTCAGTGTGGATTTTGAAGTTGAAGAGGAATTTCCGATTGAAGGAGTTCCTGCGGAAATGGGTGGATTTGCACACGTAGAAACCGATGAGCCGACTCCATTGTTTGACGGAAATGGTTTGTTGTATGAAGAACTGCTAAGGCAGGATTTGTGGCTCAATCTTCCAACTCATCCGCTTTGTAGAGAAGATTGTCCCGGTATCGAACAAGACGAAACGGACATGCCGAAAGGAAGATTGGAATTTACGGCCATTTCCGAAATGCTTCAAAAACGGGAGCAAAGTTCTTGAAAATTGCATTGGATGCAATGGGTGGCGATAATGCACCAATTGAAATTGTTAAGGGAGCGATTGAAGTTGCATCGCAATTAGAAGGCGAGATTCTTTTGGTTGGCGACCCAAATGCCATCAGCCATGTTCAAACCGGACCGTTGCCAAACAACGTAAAAATTGTTGAGTCAACGCAAATTGTTGAAATGCATGAATCGCCGGTTGATGCATTAAGAAAAAAGAAAGATTCTTCATTGGTGATTGCAGCAAATTTGGTTAAAACCGGCGATGCGGATGCGTTTATTTCTGCGGGAAACACCGGAGCATGTGCGGCAGCGGCACACTTGTTTTGGAAGTGTTTACCAAATGTGAGTCGTCCGGCGATAGCTACATTGCTTCCATCAAGAGAAGGAAATTTTGTACTGCTGGATAGCGGAGCGACGGTGGACGCCGATGCAAGAAATATGGTTGATTTTGCATTGATGGGTTCGGCATATGCAGAGACAATGATGGGAATCAAGACACCTCGCATTGGATTGCTGAACATCGGCGAAGAAGAAACGAAAGGAAACGCTTTAACAAAAGCATCCCACAAAGCGATTGCCGCTTCGATTCCGAATTTTATTGGAAATGTTGAGAGTAAAGAAATTTTCGATGGAGTGGCGGACGTTGTGGTTTGTGATGCTTTTGTGGGGAACGTGTTGTTAAAAGCGGCGGAGGGAATCGGAGAACTTTTGATTGACATGGTTCGGGATGCTTTTCCAAAAAATTCCTTGTTGCGCTCGTTGACCAAGTTGATGATGAAAGAGGGACTGTTAAAAATCCAGAAAAAAACGGATTATGCGGAATATGGTGGCGCGCCACTATTGGGTGTGAACGGTTTGTGCATTATTTGTCATGGCAGGAGTAGCGCAAAAGCGATTCGGAATGCGATTCTTGCGGCACAACGTGAACACCGTTCCCATTTAAATGATTTGATTTCTCATCGCGCATTGAATTTGACAAAGGAACTCGACCATGTCGGATAGAAGTGCCGTAATTCAATCCATTGGAATGTCCGTTGCAAAACGCGTGATGACCAACCATGAGTTTTCGGCGTTTTTGGAAACTGACGATGAGTGGATTCGAACGCGGACGGGAATTAGTGAGCGAAGAGTAGCATCTGATGAGGAAACCGCTTCAACGATTGCAACGGAAGCGGCATTAGAAGCGATCAGGCGCGCAAATGTTGAAGCAGAATCGCTTGACATGATTTGTGTTGCAACCGTAACGGGTGATCGAATTTTTCCTGCAACGTCTTGTATGGTGCAAGACAACATTGGTGCAAAGAATGCGGGCGCATTTGATTTGGGTGCGGCATGCGCAGGATTTATTTATGCGTGCGATGTTGTAGGTTCCATGATTGTTGCCGGAAGTATTGAACGCGCTGTTGTTGTCGGCGTTGATGTTTTGACAAAGTATTGTGATTGGACAGACCGTTCGACTTGCATACTTTTTGGTGATGGCGGCGGAGCCGTTTATATGGAAGCGGGAAATGATGGTCGTGGTTTGATTGCCACAACAATGAAATCCGACGGTTCGGGTGCGAAGCATATTTGCATGGCAATTGGCGGTTCGCAGCAGCCATTCATGCGCGGAATTCCTGAAGGAACCAATCCTTATTTGTATATGGCGGGTCGTGAAGTTTATCGGTTTGCCGTTAATGCGATGGGTGACAGTTGTTGTACTTTGTTAGAAAAAGTGGGCATGACACCTGATGATATTGATTTGTTTGTTCCCCACCAAGCCAATTTGAGAATTATTCAAGCCGCAAGTGAAAGATTAGGTCTGCCTCCTGAAAAGGTATTTGTAAACGTTCACAAATACGGAAACATGAGTGCGGGAAGTATTCCGGTCGCGCTTTATGAAGCAGAAAGAGAGGGACGATTAAAGCGCGGCGATTTGGTGATGACGGTCGGATTTGGTGCAGGTTTGGTTTGGGGTGCGAATTTGATTCGTTGGTAATAGAATGATTTCACAACAACGTTATCGAAACGTGGGCTTTTTTGTATTTGTTGGGCTTCTTGCTTTGGCTGCGGTCGCATTGATACTTCCCATGTGGGAGGCAATTGCTTGGGGAGTCGCGCTAAGCATATTGGTTTGGCCGTTAAATGCAAAGTTTCGCAAGCGAATGAGTGATAATTTTGCGGCGGGCTTGACCACTCTATTGACTTTGATTTTTATTATCACGCCGTTGATTTTGGTTGGATTGGCGGTATTGGGAGAAGCCGGTCAGATACGGCGCGAAATGCAGGCAAAAGAGATTGAGACCGGAAAGAAAGTTTCGTTTTCATCATTGATTGAAGATGCACAAGTTGCATTAAAGCCAGCGTTGGAATCCATTGGGATTCAGAATTTCGATTTGAAACAAACGGTTGATGATTCCCTCCACAACGTTATGGGGAATGCACCAGCATTGGCGGCGAAAGGTATCAAGGGGATTTTGGTTTTTATTTTTGCGCTGCTTCTTATGTTTTTTATCTTGCGTGATAGCCATAAATTGAAGAAACCGGCATTGGATTTGATGCCTTTGAAGCCGGAAAAGAGTTTAGAAGTTTTGCAGGGTGTTTATAACACGGTCCATGCGACTTTTTACGGAATTGTGTTGGTGGCTTTGTTGCAAGGGACAATTTTGGGAGTCACTTTTGCAATTATGGGATTGCCTGCGCCATTGCTTTGGGGAATGGCATGCATTGTTCTTTGTACGATTCCATTTGCCGGTGCTCCCATTATTTGGGTGCCAACCTGTTTGATGTTGGCGGCACAAGGATTTTATGTTAAAGCAATTGTTTTAGCCCTGATTGGTGCATTTGTCATCGGTTTAGTTGACAATGTTTTTCGACCCATTATCATTGGTGCAAGAGTTAACTTGCATCCAATCGCCGTGTTTTTCAGTATTTTTGGTGGAATTGTTGTTCTTGGACCCGTTGGAATACTAGTCGGCCCTGTCTTGCTGAGCGTTAGTTTAGGCGCGGTTCAAGTTTTGCGCGAAATGACCTCTGACAAAATTGAATCGAATCAAACTTCAATTACAGATGCCACCACCAGTGGTCTTTGATTCAAGTTTCTTTTAAGATATTTTCGCGCCAAGTCGCTAATTTCTCTATGGACGCCGGGGGCATCCCTTAATTCAGCATGGGTGTAATTTGTCAATGTGTCTTCTATCAAGTTTCTTAATTTTTCCAATTCGCCGTTGCCCACATGGACTCCTCGACTGAGCAACTCCGGACTTCCTGCGACTTTTCCGGCATCGGGATCGATTGCAATATTAATAAAAATGACGCCATCGTTTGCAAGATTGCCTCGGTCTCGTAACAATTCATCAGTTACTCCGGGCATTCCGCTTGAGTCGACCAATACACGTCCACATGCAACGTCTTCTCGGAAAAACGCTCCATCTTTTTCAATTGCAAGGCGATTTCCGTTTTCCAGAAGGATTATATTCGATTCGTCGTATCCCATTGACTTTGCAAGTTGAACGTAAGCAAACTGATGGCGCGGTTCGCCATGTACCGGCGCTATGTAACTTGGTTTTGTTAAGTTAATCAATAACTTAATTTCTTCTTGATAGGCATGACCACTAACGTGAACTCCTTTGTCAATTCCGTAGATGACGTTTGCGCCTTGCCTGAACAAACGGTTTACCGTTTGCCAAATTGCTGATTCATTTCCGGGGATTGGACGTGCTGAATAAATTATTGTATCTCCGGGTTGAATTTGAAGACGATGATATTCGTCTCTTGCCATTCTGCTGAGTGCAGCGAGGGGTTCTCCTTGTGCGCCGGTTGTCAGAATGACCAATTCTTCCGGTGCATATTTATCGCATTCATCGAGATTGATTAATGTATTCAATGGAATTCGCAGCCGCTTCATATTCAGTGCAATTTCGACATTTTTTTCCATGCTGCGGCCGGCGAGAGCCACTTTTCTGCCAAATTCATTTGCGACTTTTATTACTTGTTCGACGCGATGCAGATTGCTTGCAAACATTGTGACTAAGATTCTTCCGGCAGCATCTGCAAATATTTTTTTGAAACCTTCGTAGACGGATGATTCGCTTGGGCACCAACCTGGGCTTTCGACATTGGTCGAATCACTTAATAAGAGAAGAACTCCATCTTCACCCAGTTGTCCAATTCTCGCCATATCACTGAGTTTTCCATCCGTGGGTGTGAAATCAAATTTGAAATCTCCGGAAAAGAGAACAATTCCAAGTTCGGAATGGATTGCTATCATTACGGAATCAGGAATTGAATGTGTGACATAAATCGGTTCAATATCAAAATTGCCAATTTTGAAACGTTCACCCGGTTTCATTTGGATTAGATTTACTTCGTGAGGTTTAAATCTTTCCATGACTTTTCTTTTAATTAATCCAAGCGTTAATTCCGTTGCATAAACCGGTACATCTAACTCTGCGAGCAGATAGGCAAGCGCTCCGACATGATCCTCATGACCATGTGTTATCACAACTGCTTTCAATTGGTCTGCATTCTGTTTTAGGAAAGAAATGTCCGGAATTACAATATCAACTCCGTGCATTTCTTCTGTGGGAAAACTAAGACCGGCATCAATAAGGAGCATTTCATCCTTAATGCGGATGGCCGTCATATTTTTGCCAATTTCTCCACATCCGCCGAGAGGAATGATTTCAAGAGACATAGGCGAAGATGATACCAGCCAGCCCTATTTGACTTGTTTGATTCTAAACCCTTGTGTGTACTCGTCCAACGTAAACTGAATTTCAGCACTGCCGTTTGCTTCAATGAAGGGTATTTGCTTTCGCATGATGCCTCTTTCATTTCCTTGTGAATCGTACAAGGCGAGGATGATGAACTTATTTTCCAATGGCGAGTTTGATTGATTTCTTAACTGAGCACTTAGTAATCTGGGCCCATTTTCTATACGCTTTATATTGACGTTTTCAAAGAAAAGTTTTTCCGGCACCGGAGTGATAACAGGCGTTAGTCCTTTGTTACATCCAATACATGTAATCAAGAAAAGCGATATACCCAAGAATTTTGTCATTGTGTTATTCCCCATTCCCCATTTGGCCCAGGTACCGGAATTGGCAAGAAGGGTGAGTAGAACATCCTAATTGTCGTTACAAATCCAGGTCTGCTCTCCGGCGGAATTATTTTCACGTGTCCGTCAAAACATAGTCTCAAAATGGGTCCATCCATCATGGGAGTTAACAGATTTGCTGCTCCGGGCGCTCTTCGATGAATTCTTCCGTGCCAAATACAAGCCATGAATCCTACGCCAGCTTTTGTTTGCATTGCGCGCCAGAATTCTGGATTATCGCCGGGTTCGTAATCGGGCATATAAAGATAACTGAATTTGAAGTCAATTTTTCGCTGCTCGGGTAAATCCCAATAACGACCAATTGCCGCAGGGTATTTTCTGTTGTAGTCTTGAACAATAAAGTCTTCTGCCGGACAAGAAAAAATGGACTTGTTTGATACGTATGTTTGAATTGATTCGATTTCTCGAACCGGGAAATTCCAACCATCGTTATCTTGGCAATACATATCATATGCCATGTAGATTTGTCTTAAATTGGACGTGCAGGGTGCTTGCTGTGCTTTACGCTTTGCTGCAGGCACTACTGCCATCAGCATCGCCATCAAAACAAAAATGATGCTGATGCTAACAAGCAATTCGATTATCGTAAATCCCCTATTTTTCATTTGCTTTGTTTGTCCAAAACATGTCAAATTCGCCTGCAACATACATTAGCAATTGTGCAATTACTCCCGCTGAGAGAAGATAGATGCATTGCAGCGTTAGTGAAAGCAAGTTCACACTGCTTTTTGTAGTAAAGACTATTACGACAAAGAAGATTACATATGCCATGCATCCTAAAAAAGCAAGTGTGCATCTTTTGATAATGCTTGCCTTTGAAACCAAAGATGCCGGCAATACAAGAATCCAAATGAGTATCGCTGTCAGCGCGATGGACTCCGGTCCCATTTTTGGGAAAAAGTTGATTGGCGAATTGAATATTGCAAGCAGCCAATCTAAGCCAGTCAGCAAAAGAATTGACAAACCGGATGCAATTAAACTGCTTGCTAATATTCTACGTTTCATTCGTCGTCGGATGGCCTCACGTAATCAGGACATTGACCCGGATAGTAGGTTCCAATAAATGGTACTCCGCAACATCCTGCATCTTCCCATTCACGACATGCAGAAATTATGGTCGTCAGCAAGTTACCTTTTTCATCATAGCAACAGTAGTATTCGCAAACTCGGTCAATTCTATAATTCATGAAAATGGCAGAGCAGTTTGTTTCACTCTGGAAACAAATCGTCTGGAACACATTTGTAAAATAGAATCCCCACCCAGGGCACGGATTACTGTATGCAGCTACAGATGCAAACAAGCCAATCACGGCTGTTGCAATTGTCATCACAATGACTTTCATTTCACACTCCCTTTTCTTTCCAATGATTTGATATAGATATCTGAAAGTCGTTTCTTTAGAATTTTAAGAAAGGTTTCATCGTTCGACCAGCCGATGAATTCTTCAATAATGATTCCCTTGGAGTCAATTGCAATAATCGTTGGATTTGGAATTTGGACATTTGCGGTAATTGTGTGGCTTGCATAACCGCTGTTTTGCTTTGAAGTGGCATTGCTCACGGAACTGACAAAAATGAATGGCAGTTCGGACTTATTTATTGCCCAAACTTGTGCTTCACGACAGGGCGAACATTCAGAACTTCCAATCAGAAGGAAAACCAATTCACTTGGAATTTCCGGCTTAATTTTGAAGTCAGCAATCGACTTACCAATCAGTGATTGGCTCTTGGTCATCTTAATTGCTTGCGGTGAAATTGGTTCTTGATTCGGCTGGGCAACTCCGCCAACAACCAATGACGTAACGCAAACCAGGGCAAATGCAGTTTGAAACACCGGTCTTCTGCTAACTTTGTTTTCTTCTGGTTTGACCGACCAATTTGAAAGAGTGATGCATGAAAAGCCGAGAATCGACATACAAATCCAACAAGAACTTGGCTCAACAAAAAATAGAATGGATTGCAAGATTGAAGACGACCCCAGCACGATCGAAGCAATTAGAACCGGGTTTCGTTTGGAAAGCAGAGTTGTGGCGACCATGCCTAAAACGAACCAACCGGTGCCGAGCAGGGATAAGTCAACCGGCAACGAATCAAATGCGACAGGGCACGTTTTGCATCGAGAATAATACAAATATGCCAGTGCAATCGCACCGGCCATTAATGATAAGACTGCCGAAATTCTTATCCAACGACTAATCGCGAATCCGAACAGGACTCCAATCAAACC
This sequence comes from uncultured Fimbriimonadales bacterium, assembly GCA_964546835.1. Taxonomy (GTDB): domain Bacteria; phylum Armatimonadota; class Fimbriimonadia; order Fimbriimonadales; family ATM1; genus JAHCHL01. The sequence continues at coordinate 9,013 of CAZJKW010000003.1, forward strand.
AATCATCCACGGCAATGGGCTTCGTTTTGAATAGTCGTTAAAGCGAAGCAGCTGATTCAGGGCCTTTTCAACTTCGATTGGTCCAATCATTACGTGAGAAAGTTTTGTTCCCGTATCAAACACGCCGATAGTTTCGACAGAATTTTTGTCAAAACTTCTAAATCCAAGTGCTTGCTTTAAGACTGTTTGATAGCTTGGGTCTTTGCTTGAAATGATGATAAAGGGTGCGCCTGCTTGCTTTGCATTAGCAACTCTTGTACGCAGAGACTTCGTAGACTTTGATTGGCTCGCGTTGTCATTAAAGAGAATAGCGGCTCCCAAATAAGTGCTGCTGCCACGTATTTGCGCCGTGTTCACAACAGCAAAAAGTGTCAGCGTCAACGCAACTATGCAGAGAAGCGCCCTTGTTAAACGGTCCGTTTGCCCGACCATGTTCCAAATCATAACCAGCAATTTTTGGACAGGCAATAGCAATTTGCGAAAAACTGACAAAAATTACTGTACGAACAAAGTAATAATGCAAGCAATTAGGTTCTGTGCCGTAACTGGTATTCTATATCTATCAAAAATGATACGCGAGCAAATCAAATCCAGTATCGAAGAAGCCGCAAACGGAATGCAATCGGAAGGGTTTTTGCCGCCAGGTACGTTTGCTATAGAAGTTTCGGAGCCAAAAAGTGCCGAACATGGTGACTTCGCCACCAATTTCGCCTTGCTGGCATCAAAGCCCGCAAAAAAGTCACCTTTGGAAATCGGCAGTGCGCTTGCTGAGCAATTAAGAAAATTCGAACATTTTGAGGAAGTTACGGTAGCAGGTCCCGGATTTGTTAATTTACGACTATCAGATGCTTTCATACAGAAATCACTGAATGAAATTGAAGAACTTGGAGAGGGATTTTGTCAATTTTGGCTAACTGACCCGCAGAAAATCTTGGTTGAGTTTGTAAGCGTTAATCCAAACGGGCCGATTCATTTGGGGCATGGTAGGGGTGCTGCCTTTGGTTCGGTTCTTTGTAGGGTTCTTGAAAAAGCGGGCCATATGGTTTCTCGTGAGTTTTATGTTAATGACGGAGCGAACTCTCAGCAGATGATTTTGTTTGCTTTAAGCGTAAAGGCAAAATATCGTGAATCTATGGGTCTGGAATCAGAATTTCCTGACGACGGTTACCGAGGAGATTATGTGGATGAAGTTGCTGCAAAAGTTAAAGAGTTGCATGGAGACGGGCACGCTGAAAACGGATTGGATTTCTTTCAACCGGTAAGCCAATCGTTGATGATTGAAAAACAGAAAGAGGATTTGGGACGATTTGGAGTTACGTTTAACCAGTGGTTTAGTGAACAAACTTTATTTGAGAATAACAAAGTCATGCCCATTATTGAACAACTGAACAAAACGGGTTATTGTTATCAAAATGATGGCGCATTGGTTTTGAAAAGTACCGATTTTGGCGATGATAAGGACCGCGTTGTGATTCGGTCTGACGGTAGGCCGACTTATATTGCCAGCGATATTGCTTACCACAAAGATAAGTTTGAACGCGGCTTTGATAAGTTAATCAACATCTGGGGTGCTGACCATCACGGTTATGTTGCACGCATGTCGGCAGTCATCCAGGCGATGGGTTATCCAAAAGATTCCCTGAATGTTGTGATTGTGCAATTAGTGAGGTTTTTGAGTAATGGTGAGGTTGTACCGATGTCTAAACGGTCAGGCGAAATGATTCCCTTGTCTCAACTGATTGAAGATGTCGGTGTGGATGTGGCGCGGTTTTTTTATGTCATGCGATCGCATGATTCGCATATGGATTTTGATTTAGACCTTGCAAAAGAGCATAGTGACAAAAACCCAGTCTATTATCTGCAATATGCTCATGCGCGCATTTGCTCACTGATGTCCAAAGCCGAACAACAAGGAATTTCATCAAAGGGATGGAATTCCGGAAAATTAGAACAACCAGAAAGGGCATTAATTAAAAAGATTTGGGACTTGCCCTATGAGATAAAACGTGCGGCTGAAACGTATGAGGTTCACTTGTTGACGACCTATGCAATCGAGTTGGCGCGTTTGTATCATAATTTTTATGACAAATGCAGGGTGATAAATGTGGACGACATTGCAACCACAAAGCGACGACTTGCGATTTGCGATGCGACCCGGATTGGACTTCGCTCGGTTTTTGGGATTTTAGGAATTTCGGCTCCGGAAAGTATGTAGTTAGCCCTTTATCAACTTTCGCGCGGTAGGGTACTTTTTAGCCCATTCATCACCCGAATAGTCTGTTGCCCCGTAAGTGTATTCCTTTATCTTCCACTTTCCGTTTTCTTTTTTCATTAGTGCAACGACTTGATCTTCAAAGGCTCCTACCGATACGTCCTCTGCGAATTGTGTTTTTGCGTAATTAATTGGGCTTCCGTTCGGCTGCACCGGACGGAGAGTCATGTAAGCCCATCCGTCTGCAACTTTTAGTTTTTGCACAACAAAAATAACTTTTTGCTTGATTGCTTTTTCGACCGGAACTCGTACAACATCAAGAATTGCTTTTCTTTCTTTAGAACCCGAGGCCGGAGTGTAGGGAGTTTGTTGAGCGAGGGCAAACCCCAATGATAAACACAAAATTAGTAAGATTTTCATTTTTCGTCTCCGGCGAAATAGTATCCATTGTAAAGATATTGAATTGCGCCGACAACACCTTTGACTGCCAAGTCAATCAGTTGTTTGCCTTTTTCAGCTGAAGCATAGGTGGCGTATCCGAACGAACCTTCGTCGGTGATTTCGTCAAAAGAATGAATCGTTTTAAGTCCAATCGGAGTTGGTGGAACGCTTTTGAGCCCATCATCTCGTAACTTTTCACTTTTTACCAAATCGGGATAAAGAAAAAGCATCATAGAAGCTTCGGCTTCGCATGCGTGACGAATACTTTTTAAAGGTCCGGTTAAGACATTTTCTCCGTGCGGGCCAATCAACCCGTAATAGTCTGCATGGGCAAACGAAAGATTTGGTTGATAATGTTTGAGTTCTCGCAAAGCGACGCCGTTTGCTTCTGTGTTGCCGCCATGACCGTTGACCACCAAGAACTTTCTAAAACCATGGTGAATCGCAGATTCAATCGTTTCAGATAGGACAGAAACATAGGTTGAAACCGTCGCGGTTGCGGACCCTGACATTGCCATGTGGTGGGCACTGCATCCCAGCCAAATGCCCGGATAAAGAACCGAAATTAATTTTGTTTCTTTTTCGGCGAGTGAACAAACTTTAGTGGATAGGAGTGTATCGGTTAAAAGTGGCAGGTGCGGGCCATGTTGTTCCAAACTTCCTGTTGGGAACACGCAAACTGCTTCTTTGTCAAAGTCTCTTACTTCTTGCCAAGTGGATTCGCCAAGAATCATTTTTAGTCCAAGTGAAGGTCGCGTCGAAGGGCATAAACGTCCTGTCGCATTTCCGGGTCGTCAACAAGTAACGAGTTGACTTTGTTGTATGCATGCATGATCGAACTGTGGTCTCGTCCACCGAATCTTTCACCTAATCTTTTCCATGATTCGCCAGTTGCTTCGCGAAGAAGATAAACAGCGACGTGCCGCGCGTGTGCTACCCACGCTTTGCGAGTACTACTCACCATTTGGTCAACCGGAACATTAAAATAAGAGGAAACGGTTTTGATGATTTGTTCAGGACTTGATTTGACGGGTTCCGGTCTTCCGAACTGTTTTTCAATCACTTGAGCCGCAAGTGAAACATTTGGCTTAGCTTTTGAAAGACTTGCATGGACTAACAGAGTTGTGAGTGCGCCGAGCAAGCTGCGAACGTTTCCGGGGGTTTGTCCTGCCAGAAATTCACAAACTTCTTCGTCCAAATCAACTCCTTCGCCTTCTGCCTTTCTTCGAACGATTTCAGCGCGTGTTTCGGTGTCGGGTGGTTGGATATCTGCAACCAGACCACACTCAAATCGCGTTCTGAGTTTCTCATCAATCTTTGCGTGGTCCCTTGGCGGACGATCCGACGTTAAAACGATTTGCTTGCCATCTTGATGAAGTTGGTTAAAAACGTGAAACAACTCTTCCTGGGTTCTGTTTTTTCCTTCAAGAAATCCAATGTCATCAATCAGCAAAACGGAGCAGTTTTCAAGGTTTCTTCGAAAAATGGCAACAGTACCTTTGTCCAAAGCGTTGACAAAATCTGCTGCAAACATTTGGGAAGTGATACATTTGACTACGGCCTTTGGATTATTTTCTGAAATCAGGTTATGAATTGCCCACATTAAGTGGGTTTTGCCGAGTCCGGTTTGTCCATAAAGAAAGAGTGGATTGCAGAATTTCCCCGGCTTTTCTGCGACGGCTTTTGCTCCGTTAAATGCGAGTGCATTGGATGGACCGATGACAAAGTTGTCAAAACTGTATCGGTCGGTCGCTTTTTCGGCAACAAGCGGCGGTGTAACTAAATTCAGGTTTTCATGCGCGGGTTTCGATTGTAGCGTTGCCTCCAACACCAACTCGATTCTTTCTCCGAGTTCTTCGGATAGGATTTCTTCCAGATGTTGGCGATATTTATCGCGGACCCATTCTTGAACAAATTTTCCGGGAGCATTTACAAAGAGTAAGTGCAACTCTCTTCCGGTAACCTCAAGCGGTTTGAGAAATTTCTCAAACTGTGCTCGTGGCATCGCATCTTGCATTCGATAGAGCGCCTTTTCAAACGCCTTCTTCAACGTAAGTTGATCTGGATTATCTGCAAAAGAAAGTTGATCTTCCATCCTGGATTAACGACAATCAGGTGACTTTTTTGCAGCGTCTAATCACGGCTTTGATTGTTGCTGCTTCTCCCCGGAAATGTGCTGGTAAGCATTCCACGAAATCAACCTAAAATCCTCGTTTTTTGCCCAATTTTTTGGCTTTTTTTTGAATCAGTTCTTTTATGTCCGTCGTCCCTGCACCTTCTGTCTACCTAATCGTTTCTGAGTAGACTCATACGGTGAGTTTATCCACTCAAAAGCAAATACTGATTGTTGCCAATGGCGATTCTTTGAAAACTTCAGAAATTGAACTTTGGACTCAGGAGAAGCCATTTATCATTGCGACGGATGGTGCATTGAGGCAATTCAAAAATTCCGCCATAAAGCCAAATCTGTTGGTGGGTGACTTTGACAGCATTGATCCATTGGAAATGAAATCCTTTGAAGGAACCGTACAAAAGTTACCTGACCAAGAATCAACTGATTTTCAGAAAGCAATTTCAATCGCACATTCGCTAAGTCCCGAAAAATTAGTCGTATTGGGTGCTGAAGGGTCGCGGTTGGACCACACAATTTCTGCACTTCATTTTGCATCGAGGTTTGCGTCAAGAACAAATGTTAGGTTCGCACTTAATGCATCGATTGTTCACATAATTTCTGGCGATTGGTCAGGCAGAGCAAACGTCGGCGGTCACTTTTCCGTGATACCGATGCCTGAAATTTCCTTTCTATCAAGTACAGGGTTGGAGTGGCCATTGGCAGGCTTGACGCTTGCTGTCGGAGCAAGAGACGGCGTATCCAATCTTTCCATTTCAAGTCAAATTGAACTTAAAGTAAAAGCGGGCTCAGCAGCAGTCTTCGTTGAGCGTTATTATGGAGATGCGATTTGGTAGAACTTGGCGCCATTGATTTTTTAGTTATTGGTGTCGTGGTTGTTTTATTTTTAGTACTGGGGTTTAGCGTTCGATTGAGAGAAAATAGTTCATTGCAGTTAATCTCGGCGGGCCGAAACTTAACTTTGCCACTATTTGTAGCAACTTTAGTAACCACTTGGTACGGTGGGATTCTTGGCGTTGGAGAAATGGTAAGCGCAAACGGGGTTTCGGCTTGGTTATTGATAGGACTTCCGTACTATGTGTTTGGTGTTTTGTTTGCCTTTTTAATGGCCTCAAAAGTGCGCAAACAAGACCAAATTTCATTGCCAGAACGATTGCACCGATGCTACGGAAAGCCAGCAGGAGTCATTGGCGCATTTTTGGTCTTAATTTTTGCCGCTCCTGCAACGCACATTTTTATGCTTGCAACTTTGCTTCACTTAATCACTCAAATAGACTTGCTACTTTGTATGTTCTTGGGAGCCATTTTCGGTTCGCTGTTTCTTTACAAAGGCGGGTTGCTTGCCGATGCAAGAAGCAATCTGATTTCTTTCTTAATGATGTATGTAAGTTTTGCGGTCATCGTCGTTTTTTGCTGGCAATCTATGGGTTCGCCGGTCCAAACGATTTCCCAATTGGAGCCAGCAAAGCAAAGTTTTTCGGGAGGAAACAGTCTTGGTTCTGTTTTTGCTTGGATGCTATTAGGTGCTTGGACTTTTGTTGACCCGGGTTTTCACCAAAGAGTAGCCAGCGCCAAAAGTCCGGAAATCTCAAAGAAAGGAGTCTTGATTTCCGTTGCTTTCTGGATGGTTTTTGACCTTTTGTCTATGTCCGCCGCCATCTACGGAGTCAATTCGATTGGTGTTGAACATGGGGCCCAGCTGTTTCCGGTTTTTGGAAGCCAAGTTCTTCCACCGGGCTTAAAAGGGGTCTTTTTTGCAGGAATGTTTGGGGTCATTCTTTCGGCGATGGTGGGATACACCCTGGTCTCAGGTTCAACCATTGGCAGAGACCTCTTCGCGCGTATTCACGGTAATTTGCCAGAGACCAAGGTCGTACTCATGACCCGAATCGGAATCCTTATGGCAACTCTTCTCGGGATTTTGCTTGCTGCATCAATTCCAAGCGTTGTATATCTTTGGTATGACATTGGAACCATTCTTGTTCCTGGGCTCCTGTTCCCTACGGTTTTCGCTTATGCGACAAAGCGCGCATTACCTGCATGGTCTGCGGTTGGCTGCTTGGTGATGGGTTCGGGTTCCGCCTTCCTATGGTATAGATTTGGAAACCACGTGGATTTTCCGGCTTTGTACTTTGGGCTTGCTGTATCCTCGGTCATTGCTACAATGGGTTTGATTCAAGGGAACATAAATGACAAACGAAGAACAGATTGAAACTACCGAGACTGAAAGAGATTCCGGTTGTAATTGTGCGTTGACCTTAATCAGAGATGGTCAAGAGCAACCTGAGCGTTTTGAGTTCAATAGGAGCGTTATCATCGGAAGAGCGGATCCGACCTTGGGGCCTGTCGACATTGATTTAAGTTCGATTCCGGAAGGGCAGTTCGTTTCTCGGCGGCATGCTGAAATTGCTTGCGAAGACGGTTGTTGCACCTTAAGAGACCTTGGTTCAAGTAACGGCACGAAGGTTCTTTCGGAAACCGGTGACTTCGTACCGGTTCAATCCGATTACCCGCTCCAGAGTGGAGAACAGGTGATGTTTGGACAGGCAGTCTTTTCATTTGAGTTAACGCCTGAAATGAGCCCGATGGAAGACCCTGAAGAATCGACTGAACCCTAAAACATCCCGGTAGATTTGCCGATGTAATGGGAGGATGAGTATTGCCCGTTACACTCTATATGTTCTTCTGTTTTTGTCTGCCATTCTTGCGGGATGTGGCGGAGGGGGCGGGGGCGGGGGCTCAACAAACGGTCCCAGTGGTCAGCTTCAAGTAACGGTTGACTGGCCTGCTCGTGGACGCAGTGTGCCAACGTATGCCAACAGCTTGAAAGGAACGCTTACCCTTTCAGGTGGAGGGACACGAACGATTACGATTAATCGAACCGGTGATGGAGCAAGTATCGGGCAATCCACCTTTGCAAGTGCGATTCCCGTTGGCACTCATTCACTCAAAGTTGACGCCTACACTTCCACAAATGCCCAAGGGTCACTTGTCGCATCTGCTACCGTCAGTGCAACGATTAACGATGGACAAACCACTACGATTAATATTTCCGCCGATTTGACTTCGACGATTCACCACGTACAAATTGACACGGCCCCATTAACCGTCCAATCAGGCCAGACGTTACAACTTGCTGCAAGTGCGAGGACTTCGACCGGGGCCTTGATTTTGGTGCCTGCAGCGTCATTTACTTGGAGCCTGGTTTCTGGTGGCGGATTCGGTTCCGTAAACAGCTCAGGTCTATTCTCTGGTTCCGCAGTTGGAACGGCTCGCGTCAGCGTGACAGAAACCGAAAGTAGTCTCTCTTCCGAAGCAGACGTTTCAGTCACCGCTCCGCCTCCACCGCCTGTTGTTTACAACATTGCCTTTGTTTCCAATCGGGACGATGTCAATGGCACTGGAAACACTTCGATTTATACAATAAATTCGGACGGAACATCACTCACCCGACTTACAACCGAGGATTTCCTATTCCAACAACCTGAATGGAACTCAAACGGAACGCTCTTGGTGTTCTCTTCAGACCGAATTGGACCCTTATCAGACGTTTTCAAGATGAACTCGAACGGCACAGGAATCACTTTAGTCGCCGGCGACACCAACGAGCACGAAACCGACCCTTGTTGGAACCCTGCCGGAACCAAAGTTGCCTTCAGTAAAACCGTAAGCGGTAGGTGGCAGATTTTCACGGTTAATCCTGATGGGAGCGGATTGCTGTTGATTACGGATACCGGAGGGAATGATTTCCGGCCCCAATACAGCCCCGATGGTTCAAAAATTGCTTTTGAATCTGACGCTGATGGCGATTTGGACGTTTACGTTATCAACGCTAACGGATCCGGTCTTCAAAAAATAACGAACAATACGGTTGACGATTTTGCACCTTCATGGAGCCCAGATGGGACCAAGTTAGTTTTTGTCAGTGACTCACCCGGAGTTACCGAAATCTACACTGTCAATGCGGGAGGAGGAACGCCCACTCGAATTACCAATCTCACCGGTGACAAGGATGAGCCCGTTTTCACCAAAGATGGCGCCAAAATCATTTTTGCGCGAGATCCGGGCAACGGGTATTACGACCTGTTTATGATTAACGCAAACGGATCCAGTCCACAAAACTTAACGAACACGGCAAATGCCGATGAATATTCGCCGGCTATAAAGCCTTAGTTGCCTGCACAAAATCCCGTATCTTGGCGTGATCTTTCATTCCGGGTGTGGATTCTACGCCGCTGGATACATCGACGCCGTACGGCTTCACGATTGAGATAGCATGTGCAACATTCTCAGGTGTTAATCCTCCTGCCAATAAAATTGAATGAACACCGCGGAAATGGTTAACAATCATGGAAGCATCGTCCCAATTTGCCGCTTCCCCAGTTCCACCCAATAAAGTTGGGTGGTAAGTATCCAAAACTAAGAAATCAAAAGGCGTACAAACTTGTGACAAATCCGATTCCAAGTCACCCTTCAATCGAAGGGATTTTATTTTCGTTTTTGGAGCATTTCCGGGCAAGACTCCGCTTACCCATTGAATTGCATCGGTAGTTGAAGCACTGTCAGGCAACTTATTAGGCAATTCACCAAATACCGAAACTGTTTTTATCGTCGTAGACACCTCTCCCAAAAAATCAATATTCTCAACAAATCGCGGACTTGACTTTTCAAAAACAAATCCAATCCAATCTGCGCCAAATTGAATTGCGGCTTCTGCATCTTTCCAGTTGGTTAATCCGCAGATTTTTACAATCACGAAATCAGATGCCTTGTCGCTGCCACCAAATCTTCTTGCCTTAACAGTGACTCTCCTACAAGAATTGCCTTAGCACCCGAATTTTGGACACGTTTGACGTCCTCAAACGTACCTATGGCACTTTCACTTACTAAAGTAACCGTTTTCGGAACCTTTCTTGCAAGCTTCTCGGTTGTTGTTAGATCGGTTTCAAAAGTTTGCAAATTGCGATTGTTGATGCCAATCAACCTCGCATTCAACCGAAGTGCGACTTCAAGTTCGTCTTCGTTATGAACTTCAACCAGCACATCTAACTCTTCGTCCGTTGCTAATTCAAAAAGGTCATGGATGACCTGAAAATCATCGAAAGCTGCAACGATTAACAAAATACAATCAGCACCCAACGCTCGTGTTTCCAACACCTGATAAGGGTCAACAATAAAATCTTTCCTTAGTACCGGCAAATCGGTAAATCGGCGAATGTTCACCAAATCATCATCACATCCTTGGAAATAGGTTTCGTCGGTCAAAACGCTGAGACAAGTGGCTCCGCCTGCTTGGTATGCGGCGGCGATTTCAGTTGGGCGAAAATCTTCTCGAATCACCCCTTTTGAAGGGCTCGCCTTTTTCACTTCAGCAATTAAAGCCATGCCGCTTGCGTTCATGATTGCCTTCAAAAATCCTCTTGGTGAATCCGCATATGCAGCGAGAATTCTCAGTTCTCTTTCGGAAATGATTTTTTTTCTTTGTTCAATTTCCCGTTGCTTTGTTTCCAGGATTTTTGACAAATAGGTTATGCGAGTTTGCGGCTCCATGAAATCAAGTCCTCCAATTTTGACGCGGCTTTGCCGGAAGAAACGGCTTCCATTGCCAATTTTGCTCCCGTGCGAAAATCATCGGATAAGTCTGCAAGCCAAATTGCTATCGCGGCTCCGGGGATGATAGCGGCACATTCCGGCGATTGAGGGTCGGATATTGCCGTTTTCAGTTTTTCGGCATTGGCTAATGCGTCGTCTTTTGATGATATTTCGGCTAATTTCGGTGACCGAACTCCAAAATCCTTTGGCTGGACGGTTAGCGATCTGATTTTCCTGTTTTCAACAACTGCCAAGTAAGTGGATCCGATGGGTGACACTTCGTCAATTCCAATGTTTCCGTGAGCGACGACCGCTTTTTTTGTGCCCATACGATTCAGAACTTGAGCAATTTGGTTTACCCGCTTTGGCTCATAAACTCCAAAGAGTTGCCGTGATGCGCCGGCAGGATTCGTTAAAGGTCCAAGTAAATTAAATACCGTTCGAAGTTTGATCTCTTTTCGTACTGGCGCAGCATGTTTCATCGCCGGATGAAAGTTAGGAGCAAACATAAAACAGATCCCAATCTCTTGCAAGAGTTTTGCCGATGACTCGGGACCCAATGTCAGATTCACGCCTAAGGATTCCAAAACGTCGGCACTGCCACAAGTGCTCGTAACGGCTCTGTTGCCATGTTTAGCGATGGGTGCTCCTGCAGCAGACGCGACGATGGCTGCAGCGGTGCTCAAGTTAAAAGTTTTGATCGAATCTCCACCCGTCCCGCATGTATCCACCAAATTATCAATTCCCGTCTTGACTTTGGAGACTCGGTTTCGCATTTCCAGTGCAAAACCGGTGAGTTCATTCATCGTTTCACCCTTCATCCGAAGAGCGACCAAAATTGCAGAAATCTGTGCAGGCGTTGCATCGCCGTCCATGATTTTTGACATCGTTAGGCGCGCCTCCGATTCGGTTAGTGATTTTCGGGAAACAAGTTTTTCGATGACGTCGGTCAAATTCATCTTTGTAGATTATGCTGGAACATTGCGAAGTTGCCTTTGTTCCTTCTTAACTGCCGATATGCATTTCAAATGGAATGGAAGGAAGGATTCCGTTGAGTAGGATACAAAAATGCTTTCTTTAGCCGTAATTTGTCTTGTTCAACAAACCGGAATACCAAACGATGCCTTGTTGCGGCATTCGGGAGAAAAACACCTAATCAACATTCGGCAGTTGACTTTTGGGGGTCAGAACGCAGAAGCGTATTGGAATCGGGAAGGAACTAAGATTGTATTCCAGACTTTACAAAGCCATTGGCCGGATGAACAAATTATGGTGATGAACGCGGACGGAAGCAGCAAGTCACTGGTTTCCAGCGGGCTCGGGCGGTGTACTTGTGCCTACTTTATTCCGGGAACCGACGAGGTGCTGTACAGTGCTACGGCTTGGAAAGATCCAAAAGCCCAAGCAAAGCCCGACATGTCCAAGGGATATGTTTGGGTTGTAAATCCGAACTTTCGAATTTTCCGATCAAATGTCGATGGCACAAATCCAAGAATGTTCTTGAACATTGAAGGCTATTCTGCGGAAAGCACCGTTGATCCCAACGGGAAATTTGTCACTTTTACCTCGACCAAAGATGGAGATCTGGAGATTTATCGGAGCGACCTTCAGGGCAAGAATTTGAAACGGTTGACGAACACCGTTGGCTATGATGGCGGTCCTTTTGTCAGTTGGGATGGCAAAAAAATCGTTTACCGGCGTGACGAGATTGAATCTGAGGCAGAACTCAAAGAGTACAAGGACCTCTTATCCCAAAACATGGTTAGGCCCGGAAAACTTGAGATTTGGATAATGGATTCGGACGGAAGCAACAAACGGCAAGTCACTCGATTGGGAGCGGCAAGTTTTGCGCCGTTTTTGCACCCGAACGGCAGACAGATCATCTTTTCAAGCAACCACGGTGACCCGCGGGGACGCGAATTTGACTTGTTTGTAATCAACATTGATGGAACTGGACTAAAACGGATAACGTATACGCCAGAATTCGACGGCTTTCCGATGTTCACCCGAGACGGCAAACGCTTGATTTGGGCAAGTAATCGAAATGCCAAAATTCCGGGAGAAACCAACCTATTCGTTGCTGACTGGAAGGAGTAAAAAATGCCATTTGCAATTGCTATCGCTTTGATCGGTTTGGCGAATCAGCCAAACAACACCTTAGTCAATATTGAAAAAATGCAAGCCCATATGACGGTGCTTGTTTCCGACAAAGCCGAAGGGAGATTAACCGGTAGCGCAGGTGAACGATATGCAGGTGATTACATCGCAAAACAGATGAAAGATATGGGCTTACAACCCGGCGGCGTTAACGGGACCTATTTTCAAGAGTTTCCAACTTCGATAGGAGTTAAAGCATCTGAAACCGGCAATAGTTTGAAAATCACTTTGCCCAATGGCAAAACGATTAGCGCAACTCTTGGCAAAGATTTTAATCCGGTTGTTGGTGCAAAAGAAGATACGAAAATCAGCGGCGAACTCTTGTTTGTTGGTGAAGGCCGAACTGACGAATCCAGAGACGACTATAAAAACTTGGAAGTCAGTGGAAAAATTGTAGTCTTGCTGCCCGCAAAACCGGGCGAAAGATTTAACAACAGTGCTCGAACGCGAATTGCAAAAGAAAAAGGCGCAGTGGGTGTTCTGTTTTTTGGCCCGATTGAAGAAAAAGGCAGTTTTCCGATCATGCGGGTTACGCGAGCGAGAGGCATGGGTCGGGATACCGGTCTCGGCGGTGTTGCAATCTCAGCTGGATTTTTTGAAAAAGCGACCGGGTTAAGATACGCAACGACAAGAAAATCTGCATTAGAAGGAAAATTAAGCGTGATTCCGAACGGAACCGTTGCAGAAATTCAAACGAAAACGGAACCGAATCCGGTAACTGGCAGAAATGTTTACGGAATCATTCCCGGAAATGACCCCGTGCTAAAAAACCAGTTTATCGTTCTGGGCGCCCATTTTGACCATCTCGGCTGGGGAGATGTTGCAGCCATTGACGGTACCGAAAAACTTCATCGAGGTGCAGACGATAACGGTAGCGGGCCATCGTTGATTCTGGAAATAGCGAGATATTTAAAAAATGAAAAAACGAATCGTCGCTCAATCATGATTCAGTTTTATAGTGGCGAGGAATTGGGATTGCTCGGATCTGCGGCATTTATTAAGACACCAACTATCAATCTTGACATGATCACTGCGATGTTTAATTTTGATATGGTTGGAAATCTGACAAATAATCGAATTGAACTTTCCGGAACCGGAACTTCGCCCACGTTTTCGGAATTGCTTGTTTATAAGAATGGAATGGACATTGTTGATGTACCGCGATTGAGACCAGATAGCGATCAATTTGTTTTCGGAAACAAGGGCATTCCGTGTCTTTTCTTCCACACGTTTTTGCACGAAAGATATCATCGCGATACCGATCAAATGGATAAGATTAATTTTGCGGGAATGGCACAAGTAGGCGCCCTCGCTATTGACTATTTGACGCGCATTGACAAAATGGATTCGATGCTTGCATTCAAGAAAGGGGATGCAATTACCGAAAGAAAACCGCCAGCATCTGAAGGCAGAACGGGCAGCATGGGACGACGAGTTAAGATTGGTTTCATCCCGGAATACTCAGATTCGGGTCCGGGTGTATTGCTATCAGGAACTAGCGAAAACTCTCCTGCACAAAAGGCAGGATTAAAGGCAGGCGACCGAGTCATTGCCTGGAACGGCAAGGCCCTCGGGTCTATTGAAGATTTGCAAGAATTTATGTTGACTGCCGTTGCTGGAAAGGAGATTGAATTGTCCGTTCAGCGTGACGGCAAAGAAATCAAGGTCAAAGTAATTCCAGAAGAACCCAATTGAAGTTAGAATAGACCCGGAAATATGTTCCGGTTTCAGGTTGAAAAAGAGTCGAAAGAAAACCTTGCACGTAAAGGTGTTTTCGAGTTCCGTAGTGGAATCGTTGAAACTCCTGCTTTTATGCCTGTAGGCACGCAGGCATCGGTGAAGACGGTGTCAAGCGAAGAGTTACACACCATTGGATTCGGTCTCATTCTTTCGAATACTTATCATCTGGCATTAAGGCCGGGTGCGGCCATCATCGAGGAATTGGGTGGATTGCAAAAATTTATGGGATGGAATGGAGCAATTCTTACCGACAGTGGCGGCTACCAAGTGATGAGTTTGTCCTCAATGCGAAAAATCTCTGAGAATGGGGTCTCGTTTCAATCTCATATTGACGGAAGTGCTATGTTTCTGTCACCCGAAAAAAGTATAGAGATTCAGGGTCAATTGGGAGTTAACATTAGCATGGCATTAGACGTTTGCCCTCCCTATCCCGCGACAAAAAAAGACGTTGAGGACGCAATGAACCTGACTCATGCTTGGGCACCTCGAAATCTATCTGCAAAAAGAGAAAATCAAACACTTTTTGGAATTGTCCAAGGAGGCGTGTTTGAAGAATTGCGGAGAGAATCGGCTAATACAATTTGTTCAATGGACTTTGATGGTATTGCCATTGGTGGGGTTTGCGTTGGCGAGCCTACAGAAATGCAATATCCTGTTGTCGAATTCACCGCACCGCTTTTGCCGAAAGAAAAACCTCGATACCTGATGGGAGTCGGGCACCCAAAAGATATCATTCACGCCGTAAAGTGCGGAGTAGATCTGTTCGATTGCGTCTTGCCAACAAGAATGGCAAGGCACAATACCGTTTACACTCTTTGCGGTCGCGCCAATTTACTCAACAAAAAATGGGAATCACACAATGGCCCAATAGATGAGAAATCGGTTTTTCCGGGCTTAGAAAATTATTCGGCTGCCTATCTGAGACACTTGTTCAAATCCAAAGAACCGCTTGGTGCGCGACTTGCAACCTTGCACAATCTCTATTTCTATCACCGATTAATGCAAGACATTCGTCATGCAATTGATAGCCACTCATGGAAAGAACTGGAAAACAAATACGCAAATTGTTGATTACCAAGAAACTACGGTTATGCTCTTGTTTGTCCGGAAATTTCCTTTGATAGCACTGTTGAAAAGTTGTTTTGCTTTTGGGGTTTTGAACGTTATCTCTCGATTCCAATCCATCTTCCAGGATTTTTTGAGTGAATCGGGCTCAAATTCGTATTTTGCAATCAGCTCATATTGACCTGATGAAAACGGCTCTTCGGTTACTGACGACCAACTTGATTTAAGATTTGGAGGAAGCCCGTGAAAATTGAGTGCTGATTTCATCTTCACCCAATAAATAATCGTTTCTTCGTTAGGTTTGAGAGTTATGAAGTGTCTTCCGATACTTCGCTATTCACCATAACTTGCGCCGGGCGTATTGAAGAATCGTTGCTCGTTAGAACTTCATGGTTACCTTTAAATAAGTCAATTCCGGCAGTTGCCGCTGGCGATCCGTCCCAAATGGCTTTTGCAATAACCACCGGCCTTTGTGAGACATTTTTGACAAGGAATTTGGCGTGGATGATGCCTTTCTGAAGGAATTGGTCACCATTGGTTTCAATCCTGAATTGGATTACAGGCGGAGCAAGGACCGATGCCAAAAGCAAGTTAATCATTGAAATCTCCTTACTGAAATCAACGCCCAACGCATACCGAAGGTTTCCAAAAATTGTTAATCCCCGAAAGGCGTTGCCTTTCGGGGATTTGGCTTTTGGCTCTTGGTGCTGTTACGCTTTGGTTCGTTTTCGAAGGGCTGCAACTAAGCCAATACCTAATGCGGTCAAAGTTGCCGGCTCCGGAACCACACGTAATCGCTGTTCAATCAGAGAAACTGCAGCGTAGTCGAAGTTATTGCCGTTGGGGGCATTCAAATTGAACACTTTAGTCACTCGTATGTTGTTGCTCGGCGGCAACAAGGCGACCGGCGTTGAAAACGGCAACTGGCTCGAGTTGTTGATGATGCCGTTGAAGGAACCTATGGTCGCATTGGTGTTCAGGTCCACGATGGTTTCTGAGATCGAAATCGTTCCGTTTCCATCCAATGCACCCAATACAAACAGCGTGTTGAGGTCAACTGCGTTAGCATCGCTGAAATCGTATTGAATCGTTATGGAGCCGCTGGTTGACGGGCCCAAATCACCGACGCTTGCGCTTGGCAATGTAAAGTCAATGTCTGTCGGCGTGGTTATCCAAGACGCACCCGCAGCAAGTGAACCCGTGACCGAGATATTGGAGAAAGTGCCTGCAAATCCCGAACCGCACGCGAATACTCCGATAGCCAGTGTTAGTGAGCCAAAAAACCTATTCATGTGTACTCCTCATTCAAAAATCATGCCAATTCGCATGCAAAAGGTCAGCCGGGACCAAAGCGGTTACAATTAACCATGTTTTCGGCTGTTTCTGCCCTGGTATTTATGACGGGTTTTGTTGAAGTTAAGGTTTTAGTCATTAATTACGACCCAATCATCGAAAAAGAGGGGCGAAAGCGACTGCATGAGGTTCTCAAATGGCGTGACCCAAAATCGCTCTCAAAGGGCTATGTTGAGGACATCAAAACTGCCAGTGGGGGTTATGTCCGATATCGGATTAAGGAATGGCGAGACATTGACGAGTGGCCCAAAAAGGTGGGCGGCTTCGCTTACAGCGATGATTCGTTCCTGGACGCTTGGCGAACAACGCGAAAGTTCCATGAGCCGGATGGACTTGACTATCGGTGGATGATTGATTCTCAAAAAGTCGTTCCTTTAATCGATAGCGGCAAGATAGACGAAATCTGGATCTTTGGATTTCCATACGGCGGATTTTGGGAAGCTGCGATGGCTGGCCCCAATTCATATTTTATTAACGGCGGCGTATACGACGATGTTAAGTCCAAAAAACCGTTTGCAATTATGGGATTTAGTTACGAAAGAGGAGTTGCCGAAATGATTCACGATCTGTGTCATCGCGCTGAAAATCATTTAAAGCGTGCTTATGGGAGTTGGAATTCCTGGCCATTGCAACATAATTGGGATAAGTTTTCCGCCTTTGCATCCACATCCAAGGGATATGCCGGCGTTGGCAATTGCCATTTTCCGCCAAACGGTACCAAGGATTACGACTATGCGAATAAGTCATGGGTGATTTCATCAGCACCCGATTGGTTGAACTATCCAAATTTAGTTGGCAAAACCCAGTTCGTCAATCGTGAAACATGGGGCGGTCCCGATTATCAACGGAATTATTTAAGATGGTGGTTCTCGCATCTGCCTAAATCAAATGGAATTGGGCCCGACGGACGAGAAATCAATTGGTGGAAATACATTTTTGAGTTTCAAGATTATGATTCACTTGGCAAAAGAATCAAGAAGTGATTTTCTTGCCGGCAAAGCGTGCGAACTAATTTCCAACCAAAAGGGATAGATGGCTCTTGCAACATCATTGGCGTCTTTCAAGAAAGATGGCGGGTTGTCCAAATCTTGAATGGAAAATAAAGCAATCGATGTTTTTTTTGAAATTAAAAAAGCCCGTTCATGGTCTTGAAATTCTCCTATTAAGACGGCTCCGCCATGTGCCGGACAAAGTATTCGCTTGTCTCCGCTCAATGGTTTGCCAGAAACTGCCGAAACTCTGAACTCTGGACTGAAGCCGGACATTTCCATTAACTTGATGTCCGCCCAGCAAAGTGTGGCTAATGGATGGTTTGTTGCTTCAAACGAGTTAAGCGTTCGCATCAATAATTCAAAAATTTCTCCTTGCAATTCGCCAACAGGTATCACCGAATCAACTGACTCAACAAACGCTAATGCCGAAGATAAGTGTAATAGGTTTGCCCTAATTTTCGAAAAAGAAGATTTGGT
The DNA here is from genome assembly GCA_964546835.1 of uncultured Fimbriimonadales bacterium. GTDB lineage: Bacteria > Armatimonadota > Fimbriimonadia > Fimbriimonadales > ATM1 > JAHCHL01. The sequence continues at coordinate 27,173 of CAZJKW010000003.1, forward strand.
CTGAACTTGTGTTACATATTCATTCAGTTTTCCATGAGCCAATTCAAACGTAGATAAGGAAAGCGGTTCTGTTGCCGCTGCTAATTTTGATTTTGACTTTCTTGCGCCCCGAGCAATGGCAAAAACTTTGCCGCGCTCTTTGGTTAAAAGCGAAATGCGCCGGTCAGATTCACCCGAATCCCACCGGCGCAACACCACCGCTTCAACGGTGGAACTTGACATAAACTATGATGGCGGGCCCAACTTGAGCCATTCAATTAAGAGGAAATAGGCGCGGTCAATGAACAATATGAATCGCGTCATCATCGTTGTTCCAAAAATTGCGCCAAGCCCAACCATCAACAACCATCTTCCTGCAGTGGATGACTTTTGAATCAACTTGTTTTTCTGTTCAAAACTATACAAGAAATAACTGAGCACCACGATGAAAGTTATCACTAAAACCAAGTTGCTGATTGCTTGCGAAAGGTTAAGCGTACCGGGCGGATCACTTGGGTCGAAAAACGCCATTTTGTTCGGTATCACACTCCTTGCAGTATCTGCTAACTGCGGCAGACTTTCTTCTTGAAAGCTGCTGAATTGTTGACCGGACCAAAGCCCAATGATAATTCCAACCGGAATTCTGCCCAACCAGGAATTTTTTCGACTAAAGATGAACAGTCCTAAAAATCCAACTGGTAGCAGAATTGCCCAAGCCCATCGTGAATATTCCATTGCCATAACAGCATCCGGCGCTAATCCTGTCATTGGCCTGAACCAGAGCGGTTCCAATACTTCTGCCCATGCCGCAACGACGGTAAATCCCGCTGCAAGGCCAACAAAAATGTGCTCAACCAATCTGTAAAATTTGTTTTCGCGATAAAGAAGAGTGTAAATCCCGATAGTCAATATCGAAGCAATCGTAATCGCCATTAACGGCGACATAATTTGCCAAGATTCTTTCTCGGTTAACTTCTGCCACCAGGTTCCCGAAAATACGGATTCACTCTCTCTAAACACAGGAGGCGTTGCTTGCGCGAGAAAATCAAACATTACTTGTCACCTGCTTTTCGAGTTACAACCATTGCGATGTTGCCGATGATAACGGCAAATATTAAAAGCCCCAACGCAAATGCCAAAGGTGTCATATAGCGTTGACCCAATTCAAAGTTGGTCTTTCCGCCCTCATCACCAAACTCTTTTGCCAAAAGCGTTTCAAAATCGAATCCGCCTTTTGCTCCAATCGCCAATCCGACCAACTGTCCGCTTGAATAATAAGGAATTGCTTCAGCACTCATAACTGCGGTGCACATCAAGCCCAGTTTCGTTTTGTTTCTCATGCGCTGATACCACACGTTGCTACTACTGCTTGCCGTAACTACAATCACGCATTTCACATCGCGAAGGTCGTTGATGCCATTCATCACCGGCGTCGCAGTAACTCCTTTTCCTGCCAATTCTTTTCGAATATTGTTTACCAAACCCATAACGTGGTTGTAGGCGTCGGAAAAGTAACCCGCAATTGCATAATCTTCGTTTATCTTATAATTATTGTTGCCGGGTTCTTCTGCAACTTGCTCAATCTCAATTTTCGCAACGTTTGGGGCTTGTTGGTCAATCGAAGTGATAATGAACTTTATTTTTTTGCGCATCATTAGTCGCATAAGCGCTTTGAATTGACCCCTGCTTTCGCCACGTGTCGAATTTGTCCAGTCACTTTCAACCAGGACAACATCGCCTTCCTTAAGCGAATTCAGATAATCAAACAAACTTTTTGAAGGACCGGTAACGGTGTTGTCTACGTTCATCGGTTTTACAACATAAATTCCGACAAGAATGATGAGCAATGCATAAAGCACCCTCCTGTCAAGCGAACTGATTCTTTCCCAAAAACTCATGATTACTCCTTAGTCCGCAGACATTCCTTTTTCAAGTCCAAGCATGATTCTTAACGCCATCGCAACCACCCCAAGCGCTAATCCCAAATTGATTGCTCGCAATGCAGGCGTATTCAAGTAAGTTAAAATCCAAGTCCCCACCGTGTCGACCTTCATATTCGGCGGTAATGGTTCCGTTAATTTCAGCATAAAGGGAACAAAACTCGCCAAAACAATTAATGCAGTAACCATCATAATGGTCGCTTCAATAGAGCGAATTCTGAACGCTCGAAATGCGGCTGACAGAATAAAGAATGCAATCAAACTAAACATTACTGCTTCGAGTCGCTGAAAAATATCGCTGAAGATAAACCGATACCCTTGCGAAGCGAACATTCTTTCGTTTTCTGTTCTTGCCCCCGTTTTCGCTTTTGCGGCAGTCTCCGGGCTTAATTTTCCGGCGGCAATATCCTCTTCCAGCTTTGCTATTGCTGCGGTTGCGGCTTCATCGGCAGCGGTAGCAGCGGTTTGCCATTCTGCCAATGCCGCATCCGGGGTCAATTCGCCTTTTTTGACTTTCTTATCTAATTGATTTTCTTGTGCTTTCTTTGCGTCGGTAGCATCTCTTTCAATTCCCAATCGCGCCCATGACTGTATTTGATCGGTTAACTGATTGCCAGCATCGTCGCGGGCACTCATCGCTACGGCTTTATCAATGGCTGCAACTCGAATTTCATTATCTTTGCCCGTTGAATAATTCATAAATCCAAATCCCAGCATCGCAAACATACTAAACAAAAGCACGCCACTAAAAAACCAATCTCTTTGCATTTTGAAAAGTCGCCCGAAATGCAACCTAAAAATACTAATAACACCAACCGCCAACATGATGGAAGTTAAAATCTGACTAATCACCGATACAACCGGCAACGCTTCAAGATAGTTCATTCCCAATACAGGCGCAATCGTCTCACCAGATGGAGTTCTAACTTTTGGAATTAACCATTCACCAACATAAAACATACCGGCACAAAAAGTAAATGCAACAACGACCCATTTTCGCATATTGCTTGGAACTCGACTCAAAAGAAACAGAAAAATCGACGTTACAAGTATCGTTCCGATAATCCACCAAAATGCTGGTTGTGAAAATATCGAACCGGGAGTCCTTTCGATGGTCCAAAAATTTCTGCCGGCAGGTTCAGTTTGAGCAATTATCCAATTCATTTACTTGTCCTCACAGTCGCTTCTCTTGCACCAATTGTTTGAAATTAACTTCAGTTCGCCAATCGTAATAAGTTTGATTATTTTTTTGATATTCCGCACGCTCTTCAGGTGAAACGCTGTTCATGTCAATCGGTTTCATAGTCTGAAGTGAATGAAAAATAACGCCAATCAAAGCGCAAGCCATAAACATCATCTTCGCCCAATCAATTCCCGCAAGACTTCCCAACAACACTTGCTGCCTACCCAAATAGGCACTCGCAGCATAAAACTCGTCACCCAGCAAAACATAGTCGCAAGCTGCAACAAAAAATGGAGTTTGAGTCGTCTGGGTCGAAGAAGCAACTTGAATTGCGCCAACAACATTTGCGTTCTCTGCAAAAATCAACGATTCCGCAAAAAATTCGCCCATCAAAAATGTTGCCGCCACTTTTTCACGCTGAATCGTTCCTGCAACGGCCGATGCAAACGCAAATTGTCGGTCTGTCACATACTGAACCGAATCCGGATCAAACTGTTCTGGAACCCCTTCGCTTAAATAAACGTCTCGCACCATTTCTTGCGCGACGCCATAAACCGGAGCACTCATCGTCATTAAACGAATTGGTGTAGCAAATCTACACGCCGTACGAACAATGCTGCTGAAAATCGCAAGTGCTTGAAGAGAAATACCGTCCAATACACCGATTCCCGGCACCATAAGTACCGGCCGCGCTGTTTCAGTTGCACGACCAATCGCTTCATCAATTTGGTCCAGACCTGCAATTCTTCTAATTGAAACGCCTTTCGATGATTTTGCTTTCCTGATATTAATAACGACAAAAACCATGATCAGCAACACTGGAATAATCAGCATAAACCCGCGTTTGCCCCACTGAAGGTTTGACATCCAAACTGCATTCTCTGATTCAATTTGGGATCCAATTGCAGACGCCATATCTTGCAAAGAATCAAACTCCATGGTTTTAACTAATTTGATTCCCTTAAAAGTATCTGGCTCAATCACATCAGCAACATATTTTCCGTCGCTCTTCTTCCATCCCCAAACTCGAAAACTTCCTAAATCGGTTCCCCAATCCAAACTTGCGTTTAATTCTGTTCCTCTTTTTTGTTTCCAATCGGCAAGATTTAATCCATCAACAGGTAATTCAATTGGCGGTTCGCCTTCAGACATTTGGTCACCTTTTTTTACCGAAACCCCACCCTTTCTATCGCCGTTAACCGTATCGGTCACAACCGTTCCGTCGGGTTTCGTCCAAGAATAATAGTGACCTCCGTCCGTGTTTCCTGCAAACATTCCGGTTGCGCCGCCTAATTCGGTTGAGCGATCGGTTCGATATTTTTCAATTCCTAACTCCGGCGGATCCTCTTTTGTGTTGATGTCATTTGCGTAACCTTTTGCTTCATCCAAACTTCCAAATGGATAACTTTTTTCAATCGTGATGTTTTGACCATCAACTTTGATTTTGTCAAGAATCGCTGTTCCTGATTCAGTTTGCCAAACAAACCATGCTTTGTTTCCACTCTTATCATTAACATATTCACTTCGTTCCAAATCTGCCATTAGCGCTGTGCCGCGTTGACTCTTATATTCCTCTTCAGAACTAAACGTAGATTTCACACTACATCCAAAAAGTGCAAGTACAACAGCAATCAGAAAAATAGGTAGTTTACGAATCAGCCGTTTCAACATCGGCCTCCTTGCGTTTGGTTCGATTGGTATCAAGAGTTTGGATCAATGCTTCGATGTTTTCTCGACTCGAAAAAAATTGCGAATAATCATCGGTATTTTCAAATCCGAAAAACGGCATGATGAATGGAGAAACCGCAATCGCAGCATGACCGGCAATATTGGCTACCGGCTTATGCATTTCAAGAAAAAGGATGGTTGGCGTTTCCAATTTTCGCTTGCAAACCTCATCAGATATCTTCTCGATGATTTTCTCCTTTCTCTCCTCCGACAATGGTTGCTCCCACATTTGCGGCATGTTTACTTCTCCAATACGAGATTCGGTCGATGATTTCCTGCTTGTTGTGGCTCGCTCGCAAGAAAACCCCTCGAAACGAATTCAGTCGGCTGCCCGCATCCAAGGGTGACAGTTTTACTCCGTCTTCGGTCTCCAATACTCGTTTGACTTCTTTCCACGTCATTGCTGAGACGCTTATGCCGCATCGTGATTTCACGCCTTCTGAATTGATCTCGAAGGATACTGGCAAAAGAAAGTCTGCTGTTCCAAGCAAAACCACAATCGGTCCGAGGAGAGCCGTAAGCGGCGAAGGAACCATAAAAAACCCTAAGAAGCCCGCCAGGATTGCTACCAAAACCACTACTGTGGCTTTCTTTGGCTGAGTAGATGCAAGGTGGACTCTCCATTGGTATATCTGTTCCGGGGATTCCATGCTAAGACTGCCGAAATTCAATTTTGGATTCGATTTCAATTACCGCCATGTATTAAACAAACTGCTTACCGACTGGTCAAGGTGAATCCTACGTATCGCCTCCGCCAGTAAAGGAGCAGCGTCCAAAACGGTCAGTTTAGGGAACCTCTTTCTGCTTTCGATGGGAATGGTATTCGTGGCAATTACACGGCTAATCGGTCCCTCTTGCATTCTCTGAGATGCATTTGCACTGAAAACCGCATGGGTACAAGTCACGACAACGTCAATCGCACCTCTCGCTATCAAAGCTTCGGCACCTTGAATAATGGACCCTCCCGTGTCGACGATGTCGTCAATCATGATACAAGTCTTCCCCTCAACGTCTCCGATGATTTCCATAATGTCCACCTTGCCCGGCTCAGGTCTTCTTTTGGCAATAATCGCAAGCGGTTTTCCTAACTGTTCGCCCAATGCTCTTGCTCTTTGAACACCACCGACGTCGGGTGAAACAACCACTACGTCTCTTTCGTGATACCCTTCGCTAACCAAAAACCTGCCAATTTCAGGTCCCATGTACAAATGGTCAACTGGAACATCAAAAAATCCTTGAATCTGTTCGGCATGCACATCGCACAAAACAATTCGGTTTGCCCCCGCCATCGTGATTAGGTCTGCAATCAACCTTGCAGTTATCGGCTCTCTTGGTTTGATTTTCTTATCTTGTCGCGCATAACCGTAATAAGGCATTACAACCGTAACTCTTTTCGCTGATGCCCTTCGAAAAGCATCCAACATAATTAACAACTCCATCAAATTATCGTTTGTTGGCGAACAGGTTGGCTGAATCAAAAAGATATCGCAACCACGTGCGGACTCGTTAACTTGCACTTGAGTTTCCCCGTCACTAAATCGATTGCAAGTCATTCGTCCCATTTCAATTTGTAAATAATTTGCAATCCCATGGGCCAATTCAGGATTAGCATTACCGGCAAACAGTTTCAGTTTGCTTAAGTCTTGCGACTCAATATCAAAACCGTTATCTAATCCGTGTTCTTTTTCTTGCCCTGTCGCCATCGTTTTGCCCATCCGTCCTTATTCTCCTGCCTTGACCGTCCGACTGCCAATGAATCGTCCGGCACATCACTCGTTATCACACTCCCGGCAGCGGTCATCGAACCATCGCCGATTTTGACAGGTGCCACAAGCGTACTGTTTGAACCAATAAAACTGTTGTCACCAATCTCTGTTAGGTGCTTATCAAATCCGTCGTAATTGCAGGTGATCGTCCCTGCCCCGATGTTCGAATCCTCTCCGACTTTCGCATCCCCAATGTATGACAGGTGAGAAATAGACGATTCATCTCCCACCGTCGAATTCTTCACTTCGACATAGTTGCCAATCTTAACTCCGTTTCCTAATGCTGTACCGGGTCTTAGATTTGCATACGGCCCAATTCGACAATCATTCCCAACAACTGAGCGGTTTAGATGACTCATCAAAACAACCGATTCACTTCCGATTTTGCAATCATAAATTTTCGTCATTGGCCCAATATTGCAATTTTCTCCAATTTCTGAATTTCCTTCAATAACTGTCATGGATTCAATAGTAGTGCCTTTCCCTATCTTAACATTTGGCCCAATTGAAATGGATTGAGTATCACCAATAATCACGCCTCCTTCAGCATGTAATTTCAAATTTCTTAAACGCATAACTTCATTGATTTTTGCTAATTGCCATTGGTCATTAACCCCTATAACTTCACTTGGGTCTTGAAAAAGATACGTTGCAACGGTCCCGCCACAACCACAAATTTCAGCAACGATGTCTGTTAAATATATCTCCCCTTTTGCATTCTTGCTACCAAGTTTTGGAAGCAGTTCTCGAAGTAAATCAATTCGAACACAGTAAATCGAAGTATTCACTTCATTGATTTGTTTCTCTTCTTCGCTCGCATCCGCTTCCTCAATGATTGAAATGGGAATTCCTCTTGAATCTTTCTTAACTCTGCCGTAACCGCTGGGGTTTTCAACCACCATGCTTCCAACGATGCAATCGGCAGTTTTCCCTGCCTCCAAAATCGCTTGAAAAGTTTGTGATGTCAGCAAAGGAGTGTCTCCCGGTGCGATAAGTACAGGCCCGCTGTACCCGCCCAATGCTTCCACTGCCAATAACGTTGCGTGCCCCGTGCCGTTTTGCTCTGCCTGCAAAACGTATTGATATCCTTCACCCATGGCTTTGGGCACTAACTCTCCGCCATGCCCGTAAACCACCACCGGTTTCCGAACACCGGCATCTTGCATAGCTTTACCAACTAACTCCACCATCGGCACCCCACAAACCCGATGCAATACCTTCGGCAAGGGAGACTTCATTCGAGTTCCCTTCCCTGCGGCTAAGATGATTCCGGCGGCTTTTGACAAAACTTGACCTTTGGGATTAGGCAGATATTATGGCTAAGTCACTCAATTCAGCGAAAAGTCGTAAACTGAACTAAGCGATTCTCGGCAAATCCAGTGAACGAACTCGAAAAGGACCTAATCAACTATTGTCCGGAAGGCCTTTTGCTAACCGATCCGGACCATTCAATTCTTCTCGCCAATCGTGCCGCATCAATTCTGTTAACCGGAATCTCCACACCGTTGACCGGGAGACCCATTCTTGACTTTGTAGAGCCCGGTTCGAGGTCGGCTGGATTCTTGCATCGCGCCCTGCATGGCTCGGACCTCGTGAGCGAAAGATTGGTGATTAAGAAACCGGATTCGTCAGAAGATGCGGTCATTGCACTAATCAACCCGCTGCCAAACGGCGGTTCGGTCATTGCCTTGCGAGATGTCACCCTGCACGAACAGATTTCACAAGAAGCAAGTGACAAACAAGAACCTCGAGAAAATTTGCAAGAGTTCCCTTCCGGATTAATCGAATGGGACTCAGAATTGCGAGTTGCCCGTTGGTCTCAAGGAGCCGAAACGATTTTTGGCTGGTCCGAAGCCGAAGTGATTGGAAAGCATCCGCTCGAATTCGAATTAGTTTATGACTACGATGCAGACCAAGTAAGACACGTCATCGTTGCATTGATGACCGGTGCAGAACCAAACGTGTTTTCACTAAACCGAAACAAAACAAAAGATGGAAGAATTATTCTGTGCGAATGGTACAACTCAATAGTCCGCGATGAAATTGGAAATCTGCGCGCAATTGTTTCAAGAGTTTTTGATGTTACTTTGCAACGCGAAACCGAATTAGCATTAAGGAGAAGCGAAGAAAAATACAAAGCGCTTTATGAAGAAAATCCACTCATGGTTTTTACGTTAGATGATTCCGGTGTAATTCTTGACGTCAACAACACCGGCGCCGCACAACTTGGATACAGGCCGGAAGAACTTTTTGGCAAACCCGTTTTTAATGTATTTGTCCCCGAAGACCGGGATTTTATCCTTCAACAAGCAAAAGATTGCCTGCAAAATCCAAACCAAGTCTTTGAATGGGAAGCCAGAAAACAAACCAAACAAGGCAGAGTCATTTGGGTTAAAGAAACCGCAAGACAACTGCAAGATACAAGCGGAAAAACTATCCTTCTCATTGTTTGCGAAGATATAACCGACAAAAAAGAAATGCAAGAGCGCCTCGCTCAACAACACAAACTTGAAAGCATGGGACGTCTTGCAGGAGGCATTGCGCACGATTTTAACAATTTGCTCGGAATCATTCTCGGTTTTGCAGAAAGAGCGCAATCTTCTTTATCATACAACGATCCGGCAAAAAAAGATATCGCTCAGATTATTGGTGCTACTAACCGTGCAAGTTCAATCACAAAACAGTTGTTGGCTTTTGCCGCTCGCAAAAAAACGGAATTGATGGCAATCAATATCAATTCCGTAATTGAAAATGCCGTTCCCGTTCTAAAAGAAGCAATCAAAGACTCCGTAAATCTCAAACTTCTGCTCGACCCACAAGTTACAGGAGTCATGCTTGACGAAGCAAAACTTGAACAAATTCTTCTCAACATGACCATCAATGCCGATGACGCCATGCCAAACGGAGGAATCCTTACTATCAAAACATTTTTGAGCGACCATTCAGTGGCTCTCGAAATCTCGGATACCGGAATCGGAATGACACCCGACGTAAAATCAAAACTGTTCGAACCGTTTTTCTCAACTAAAGAACCGGGACATGGAACCGGTCTTGGTCTCGCAACTTGTTACGGAATTATTGAACAAGCCGGAGGACTCATAACCGTCCAGTCACAACCCGGCGAGGGTTCCGTTTTTACAATTCTGTTGAATCCGGCATCGCCCAATCAAGAAATCAACAGCATCGAAACCGGCGAGTTAACTACAGGAACCATACTTTTAGTGGAAGACGAACCACTTTTGCGCCATATCGCGGCAGACGGTTTGCGCCAATCCGGGTTTACAGTCCTCGAAGCTTCTAACGGAAATGAAGCGTTAGACATCGCAGCAAAAAATCAAATCGACCTCTTATTAACGGACTACTCCATGCCGGTAATGAACGGAAAACAACTCGCAAAAAACCTACGAATGCTCAATCCGGCCCTCCCGGTCATTTTTATGTCTGGATTTATCGAAGACACCGAAGCTTTGGAAGATGTCGAGTACGTACAAAAGCCCTTTTCGCTTGCTTCGCTGGCAACAAACGTCTCGAACGCCTTGAAAAATAAGAAAATCTAATCAAATCTGGCAAATTCGCTGTACAATGACTTTGTAACAGGGGCCATTCATGGACTCTAGCCGCGAAGACTTATTAGCAAACATGGGTTTTAGGTACGACGATGTTTATCCGGACATCGCTGCCCTCTTGGCGTCGGACGACCCGGATCTGGATGAAGTAAAACGAATCCTCGAGCAACTCATTCGCAAAAATCGAGACGACGAAGACGGTGGCTCCAAGGTCTTCGCTTGCTTACCAAAGAACCCCAAAAAACCGTGGGGCGGAAGACGAGAATCCAACCGAAACTCACCGCCACCCCATTACAAATTTTTGAACGATTACAAACAATCCTAACGAATTTCGCAAGCAGTACCGATTCCTTTCTTTTCATTGTATTGCTGGTGATACTCTTCAGCAAAATAAAATTTCGGAACCGGGACAACTTCAGTCACGATTTTCTCACTTCGATTCTTTTGTTCTTTTGCAATCGACTCGCTCGCTGCTTTTTTCTGTGCGTCGTTGTAATAGAAAATTACGCTTCGATATTGGCTTCCAACATCCGGACCCTGACGATTCAACGTGGTCGGGTCATGCATTTGCCAAAACTTTTCAACCAACTGAGAATAACTTATGATTTTTGGGTCAAATTCTACAACTACGGCTTCAGCATGACCGGTTGTATCCGTACACACTTCTTTATAGGTAGGGTTTTTCGTATGCCCTCCCGCATATCCAACTGCGGTTCCAATCACACCCGGAATGGAGCGAAATACTCCTTCCGTACACCAAAAACAACCGCCGGCAAACATTCCCAACTCATGCCCGCGCTTCGAAACTTCACTTGGAACAATATCCTTCTCTTTCAATGCCAACACTTTCTTTTGCACCTTTTCATTGCCTTGTTCCATGGCGGCGGCTACGCCGGAGCACCCGGCAAACATCACCGAACCCGCAACCAATCCTACCAAACAAAGCATCGTTTTCATCTGATTCATTCTTACGGCAATTAACCCAAATCGGTTCGCGATAGTTCCCAAATCGGGTTCGGTTCATAATGCCCCAAAATGCCCGCACTTGAAATCCGCGATCTGCACCTCGCTTTCGGACCCACCGAAGTGCTCCGCGGTGTTTCGATCCACGTCGAGCCGGGCGAAACTCTCGGAGTGGTCGGCGAATCCGGATGCGGCAAAAGCATGACCGGCCTGGCGGCAATGGGATTACTTCCACCCGGCGGAAAAATCACTTCAGGCGCAGTGATTCTTGAAAATCAAAACATCACCCAACTACCGGAATCCGCGCTTCGCAAACTTCGCGGTGGCGACATCGCAATGGTTTTTCAAGACCCATTTACAAGCCTCAATCCGATGATGCGTGTCGGCGACCAAATTGCAGAAGCAATCGTTCTGCATCGAAACGAATCTTGGAAATCTGCACGCGAATTGGCAATTCAATCTTTGGAACAAGTCAAAGTTCCGTCGCCAAAAAGCACTGCCCAAAAATTCCCTCACCAATTAAGCGGCGGCCAGAGACAAAGAGTTATGGTCGCCATGGCATTTGCTTGCCATCCAAAAGTATTGATTGCCGATGAACCGACAACAGCGCTCGATGTAACGCTCCAAGCACAAATTTTGCAATTGCTAAAGGAATTGCAACAATCCGAAGGAACTGCAGTCATTCTGATTTCGCACGATATCGGAGTTATCGGTTCGGTTAGCGACCGAATTGCGGTTTTTTATGCAGGCAAAGTCGTAGAAATCGGACCATCGGAATCCGTACTCAAAAATCCGCAACACCCTTATACAAAAGGGCTTCTTGCATCTTTGCCCGGAGATGTCGAACGACTTAGTTCCATTAAAGGTCAACCGCCCGATTTTAAGATGTTAAAAGGCGAATGTAGTTTTTCTGAACGTTGCGATTTCCGATTTGATAAATGTCAAAAAGAACCACCATTGATTCAAATCGGCAACAAACAATCCGCGTGCTGGCTGGCAGAAAAGGAAACAGCGAATGTCTGACCCAATTCTGACCTGCGAAAACACAACCGTTGTATTTGAAGTTCCCGGCGGTCAAATTCGCGCGGTTGACGGAATTCATCTGCAACTTTTCCCCGGCGAAACGCTTGCCGTTGTCGGCGAATCCGGTTGCGGTAAATCCACGCTTGCACGCGCCATTCTCGGACTTGAAAATCTCGCCGGCGGAAAGATCGACGTGCAAAACGAACCGGTTAGAAAAAACCTTGCAGGACTTGCAAAACGTGTCGGAATTGTTTGGCAAGATCCGTATGCTTCGCTCGACCCGCGATGGAAAATCGGCAGGTCCATTGCAGAACCGCTTTTGGTAAATGGCGAACCGGCTGAACCAAGAGTTTCGGAAGTGATGAAACAAGTGGGCCTTGACCCAAACTTGAAAGATCGTTTTCCGCATCAACTTTCGGGCGGTCAAAGACAACGCGTCGCCATTGCACGCGCGCTTGCATTAAATCCGCCGCTTGTTTTGTGCGACGAACCGACGGCAGCCCTTGATTTATCCATTCGCGCACAAATCCTCAATTTGCTTCGTGATTTGCAAAAAGAATTGAAGTGCGCATACCTTTATATTTCACACGATTTGTCAACCGTTCGTTTTATTGCTGACCGAGTCGCCGTAATGTATCTCGGAAAAATAGTCGAAACGGGCCCAACAAAACTGATTTTCGATAATCCGCGACATCCTTATACAAAAGCATTGATAAACTCCGCTCCGACTTTGGAGAACATCGGAAAACTCCCTGCCGTTTTGGCCGGAGAAATCCCCGACCCGCGAGAGCGATTGGTTGGCTGCCGCTTTGCATCGCGCTGTCCGAATCGGCAAGAGAAATGCTTGACAAATGACCCACCGGAAACTGTTGAAGATGAAAACGCAAACCGCTCCTTCTTCTGCCATTTTCCAATGTAATTTCATTGGGTTCACTCGCTCGAAATGCCTCCGCCCGCTTCGGTTACCTGCGATTTAGTTAAGCACCCCGGTATTTCTACCAGTTCTCAAAAAAAATCCTTGACAAATGGTTCTCCCGAGTACCTATTAAGTGACGTCAAGCGGCACCAGATGCCAAAGCACTTTGAAAACTAAATAACTAATGCGAGCCGCAAGAGCCGCAACCGCCGCCCATACGGGTGTCAAGGCCTTCCATGCCTTCTTCGTCTGTTGAAAACGAACTGCCACAGCCGCAGGATTTGACCGCTTTGGGGTTCTCTATCTTGAAACCGCCACCAAGAGAGTCATCAACGTAGTCCACGATCGAGCCGGTCATGTAACGGAGACTCATGGAGTCAACATAAATCTTGACACCCTTATCGGCAAGAACGATATCGCCCTCTTCTTCAGGAGCATCATCAATCGCCATCCCGTAAGAAAGCCCCGAACAGCCGCCTCCGGCGACCCAAACCCGTAGCGCGGCTTCCGGTTTGCCTTGCTCATCAAGCAAGCCCTTGATTTCGGAAGAAGCTCGGTCGGTCAACGTGATTTGCTGTTCTACTGTGGTTTCTGACATCGTATTGAACTCCATGGCATTGAAAAACGCCTGACTCTATTATGTCAGACGTTTTTCATGAGGAGAAGCGTTCCTTAGGACGATTTGGACTTTGCCGCCTCAGGGTCGAAAATCAAAATCGTTCCTTTGTCGGTCAAGGTGTACATCAATCCCGCTGATTGTGTGATGGAGTTCAACGCAAACCTAAGCGAAGTGTTGATTAGAAACGCGTTCAATTTGAGTTTTCGGACTTCTGGACCAAGCTCAATCGTTGTACCGGTTTGTTTGCCGATTTCGGCAACAACGGTTTTCAAATCTTGCATTTCCATCCGAATGGTGAGTTTCTTATCAAGAGTTTTCGGATCCAGCGGTTTCGGTGTGCTTGGAGTTTGGCTACCCGGCATGGTCAAGATCGGATACGGATTTTGAGCACCGGCTTTTGGCTTGAAGAAAATGTATACATTGTTTTCAACGCGATGAGTTACGCCAATCATTTTGCAAATAAGCGTAATCGCTTCGTCAAAAGGAACATTGCATAAATTCAGGTACAGCGGATAATTCATTCCGACTTCGGTAACAAAATTCTTTTGCGTTTGTTTAAAAATGTCATACAAAACAATTCTTGCGTCAATTCCCTTTGCGGAAGTGGTTATCAAATTGCTTTCGACGGTCGTTTCTGTTTGCGCAAAAACAAGTGTCGGTAAGAGTGCAATAGCAGCGATCCAGGTTGTTTTCATTTTTCTCTCCTACGGTTTGATGGAAATTCCAATTCGTTTTCCGTTTTCATCAAAAACTTCAATTCGATTGGTTGGCGGTTTCGGTTTGGAAATCGGTTTTCGCGTGATTCGCGGTTTCGGTTTGGCAACGACTTTTGGTTTCGGTGCTACCGGTTTTGGTGGTTCAACGTTGATTGGATTTTCAGGTTTAGGTGTTTCGACAACGGGCTTGGTTTCAGGTGTTGATTTGTTTTCAACACTTGCATCGGCAATGAGCGGTTTTGATTCAGGAGTTTTTGGGACCACTTGAGATTCCAAAGGTTTTTTAGTCGGTTCTTTTGGAGCAACGGTAGTTGTGGCAGCCGGTTCCACTTCAACTTTTTCTCCAAACAAATTTCCGTCCGGACGAATGAAATAACTGACTCCAATCAAGACAACGGCAACGACAGAACTAATTGCAAGCGGTTTCCATTGTTTGGGAGATAAAGCAATCAAATTGACTTTTTGTTTGGGTGTTTCTTCTTCATCATTAATTGCGGCGATTAATGTTTGCAAGGCCTTGCGCCTATCCGATACTAATTCGCGACAAGAGGCACACTCCTTAACATGCTCCTCAAATGCAGCGCCATCCGGCGTGCCTTCCAGTTTTCCGGTCAAGTACGGAAGCAATGATTTCTTTGCGACAGGACATTCTTGATTTGTTGTTGCCATCTCTAACAGCCCACTTTAGGTTTTTCCCTCGTTGAACTACGGGGTCTAATCTGATTGTCGGATGGCTTTTGAAAATCTTTAGGCAAAAAAATTCCGCCCTTGTGAGTTCCAAAGGCGGAATTTGTGTTCGGATTTAGGTTCGAATTATTGGCCGATTTTCCAAATGGCTTGGTCAATCTTCACGAACCAAACAATGTCCACGTCAGCAGCGACGGCGTCCCAGCCACATCTGGCTCGAACTCGCTTATCGCCGTTACGAACGAACCTTGACAAAGTTCCGTTAGCAGTTCCCGTGACCGTCAGGTCGCTTGTCGAACTTGAAAACACCTGAGATACGCGAACCCAATTGTTGTTCGTCCAATCCCAAAGTTCAACATACTGTTCGATTCCGTCAATCTCAACAAAACATTCCAAAGTGAATTGGAAAGAGGTTGGGGTGGCGGTCGGAGAGGTTGCTTCGATGTTCAACTGAACCGGGAATCCGGTGTCTTCGGAGGTCGGGTTTAGTTTTGCGTGCAACCTTGAGTTATCACTGTTGGTAAGTTCAGGAATACCGCCACTCACCAAAGTTCCGGGTGCGATATCGAAGGTTGTAGGAGCAACACTCACTGGACCTGAGTCTTCAGGAGCGAACGCGATGCCTCGAAAAGCGGTGTTGGTTGCAACCGTCGCAATTGAAGAAAATGACAGCAAAGCGCTGCCCGAACCATCATCCACAATCTTCATGATTTGAATAGGACTACCGCCGGTGATGACGTAAATTTCAGCGTTGCCTGAACCGTTTACTTTTCCGGTCATGCCTCGGATTCCAGTGCTGCCGGGAAGACCACCTTGAAACGTGTCAATCTTTGTCCAAGTACCCGCGTTGAATGTCCATTTCTGAAGGCCGCCACCATTGGCATGGGTTCGGTCATCAGCCACATATAGTGTGTTTGCGTCCTTGAACCAAAAATCATAAACACTTTGAGTTGATGTTGCGGATGGATCAAATCCGGTTAACAGCGAAACTGTATTTCCGGTAGTAGACGGAGGAGGTGGTGAGCCAACGGTGCTGACTCCACGAAAAGCACCGCTCATCGTTGAGCAATACAACTGATTTCCAAAAATCAAGTTGGTTCGAACGTTGGTTACGTTCTCGCTTAACAACGTTGAAGCAGTTAATCCGAAAAGACAGTATCGATTTCCACCGGTTGCTGCAGCACCTGTTCCGGTGCCGGTTCCGGTTAACCAGAATTCCGCTCCGTCCTTCGTGACGGCACATCGAGGGTTACCTGCGCTGTAAGCATCAGCCAGAGCGGTTGAAGTATTGACATTTCCGTTCCAGTCAACTAAAGCGACGACCCGATTCGTAGTTGCCGAAGTAGTGGCAGCAATGGAAGCAATTCCCGCGTCAGCGTCATAACCCATAAGGGTCAGGTATCTGCCGTCGGTTGACTTTCGAAGATAACCTTCACTCGTCGCTGAGCCGCTGAACATGAAGCGTTTGTTAGCACCACTTACGGTCGTAGGCATTGCGATAGATTGAACCAGCGTGCCGGTCGGCGTGTATTCATCCAAGAAAACCACTGTTGACGCGTTTGTTAGTGCGGCAGAACCGTCACCTACGCGAGTTACTACAAGATTGCCGGGTGTAAACGGCGCGGCAAATGCCGAAAAAGCGATAGCGCTGGCAAGAAACGTTGCCAAAGAGCGCATGAATTTGGACCGCATTGTCTCCTTTCTCCTTTCGCAAAATGTGAGTGAAAGCGCCACAAAATTGCGAACTTATGATACCGGTTCGGTCTACCGGCATTGTTATAAGGATTACCAGGTTTTTGTAAAGAAACAAATAAAAAATCGGGTGGGTGAATCGTGCTTTTTTGGTTAGTATCTCGCCAAAATATGAACTGTGCCGAAAGCAGCCAGATTGGCGGTTGAGTCCAAATTAAAGAACTTACCAGCGGCTCCCGGTTGCTATATCTTTAGAGATGAAGAGGCAAAGATTCTTTATGTCGGAAAGGCACTGGTTCTAAAGAATCGTGTTCGTTCTTATTTTCAAGACTCAACCCAGCATTCAACTCGAATTGCCAGAATGGTTTCAAGGATACGAGACATTGAGACCCTTGCAACCGACTCGGAGTTGGAAGCATTGATTCTGGAATGTAACTTAATCAAAGAGCATCGTCCACCTTTTAATGTCCGCCTTAGAGATGATAAGTCCTATCCCTATATTGTAATTACTAAGGAGACTTTTTCAAGAGTATTGTTTACGAGAAAACTAAGAAAAGATGGTTCACGGTACTTCGGACC
>CAZJKW010000004.1:0-14406 GCA_964546835.1 uncultured Fimbriimonadales bacterium
TTATCGTCGCGAGAAACCACAATTTCGGTTGCATTAAAAACTTCCAAAGTTAAATCCGCTGATGCGCCGTTATTCCATTTCGCTTTAAAAGTGCGGCCGTTCGATTGCAAAGTCCATGTTCCGCTAATTTCTGATTGATAAGTTTCTCTCTGTCGCCAAATGGCTCCGGGTCGAGTTGCGACATCATCTTCAATTGCTGGGAATACATTCACAGGTCGGTAAAGCATAAATCCAGAATCCTCGGCAGTCACGCCGGATTTGGGTGTCGCCCATACAAAAATTCCTGTCGTATAAGGGTCATAAAAACCATCGAAATTAAATTTCGATGATGAAGCAGCAATTTCGTTGGTTTTTGATAAATAAGACCCTTTTATCGGAAACTCGTCATGATTTCCAGAAACCGCATAACCCGTACCTGATTTGCTTATCGAAATTTTAAATCGTCCGGAACCAAAATTTCCAACAGCGTCCGTTGGATTCACGCGTTTTGCAAAAAAGTTAAAACGATTCCCGTTCGCTTCCCAAAATTGATATGACTCTGTGTCCCGAATATACTTGCCGTCAATGTTGGTGGTTTCGCGATTTCCGGTAAGAATTTGTGATTTGCCGCGAAATTCATTCGAGCGCGGATAATAAGTTCCTGTTAAATTGGCGGAGTGTTTTCCTTTAACAATTGATTTGCCGGTGATTTGAATCACTTCACCTTTTTTCTCGGCTTGAATCACCATATAAAATCCGTCACGGTCAAGGTCTTTTGAAACGTAAACAAAGGTGCCTTCGCCATCAATTGCAGGCGACCCGCCACCCATCGCAAAAACCGAAACCAAACCAACTAACTTTATGATTTGAAAAAGAACCGTACGTATCACTTTTCCACCTCTTGGCAATCTCATTATACGACGTCATCAAGTGTTTCAATCAAAAATGAATACTGTAAACGGGTGTATGCATCCACTTTCCTGCCACCGAATCAAGTTCCAATCTGCCCGTCGGTATACTTCAACAATGGCACGGCCAAAAACCTCGATTTGCCTTTGGTACAACAACGACGCCGAAGAAGCAGCGAACTTTTATGCCAGCGTGTTTCCAAACACCAGCATGGAGGAAATCGTGCGCGCTCCGGCAGATTATCCCGCCGGAAAAGAGGGTGACCCAATTGTCGTTTGGTTCAATGTAATGGGTATCCAATGCATGGGACTTAACGGAGGTCCGGCGTTCAAGCATTGCGAAGCGTTCTCGTTTCAAGTGGAGACGGAAAGCCAAGAGGAAACCGACAAGTATTGGAATGCAATCGTAGATAACGGCGGCGAAGAAAGCATGTGCGGCTGGTGTAAAGACAAATGGGGGATTTCTTGGCAAATCACGCCCGCCATCTTAAATAAGGCACTCTCCGACCCCGACCGAGCCGCCTCCAAACGTGTTTTCGAAGCGATGATGGAAATGCAAAAAATTGACATCGCCAAAATCGAAGCCGCCTATCGCGGTTAAGTTCAAAATCAAATTATCTCCCCAGTATTTTTACCAGTTCTCAAAAAAAGTGGTTTACAAATGGGCTTCTCGAGCACCTATAGAGTGTCATGCAAAAAATTAGTAAACACCTAACAAGAAACTGGCGGAGAGGGTGGGATTCGAACCCACGGAGACCTTGCGGCCTCACCGCATTTCGAGTGCGGCGCACTAGACCGGGCTATGCGACCTCTCCGGAACACCGATTGTGGCCTAACTGGAACCAAACCCGCAATTTAAACGGCAATTTGCCCCGCCAAAAGCGGCAAATTCAACCTAAGATGAGTCATTCGGCTCGCGACCCCGCAATGAGCGAATTTGTTTGCCCGCAAATCGTCCTCTATGCGTTTTTGGCACTCGCCGACTTCGGCTTGACCCTTGCGGCTTTCGGCATCGGACTTGGCGAAGCCAACCCGGTCTTAAACTCCTTTGCCGAATACGGACTGTTTGAAGCCGGAAAACTCGCGTTGACGCTGCTGGTCTGCTGCGTCGCCTTCAAAATGCAAAATCGCGGCAGCCAAACCATCGCTTTTGGAAACGCTTTGATGATCGGAGTGATTGTTTATCACGCAGGCATTTGGGCAGTCTGATATGCTCTTCTTGTGTGGAAACTGAAACCCGGTGTCAGCGAAACCGACATTGAACTCGCCGCCGACCAACTCGGCATGATTCAAGCGTCCAAAGGCACGCTTCGCAAGTACGCGGGCTGCGTTCACTGGCATTATCGCGTTCCCGATTCTGCGGGCACGATCGAAGTCACTTTGATGGAGGATTCGTTGGACGGCTGGGTGGAAGTTCGCAGCAATCGCTCTTCGCCGGATGCGCTTCGGTTAGCAGAGCAACTCGCTAAAGTGCTACGGTAGCCAAGTGAAGGACCTACCTAACTTTATTGCCGAACGACGAAAGCGCGCGGAAATTGTGCTGAACGAATTGAACACGCCATCGGTGTTTGGATCTGGCAAGCCGATTTCGATTCCGGGCGGATTCGACCAGACCTATCCGTTCATCAGCCACCCGGCGTACTACTGGCTAACCGGCGATTCGAGGCCGGGTTCGTTTTTGTGTTACGACGGTGTTTGGAGGCATTTTCAAGAGCCAATTTCCGACGCCGAACGAATTTGGGAAGGTGTAACTGAAGAAATTTCGGGTGAGCCGATTGATGCAATGCAACCGTGGCTTGTGAAAAACAAGTCGTTTGCCATTTTAGGTGATTGCATTCAAGGCGGTTTCAGTGACGAAAAAAGAAATCAAGAGTTGGATTTGCACATTTGTCATGCAAGAAGAAGCAAGGATGAATATGAAATTGAATTGGTTAAAAAAGCGGTTGTAGCAACTCATGCCGGCCATCAAGCAGCTGCTGATTTTATTCAAGAAGGAGTAACAGAGAGAGAGATTCAAACAAAATTAGAAAACGGTTTTTTTGAAAATGGAGCAGACAGCGTTGGCTACGGAACGATTGTCGGAGTGGATACCAACGCCGCGGTTTTACACTTTACGCCAACTTCAAAAAAAGTGAAAAAAAATGGCATTGTTTTGATTGATGCCGGCGCCGGCGTGAAACGATATGTTGCCGATGTAACTCGAACCTATAAAGTTGGAAACTTATCTTCACAACAAAATGAATTGTATCAAATCGTATTGAATGCATTGAACGCTTCGATTGCAATATGCCAAGTTGGAGTTGAATGGCACGATGTTCATCGCGCATCCGTGATTGAAATTTGTAAAGGATTGCTTTCGCTTGGATTAATTAAAGGCGATTGCGAAGATTTAACCGAAAGCGGACTGATTGCTTTGTTCTTTCCACATGGAGTAGGACATGCGGTTGGGCTGGGAGTTCGCGACGCGGGCGGGCGTTTGCCGGGAAGAAATCGGGAGTCCAAATGCTGTGGGATGACGGTTCGCGTTGACTTGCCACTTGAGACCGGATATCTTATGACGGTTGAGCCGGGTGTGTATTTTATGCCCGCAATCTTGAACAATTCCGATAATCGAACGAAGTTTTCGGAGCAGGTCAATTGGTCGGAAGTTGACAAATGGATGGACTTTGGCGGCGTCAGAATTGAGGATAACATCCTGATTTCGGATGCCGGGCCGGTGAATCTGACAGAAGCAATTCAAAAGTAATCAGCAATAATATTTGAGCCATGCAAGAACAAAAACCTTCGATTCTTTCACGCTTCAGTATGCCAACAAAAATCGGATTTTTCGTTGCGTTGGGATCGGTTGCTATCTGGGTCGGTGGGAAATTGATTGATTCGATTGAGCCGGCACTCCCGTGGACATTGGGAGCCGGAGTTGTGACCATGGGAATTGGAATTTATTTAGAGCAACAGAAGAAAAATTCCGAAACGAGCGATTAGTTAACCGGGTTGAAATAATAAGTCGGCGAGTATTCAATACAAGTGCCGACACTCGCATTGATGGGCTCTGCGAAAGCGATGACCGATTTTGCGCCAGGAGCATATACTTCAGCCAAGTTTACTTGCTTGCCAGACATCTGATTTTTTTCGGTCCATTTTTGCATTAAGATTCCGCGTGAAAGAATCGTGTTATCTTCAAGAAACTCTGAAACAAACAGTTGTTGTGGTTCCTCCAGTTCAGTCATTGAATCTGCAAATCCCCATAACTCTCCGTAAATTGGATTTCCTAATTGCAGGCTGAAAATTTCGGAAATGCTGGTTGCTCGAATGGGAGAGAGCGGTTTCTCTTCAAACGAACTAAACAATCGGACCCACCCATTTTCGGAGTCGAACGATTCAAAAATAAATTTTTGGCATTCGGATTCGAGAATTGTGTCCACTCTTTCCGGGTCTCCGTATGGGTTTAATCGGATTGACACTTTGCACCCTTGAAAGGGCTCACATACCAGCGTTTGGTGAGATTCGTGTCTGGCAATTTGGGCAATTTGCTCCAAAAGGGACTTTGCGTCTTCTTCCGAAGTTAGTTGTTGGAAACCAAGACAATGAAATCTAAGCATGAGTTTGTGGAAAACTGAGACGGTGGATTCAGCAGGCTCTCATGAAACAGTTCTCGTTATAGATTTTGGCGGACAATACACCCAACTTATCGCTCGAAAAATTCGAGAACTCGGTGTTTATGCTGCAATCGTACCATGGGATTCTGAACACCTTGCCGAGTCCTATGAATTCGCAAAAGCAATCGTGTTGAGCGGAGGGCCAAAAAGCGTGCTTGATGAAGGCAGCCCAATGATTGATACGACATTGTTGCGGTCCGGGAAGCCGGTGTTAGGCATTTGCTATGGACTGCAATTGATGGCTTATTTGCTGGATGGAAAAGTTGAAAAATCAGAATCCAGAGAATATGGAAAACAGAGTTTTGTACCAACACATGAAAATCGGTTATTGAAATCCGAATCTCAAGTTTGGATGAGCCATGGTGATTCGGTTATTCAATTGCCAAACGGATTTGAGTGCTGTGGTTCGACGGAAAACTGCAAAGTGGCTGCGTTTCAGAACATTAATGACAGACTTTTTGGAGTTCAATTTCATCCTGAAGTAACGCATACAACCGAAGGAAAACATATTCTTCGAAATTTTCTGTTTGATGTTAGCGGTTTTTCCGGAGACTGGAGACCGAAAAATCTTGCAGCTGAGTTAGTTTTGAAAATACAACACCAGGTTGGAGACTCAAAAGTACTGTGCGGCGTTAGTGGCGGGGTTGATTCGACGGTTGCTGCGGCGTTAATTGCAAAGGCAATTGGTCATCAATTGGTCTGTGTTTTTGTTGACCATGGCCTGATGAGAAAGGATGAATCGAAACAAGTAATTGAAACCTTTAGAAAGCATATTGATGCCGAACTGGTTCCGATTGATGCATCGAAACAATTCTTTGAAGCTTTAAGGGGAGTCACTGACCCGGAAGAAAAAAGAAAAATCATTGGTTCAGAATTTGTGAAAGTTTTTGAATCACATGCAAAGGAATGGAGCGATTGCAAATTTTTAGCACAAGGAACATTGTATCCTGATGTTGTTGAAAGCGGGAGTAAGACAGCAGCAAAAATTAAGACGCACCATAACGTTGGAGGCTTGCCTGAATGGATGAAGATGGAATTGGTTGAGCCGTTGAGATGGTTATTTAAAGATGAAGTAAGGGCGATTGGACGCGAACTCGGACTGCCGAGTGAAATGATTGAAAGAGAACCTTTTCCGGGTCCGGGGCTTGGCGTTAGAATAATTGGTGAAGTGACTCCTGAACGAGTCAGAATTGTACAAGAAGCGGATGCAATTTTTAGAGAGGAATTGCAACAATCCGGAGTTAAACAAATCATCTGGCAATCATATGCGGCACTTCTTGACACATTGAGCGTTGGTGTCATGGGAGATGAAAGGACTTATCAACATCCAATTGTTTTGCGAGCAGTTGCATCGGAAGATGCAATGACTGCAAATGCAGTTGCGATTCCATGGAAGGTTCTTGAAACGGTTGCTACACGAATTGTTAATGAAGTAAAAGGCGTTAATCGTGTTTTTTATGATTTGACAAGTAAACCGCCTGCAACCATAGAACTGGAATAATTAGCCGGAAATTTTAAGCAACAGGACTCCATGCCGCGCAATTTTTGCCTCAAATTGGTCGCCTAATTTTCCAAGACTCTTTTGTCTCCAAAGGTCTCTTACTTTTGAGTTACTGTTTTTACCGATTAATTGCGGATCAAGTTTAATTGTGGTTTCGGTTTCATTTCGGTTAAACAATCCCACAGCGACGGATCCATCGTCGAGCGGCTTTGACCAGATTTCACAATTGTTCTTTTTATGAGTTAACTCGCCTTGATTGCCACTTGAATCATAATTGATTGCCAATACTTCGTCATTAGTCAATAGGTTTAGAGTGAATTCGTCTAAATCTGCCAGATCACATCCAAGCAACAATGGTGCAGATAACAAGCACCAAAGTGAAATATGAGAATACTGTTCGTTTGGTGTTAGTTTAGTTTTGTGGAGATTTGGACCCCAGCCGACTTTCCCCACGACCAACATATCCGGGTCATTCCAGTGACCCGGGCCTGCAAAATCTTTCCAACGATTTTGTGAATCCCAAATTCCAGTGACACTGCCCCATGCATCGTAAATGTCACCGGTTGTTCTCCAGGCATTCGTGAGTTTTGACCATTCGTGTGCCAAATCAAACGACGCTGAGTTTGAGATGCTGTATACAATGTCTCTGCCACATTTTTTAAGTAGGTTTGTCATTTGAGAAACATGCTCTACATCAAGTGGTCCCCAATCATATTTCAGATAATCGAATTCCCAATCGACCCATTGCAATACGTCTTTATCCACAAACGAATATTTTCCAAAATTGTAATGTTCATTCGGTTTTGGGTATTTATTGTTTTCATTTGATTGCTGAATCCAATCATATATTCCGTCTTCACGGTTGCAGGAACCCCCGATATGTCCTGCATAAGTGCCTTGCCACGGAGTTGAATAAATTCCTGCCTTCAAACCCATTTTGTGGATTTGTTCAACAAGACCTTTTATATCAGGAAATTTTTTGTTTGGGAGAATTGCATTGTGAGTTCCGCCTCGAATTCCTTGCCACCCATCATCAATGTTGATGTATGTCCATCCGTGATCTCGAAGTTTTTCAGCCATTGCTTTTGCTGATGAAAAGACTTTTTGTTGATCGACGGCGTTTCCCCAACAGTTCCAACTATTCCATCCCATTGGAGGGGTAAGACAGATTTCATTTCCGACTTTGATTTCGATTTCCCGAGAATCTTGCCCTAACGAGTTTGATGCGGTTATCTTTACTGAATAATTTCCGGGTTTTGAGCATTTGCCTGTAATGAAGCCAGTATTTTCGTCTAAATGAACACCCTCGGGAAGTCCGGCTGCCTGAAATTTGATTGGCTTGTTCCCTGTTGCAGTAAGGAAGTGCAAAACAGGATTGCCAGTTCTAACGCCAATCAATTTTGGTCCTGTTAATTTGGGTTTTGGTCCGGGTTTTGGAGTTAGAATGAATGGCTTTTCTTCAGGTTCTTCAAATGATGTTGGTTTTCCTGAAATCATAACTATTTCTGCATTTGCCCAATTGGCATGGTCATAATTTATTCCATCGCCTGCATCGTTGACGATTAGTTTTAATAAATTTATTCCTTCTAATTCAACATGTATTTTTTTTGCTTTGTTTCCTGATCGCATGATTCCTGATTCTGCGAGTAACTGTCCATCTCCGAAAACTTTGAATTCTACCGATGCAGGGTTGTTTCCGACTTCCGAGTCTACACCTACCATTGCCGAAAAACTTTTGGCTTTTCGGTTAAGTTTGATGTTGAGCACTGAATTTGCATGGGTCCCGAGTCCTGACAAAAAGGATTCGCCGCCGATTGTTAATGGATTGCCGTCTACCGAACGATTAGACTTGGCAGTACCCCAATCTTGCTTTGTCAGCGAGATGTTTAGCGCGGAAAGTTGGAAAGTGGTCATTGTTAAGATTGCCCCAAGTACATGCACAACCTATTCTATGCGTTTTTTGAAACTATTTGCTGGGCAATTGGGCGTTTTTTCGGATTAAGTAATGCAACTGAACATAGTAAAACAGAAAAACAAATAACAGCAGAAGCCATTGGGATGTAAGTTGCGCGAAAACTAAACTCATGCAAAAGTAAAGTATTAAGAGCATTGACATAATGAAAATTCCACTTCTTTTTTTGAAAAGGAAGAAGCGAAAGGTGGCGTATACCTGAATGACAAGCACAAAACAAAAAATCCATACGATTGTGGTCTTGGTTTCGGCATTAAGGTGTAATCGCTTCAAGAACAGGATGACTGCGCATGGCGATAACAGAGAGAGGTGACCAAACAAGTAGTTGACGATAACATCTTTTTTGGTTACGTCGTTCATTAGTCATTCAAATCAAGCGTTTGTTGTCCTGCATATTCTCTAGACGATTTTTTGTGAGAATCAAATTCTAAAGTCATCGGAATTTCTTCGTTGGGTTTTAGCATGGATTGGAGTAAATCTGTGTCATGATTTTTTGGGTTTAACCATTTATCATATTGTTCCGGCTTCAGTAATGCGGGCATTCTGTCGTGGATTTTTGAAATTAATTGATTCGATTCAGTGGTTATTAATGAGCAGGACGTGATGGGTGTTTGGTTGATGTTTGATTCTTCCCAAATTCCTGCGACTCCCATGGTTTTTCCATTTTTTAATTGGATTCGATATCGAGAAGTTGCGTCATATTCATAAAACATTTCGATAGGAATAATACAGCGTCGTTTTTGAAAAGCATCTTTGTATGCGGGCTTTGTTGCGATGGTTTCCGACCTCGCGTTAATCATGCTGGTTCCAATTTTCGGGTCTTTTGCCCAATTTGGAATCAAACCCCATTTGAAGTACTTGAGTTGGTTCTCGCCTGTATGCGGCTCGGTCAAGATTATCGGAATGGGATTGGTTGGTCTGAATTCGGTTGAGATTGCGGGCAGTTCGCTTGATTCGACTCCCAGTTGCTCTAAAAACTCAAGTAGACCTTGTCCGACTTTGTAATGAGCGCACATCGGCTTGATTATGGTTGCGAATTGAGTAAAAATCTGATATAGTAGACATTTGTGCGCTATATTCTCTATTTAAACATTGACGGATTGTATGCCCGGCATCAGACGCCGGACCCTAAGGTGCCGTGGGTTTTGTTCAAAGAGAAGACCGTTCTTGATGCCAGTGAGAGTGCGAGAAGGCATGGAGTTGTGCCGGGGATGGGTTTGGCTGAGGCGCGCGCCATCTTGCATGGTGAAGGCAGTTTTAAGGAGTGGTCCGCAGAGCAATTCGTCGCAACTCAAGAGATTTGGCTTGACCTGTGTGCAAAGTGTACGAACGCCATTGAACCGGAATCTCAACATTCAGGATGGTTAGATTTATCCGGACACCCGGAACCATTTATTGTGTGCAGACAATTAAAAGAGATGTTATGCAGACAGTTTGGAAACCAAATTCAAATGGGGCTTGGGAAATGGAAATGGTTGTCGAAATTATCAGCAAGAGTTTGCCATCCAAACACGCCATTTGATTTATGGCAACAAACCATGGAATGTTGCTTGTTTAATACCGATGATTTTTTATCACCCATATCTGTCATTCATTTGGACCCACTCGAATCAGAATATCGAGACAGACTACTGTTTTTGGGCTATTCAACCATTGGGCAAACTAAATCTTTGCCCTACAACTTATTAAAATCGCAATTTGGGCGATCTGCACATAAAATCCAGCAACTCATTTCTGGAACCTATTTTGATCAAGTTATTCCGATATATCCAAAGTTATCTTTAGGATTCAGTTTCTACTTCCCTAACGCTGCAGAAACGGTTGATCAGTTGTTAACGGGGATTCATTCGGTTTCAAAGCGACTTCACTTTGAACTGCAAAAAAAAGATCTTCATGGTACCGATGTGATGATAGAACTTGAATATGCAAACGATTGCAAGGAATCATTACAAAGAAGATTTGTAAAGCCGATTTACAGTCAAAAGAGTATCTATTTCGCCTTAAACTTGCTCGTAAAACAGGTTAATCAGCCGGTTAACTCATTTTTTGTCAGGATATCCGGACTACAACCAAACAGTGCTTCACAGCAAAACATGAACGGCCATTTTGTAAAATCACAGAGCATAGAAAAAAGTTCTGATGCCATTAATTCGCTTAAAACTGTTTTCGGAAAGCACGCAGTTAGACAAGCGAGCGAACTATCTGACAATCGCAGAAGTAAGTTATTGCGCTTTTGGAAGGACGTAACCGGATGGGTCTAAGCAAAAAACCAAAAACAATTGCAAGGTGGCGCGAGGTTGGAGAATGGTGGGTCGGCGAGCCTACTCGTGATATCGTTCGTTATGTTGACGAGAACGGAGTTTTGCAAGAATCAGAAAAACTGTTACCATCAGCAGGAAAATTGAAAAACAATTCTAAGCAAACTTTAAAAGAAAATCACAATGAAGAGTGGGAATTACGAATCCATAAAACTCGGGATGAAAAAGTTGCCAAAGCATGTGGTTTGTTAAAACCAAATCAGATGATTGAGTTAAAAACTCACACCGAAAATGCTGTTATGGCACCCTACGGCACGAGTCGAAAAGAAATCGGGCGCGCACAACGATTGTTTCAGTTAAACAAAGATCCAAAAAAGCATTATAAAAGCAGTTATGCAGCATTACATGTTTATTCCGGTTATGCCTTTGGCAGAGGCACGATGCTAGCAGAAGAAATTCCACTCATTTGTTCAGGCGCGGGAATCAAATCAGTTGCATTAGTTGACCCATTTTCCATGGCAGGGGTTGTGGAATTTTCTCGCAGAGCAAAATCCGTCGGAATAAAACCATTAATCGGTGCAAGCATTCAAATACCGGAAGGCGGTTGGATTGTATTGATTGCGAAAAGTCGCATTGGATACCATAATTTATCACAATTAATTACTTCATGTCATATTGAACAACCCAGACAATTCCCATTAGCCACATGGGAAAACATCGAAAGATTTTCTCAAGATTTAATTTGTTTAACTGGAGGCGACATTGGACCTCTAAATCAACTTTTAACACGAAAACAGTTTACCGAAGCACAAATTCTGGTTGATCACTTAATTAGCATATTCGGAAACACACAATTGTTTATCGAAATTGAGCGTTGCTTTTTGCCCTGGGAAATCTCGGTTAATAAACTGCTACTTGATTTGGCCGAAAAAAACGGAGTTGCTTCAGTCGCTGGTGGCCTGAACACCCATGCGCGACGAGAACATTTCCCTGCCCAAGACGTATTGGTTTGCGTTGACACACTTTGTTTAATTGATGAAATCATTGGACGAAAGCCGATTCGCCATGAAACACAGCCACAATTCGAACGGCGACCGGAACGCGCATTAAACGCTGAAAGATTTTTGCATACACCTCAAGAAATGTATGAACTGTTTTCAGACTTTCCACGATTGGTTGACAAAACGCTTGAAATCGCTGCAATGTGTGATGATGATGTCTTACCCTCGCGCAGCAAATTACCGTCAACTTATTCTGACCCATCTCATACGCTTTACGAAATTACACATGCCTGTGCAATGGAGAAACATAAAACAATATCATCAACGCTTAAGCGTAGAATTAATTACGAATTAGAAAGAATCTGCAGGTTAAATTTTGCAGATCATTTTTTGCTGAGTTGGGATATGTGTTTGTGGGCAACAGAGCAAGGCATTTTGTTTTCCGGGCGTGGTTCTGTGGTTGATTCTGCCGTTGCATACTGTTTAGGTTTATCACGAATTGACGCATACAAACATAGTCTTCATTTTGATCGTTTTTTGCCCGATGATGGCACAAAAAGACCTGATATTGACATTGATTTTGAAGCAAAACATCGTGACGATGTTCGACTTTATTTGTCAAAAAAATACGGCAGTAATAATGTGACGGGCATCGCTGCAATCGGTGCTTATTGCACACGCGGAATTGTGCGGGAGTTAGGAAAAGTTTTTGGCTTGCCAAATGAAATCATTGGCTTTTTAGCAAAGAGAATTCACGGTGGCATATCGCCAATTCATCTTGAATCTGCGTTAATTAAGCGACCAGAATTAGCGAATTCCGGCATACCAAAAGAACGTTTTCACTGGGTATTTGAACTTTCGGAAAGATTGATGGATGTCCCAAGAAATATGCGTTCACATTCTTCGGGTGTTATCGTTGCCGATTCACCTATTTCGGAAACTGCGCCGGTCATGTGGTCGGCATCGCCGTTTTCAAAAAACAGAATCCCTTCAAACGCCGAAGCAGATTTCGAATCCGAAACTCATTTGTTCCCGATTATTCAATGGGACAAACGTTCCGCAAAATACTTCTTTGATAAATTTGATATTCTTTGTTTGCGCGGACATGATGTTCTTTCAGGTGCCAACAATCGAATTCGATTGGTAAGTGAGGAGTTTGACGTTAACAACATCAATACTGACGATGATGCGATTTACCGGACAATGCGGGCAGGTGAGTTAATTGGAATTCCACAATCTGCATCTCCTGCTATGAGGCAAGCACACATGAGATTACAAACAGAAAACTTACATGATGCGAGTTTGGTGCAAGCAGGAATTCGACCCGGCGTTGGTGGTGCAGTCAAAATCAACGAATTAATTGCGCGCAGAAGAGGAAAACCTTACTCGTTTGAACATCCTGATTTGGAAAGCATTTTAGGTATCACTTATGGAATCATTGTTTTTCAGGAACAAGTTGACCAACTATTGCAAACGTTTTGCCGGTATACATCCGGCGAAGCAGAAGACATTCGCGAAGCAATCCATAAAAAACGACGCGAAGATTATGGAGCGCAACTAAAAAACGAGATAATTACGAAAGTCATAAACAATGGCTATTCACAGGTGGTTGCCGAAAAGGTTTATGAATATGTCGCCGGATTTAAAGGGTATGGCTTTGCGCAAGGCCATGCTCTGGCATTTGCAGAAATTAGTTTGCGATCTATTTATTGTCAGCAAAATTACCCGGCGGAATATTTCGCATCACTCTTAACCGCGCAGCCTGCCGGTTATTATGGCCCGAAAACGCTCGTAAATGAAGCACGACTAAGAGGAGTTTGTATATTACATCCCGATGTCAACAAAAGTAATGTTACGTTTGCCGTAGAGAATATAGTTTCGCCAATGAATCCTAAACTGCTGATTCCAAATGCAGGAATTCGAATTGGATTAATGCAGGTCTATGGTTTATCGGAACCAACAAAGCAGAAAATTATTGCCAATAGGTGCATGGCATATAAGTCGATTTTTGATTTTGTAGCGCGAGTCTCGCCTCAACGCGATGAATTAGAAAATTTGATTCAATGTGGTGCTATGGATTCGCTGCATCATAATCGGCGCGCATTGCTATGGTCAATTCCAGAGGCATTTGAATTCGCAGCTGCAGCTTCAAATGCACTTCCTTTGTGCTTTAGTGAGCCAAAAATTAACGAATCCATACATGATTTTTCTGATACCGAAAAAGCAGCCAGAGAAAGGGCAATTCTCGACCTTGATGTTTCTGCTCACATTATGTCATTCGAGCGAAAGAGAATTATGTCTAAGGGTGGAATCAGTGCATCTCAAGCAAAACAGTTATTGCCCGGCCAAAAAGCTATCGTAGTAGGCAATCCGATAAGATTAAGATTTCCTCCCACACCAAGCGGAAAACGGGTTGTATTTTTTGATCTGGAAGATGAAACCGGATTACTAAATGTCACCTGCTTTGATGCCGTTTACAAAAAAGATGGACATTCGATTGTCTGTTCACCCTATGTAACCATTATTGGCGAAGGACAAGACCGCGATGGGCATACTGCATTTTTAGCACACAGAGTTTTCCCATACAACCCAAAAATCTTTTCGCAAGAAACAGTGGATTCAACCGCCGGAATTGCTGACTTTCTTGCACAATAATTACTGAATCATTTCTCTTACAACACGCTCAGAACTCTCAAGGGCTCCCTCAATAAAACCTAACCACGTTGCCGTGTGCTCACCGGCAAAATGAACATTCCTATCTGGAATCGCCAATGCATCCAAACCACAAAAAGAATTTCCTGGTGCAAAGTGAGAAAAACCGCCCAAACAAAACCTGTTCTCCGTCCAATCAAAAACCCATCCTCGAACAAAATGCTTCTTACATCCGGGAATCAGTTTCTCCAACTCATCCAAAGACGCCGCGATTACATCACCTTTCGATCTCCAATAAACAGTATCTTCACCACAAACGTATGCAGTCAAAACAGGAGAGCCGTTCCGCCCCCCAACCCAAATCTGTTGCAACTTAGAATCCGCCATGTGATATCCAACATCCCAAAAAATTGAATCAAACTCCCAAACAATGTTCGTGATTCTGCTCATCTTCATTTTGCTTGCAACACCATACCCCA
>CAZJKW010000004.1:14416-39509 GCA_964546835.1 uncultured Fimbriimonadales bacterium
CAATGTCGCCAGAATCGGTGGCGAAACGGTCAACACAACCTTATCAAACCTCAACACGTCGCTTTCAAACTGCAAAGCCACACCAGAAGAATCTTGAGATACACCAATTAACTTACAACCCAGTTTTGGATTCAAGTTAGAACTGTCGCAAATTTTTTCAAAAGCCAAACCCATCCCATTTTTTGCCCTCAAGGCACTTGCATCATCATCCTCTCTATCCAAATAATGTGCATAACCACAAAGCCAACCCAGCAAACTCACATTTTGCAAATCATCACCTTCATCGCTACGAAAATACGCGTTGCACCACCATTTTCCGCGCTCTGACAAACAATTCTCCCCAATAAAATCGGCTACCGACAACTGATCCAATTCAGAAAATTCAACATTTTCCCAGGGCCTCAAATCTAATTTGCTTGCAATTTCTTCGGCTTTTGATTCAACCCGCTCCAAATCTTCTTCTGCATCTCTCCAAAAATTTGATGCATTACAACGTTCTCCATTATAATGAATACAATAATCGTTAGAATCTCCACTTTCTACTTCAACACCGAATTCTTCAAACAAATTTAGAATCCGATAGTGGTCTGCATCAATCCACTCGCCACCGGAATCAAAGACTGCGTCTCCGTCACAAATTGTTTGAACTCGACCTCCAACTTTTTCATTGGCTTCAAAAAGCGAAACCTCAAGCCCTGCATCTTTCAGTAGCATCGAAGTCCGAATGCCCGCAACACCGGCACCAATTACCGCCACTTTCACTGGACTTCCACCATATACCTTGGGTCAATCCTAATCTTTTTCTTATCCAAAGAATAAACTTCACATTCACCAAAAATATCCGAAATCTCAACATTCGATTTTTCATGCTGCAATGTTGAAACCGGGTAAGAAGTTGGCCCGAACATTCTCTTAACAACGAGAAATTCATTCTCGACCCGATAAGTGCCACTAACCGAGTAGAACTTTATCAACATTCTAGTTACCATCAAAATAAGAATCAGTTCCACCAAAACGACACCAAACACAGAAATCCAATCTTTCTCGCCTAATGAAAATAACTTTATCAATCCAAATCTACGGTTAATGAACGGCATAGCCAAAAAAGCAAAAAACATGGAAACAAACGGCAATATAATCCACCACGGCAAAAGGGTCACTTTATCGGATTTAGGATTATAGCGATAGGTCACCCCTGTTCTTAATGCCGAAACTGTCATGCTCGCATCATTTTGGCTTAACGTCGCAACAATATGTCAGGATTGCCAAGTGACGTCATCAAGTCTTAATCGCCTGTGGCAATACGCACGCCCGTATCGCAAGAAGGTCCTGCTCGCAACAACTTACAGTACTTTGGGAAAGGTAATGGATGTTGTTCCGGAAGTGCTCATTGGTGCGGTAATCGATGTAATTGTTCGTGGTAATGAGTCATTTTTGGCATACCAATTCGGAATCACGGACAAATGGCAACAGTTAGTTTATCTTGGCGTTGCAAACGCATTTGTTTGGATTTTGGAGTCGCTGTTTGGATATCTTTCGGCTATCACTTGGAGAAACTTAGCACAAACTGTTGAACATGAAATGCGGACGGACTTATATGACCATGTGCAAAATCTTGAAATCGAATACTTCGAAGACAAAACTAGCGGAGGCCTGTTAAGTGTCTTAAATGACGATATCAATCAGTTAGAAAGATTTTTGGATATTGGCGCGAATTCTATCATTGTCGTTTTCTGGAATGTTGTTCTCGTGGGTGCAGTTTTTGCGGCAAGTTCGTGGCTCCTGACACTACTTGCATTTCTGCCTATCCCCATTATTGTATTCGGATCGATTAAGTACCAGAAAAAACTTGAGCCACTTTATGCAAAAGTGAGAGAAACAGTAGCAGAGCTTAGCGCAACCTTATCAGTTAACTTAGGAGGAATCGCAACTATCAAAGCATTTACCGCCGAAAGCCGCGAATCGGCGCGAATCAAGCAGGTTTCAAACGATTATCGAATCGCCAATCGCAATGCAATCAAATTCTCATCTGCATTTGTGCCGCTTATTCGCATGGTAATTCTTTCCGGTTTCACTTGCACGCTTCTCATCGGAGGATGGTTGGTACTAAACAATCAAATGCAAGTTGGCATCTATTCAGTTTTGGTATTTATGACTCAACGGCTTCTGTGGCCACTAACCGCCCTCGGAGAAACCCTGGACCAATATCAAAGAGCAATGGCATCTTCAAATCGAATCTTTAATTTGTTGGATAAACGTCCGACTATGTCGGACGGAAAAGAAACACTCCAAAATACACAAGGGACAATTGAGCTTAAGAATGTCAGTTTTTCCTATTCCGATGGAACCACGGTACTATCAAATTTGAATCTAAACATCCCAAGTGGAGAAACTCACGCAATCGTCGGCGCGACGGGTTCCGGAAAATCTACCCTTGTAAGATTATTATTGAGATTCTATGATGTTAACCACGGCGAAATACGTGTGGATAACACCAATGTTAAGTCTTTGCAATTGAAGTTTCTTCGAGGAATCATCGGCTATGTCAGTCAAGATGTCTTTCTGTTTCATGGAACCGTGTTGGATAACATTGCTTACGGAAAGCCCGATGCAAATTATGAAGAAATCATCGAGGCCGCAAAAGCAGCAGAAGCACATGATTTCATCATGGAATTACCAAACAATTATCAAACAGTCGTTGGAGAACGGGGACAAAAACTCTCCGGAGGTCAGCGTCAGCGTATTTCGTTGGCGCGAGCAATTCTAAGAAACCCAGTTATTCTCGTCCTGGATGAAGCAACCTCAGCCGTCGACAATGAAACAGAAGCCGCCATTCAAAAATCGCTCAATCGCGTCACAAAAAATCGAACGTCTCTTGTAATTGCACACAGACTGTCCACCGTTCGTGACGCGGACAAAATCTGGGTCATTGACAGTGGCAAACTCACGGAATCGGGCACCCACGAACAACTCATATCCCTCAATGGGCTATATGCTTCCCTTTGGCAAGTTCAAACCGGTGAAGCAAAATAACCCAAAAGTACCGGGACAAACGTCCCAACGAATTGAATTCTGTGTCGTATAGTGGAACAATAAGATAGCGAGGAACAAAATGAAATTGAAAATTCGCGGAGTCTTAACTCCAAAGGTGCTTATCCCGGTAATCGCATTGGCTGGCATTGGGTTTGGTACGGCAACGGTCATAAACTTGCTCAATCGCAAGGGTGAAGCGGCAATCAAATTGATTCCCGCCGATGCGGCAATAGCCGTTAGTTTTGACAACACACCTTCCGCTGCCCAGGTGCCACTGTTCACCGAAATCAAACAAGCGATGGAGGACAGCGGTCTTAACCAAATGATTGAAGATGGTCTTACTGCCGCGGACGGTGGAAAAGGCGTACTTAACCGATTGCGCTCAACACTCCAAGGCAGTTTTGCACTCGGCGTTTGGGGCGACCTAAATGGTTCCGAGCCTGAAGCAGTTTTGTGCCTCTCATTGAACGATCCCGGTCAAGCGGAAAACATTGTTCAAAATTTCGGTAAAAGAATCGAATCAAACGGAATCCCAATCTATAAAGGCGAGGACAAAGGACTCGTTGCTTTTTACAAAGAGTACGCACTAATTTCAAATTCAGAACGCGCAATTGCACGCGTAGTGTCGGTTGGTAATGGAGAATCACAAAGTCTTTATGAACAGCAAAGTTTCAAAGACGCACGTGCAAGTTTGCCCGAAGATGCAACGTTTATGACTTTTGTCAATTGCAAAGCAATTGTCGAAAAGGACAAAGATGCAAAACAAGGATTTGAAGCACTTGGCTTAAACCAAAATGGCTGGTTGGCATACGGCGTTACCATGCGTCCCGATGGGATTCATATTGACGGAACCATGCCAAACGGCTTGGATGAAAACTCAATTGTTGGCATGTTAAGAAGCATGGGACCTTTGAAATTCAATTCGATCAGTCAATTCCCTTCGGGTGCAATCGGTGTGATGGGACTTAGCAACCCCTCAAAAATATTGGAAATGGTTCGAAATGCTGTCAATTCCAAACCCGAAGAAGCAAAAGCAATGGAAGAAGGAATTGCTCAATTCGAAAAAGAATCCCAACTTTCCATTGAGAATGACATCTTGCCGGCACTTCGCGGAGAAATTAACGTTGCATTGTACAAAGTTGATGGCGCAAAAGACCCGAGTGTAATCTTAAGTCTCGACGAAAGCAACGGTGGCACTGCCGTTGCAACCTTGCAAAAAGTAATCAACAAAGTCAATTCCGGTGCATACGACAATAATGGTAACACACCACGGTTTGTCGAATCACAAAACGGCCCATTCAAAGTCTACACACCAAATGGCGGCGAAAAAGTCATCTTTGCAATCGGAAACGATGAAGTATTCATTGTCTCGGACTTAAGTTTAATCAACAAACTTCAATCCGGTGAAAGACTTTCAAGTGACGGTGCATTTGCAAACTTACAATCAAACAAAGACTCACTCATGAGTTTGACAATTGACCTCGAAAAAGTCATTGACCTAATCAATGCCGAAGGCAAACCACAAGACGTAGACCTTCGACAACTGATTACTCAACCAAAAATGACGGCATCATGGTCAGTTGTCGGCGACACGGCAAGATTTGAAATGTTGCTGCCAATTGATATTCCGTCGGTAATCAGAACTGTCGGAAAACAAATCAAGTAGCGATCTATTCTCGAAATCTAAATACGGCCTCAACGACCTTCTCGGCGGTGAGGCCGTATTTTTCATAAATCACTTCTGCCGGCGCACTCGCACCAAATTGGTCAATACCAATCGCTGTTCCTTTTGGACCAACCCATTTACTCCATCCAAGCGTCGCACCTGCTTCAACACTTACGCGGTTTTCAATTTCTTCAGCAAAAATCGAATTTTTGTATTTCTCGCTTTGAATTTCGAACAGTTCCCAACAAGGCATACTAACAACTCTTGCATGTACGCCTTGCGACGTAAGCAAATCTTTTGCTTTTAAACAAATTTGAACCTCAGAACCCGTGCCAATCAAAAGACAATCAGGTTTAGCATCGGGTTCAAAAACCACATATGCGCCCTTCAACGCATCGTCAATTCTCGGCGGCAAAGCATCAACTTTTTGCCGTGTCAAAATCAATGCCGTCGGCGAATCTTTAGACTCCAATGCAATCTTCCAACCGGCAATCGCTTCGTTTCCGTCAGCAGGTCGAAAAACTTTCAAATGAGGAATCGCTCTTAACGACATCAAATGCTCAATCGGCTGGTGAGTCGGACCATCTTCTCCTAAACCAATACTATCGTGAGAAAAAACAAAAATAGAAGAAATTTCCATCAACGAAGATAATCGAACCGAAGGTCTCATGTAATCTGAAAAAATCAAAAACGTTCCGCCATAAGCGCGAACACCACCATGCAATGTCATTCCATTAATGGCACAACCCATGGCAAACTCTCGAATCCCGTAGTTTACGTTTCTACCGTCACGGTTTCCAAATAGAAAACTTTCGTATGCATGCAGCGTTGTATTGTTGGATTCAGCCAAATCCGCACTACCGCCCATCAATTCTGGCAACGATTCCGCCAGCAAGTTAAGAATTTTTCCGCTCGCAGCGCGGGTCGCCATCGCCTCTTTGAAAATCGGCAGTTCACTTGCCCAATTCTCCGGTAATTCATTGCTAAATCTTCGCTTCAAATCAGGATAATCATTTAACTTTTTCTCCGATTCAATCCTATTTTGTCTGCTTCGTTTTCCAATCTCCAAAAAGTGATTTCGCACATCATCCGAAACGTAAAATTCCGGTTCAAGCGGAATCCCCAACGCCGCTTTCGTCAATTTAGCTTCTTCAATTCCAAGTGGCGAGCCATGTGACGACGACTTCCCCGCTTTGTTTGGACTTCCAAATCCAATCGTGGTATGACAAATAATCAAACTTGGTCGCGAATCTCTTTTTGCATCCGAAATTGCAACATCCACTTCATCAACGTCCATGCCGTCGCATTCCAAAACATGCCATCCATAAGATTCAAACCGCATTTGCACATTTTCCGAAAAACTTAAATCCGTGCTTCCATCAATGGTAATGCGATTGGAATCGTACAAATAAATCAATCGCCCTAATTTTAAATGTCCGGCAAGCGAAGCCGATTCATGACTAACGCCTTCCATCAAATCCCCATCGCTACAAATTGCATAAGTCCAATGCTCAACTACTCCCGGAAATTCATGCCGTAATTTTTCTTCCGCAATGGCCATCCCGACCCCGGTTGCAAACCCTTGCCCCAATGGCCCGGTCGCCATTTCAACACCGGGCGTCAAATGATTTTCAGGATGCCCCGGCGTAATGCTTCCAAACTGTCGAAAGTTTTTAAGGTCTTCAATCGAAACTCCATAACCCGTCAAATGCAATAAAGAATAAAGCAACATACTGCCATGACCTGCGCTTAAAATAAATCGGTCCCGGTTAAACCAATTCGGCGCATCGGCATCGAAAACCAAGTGCCGAGCAAACAAGGCGTAAGCCATTGCTGCACAACCCAATGGCATTCCGGGATGTCCCGAATTTGCTCGCTGAACCCCATCGATTGAAAGCCCGCGAATCGTGTTCACGGATAAAGAAACAAGACTTCCTGTCAATTCAGCCGGCATTCACAAAGCGTACCCGTCAGTCGGGCACTTGTCCGGTTTCAATAATTACTTTCGAAACGTCCGCCATCGTCCGATTATTGTTTCTCGCAAGAAAATGAATCTTCTTATGTGCCTCTTGCTCTTTGTAACCGAACTGGTCAATCAAAATTCCTTTTGCCCGGTCAATAATCGTCCTGGCTTCAAGCCGTCTTTCCACCGACTGTTTGTCCTTAAATCGGGCAATCGCTACTTCGACACCCGGCTGCAAGTCCGCCAATCGCACCGGTTTCGTCAAGTAATAAAAAGCACCGGCATCCACAGCACGGCTTACTTTCTCTTCGTCCGAAAATCCGGTCAAAAGCATCACGGGGCAATCCACTTGCTCCATCAACAGTTTTCCCGCCGTAATTCCATCCATTTCCGGCATCCGAATATCCAAAATCGCTAAATCCGGCGTTAACTGAACAGCCAAATCAATCGCTTCTTGGCCATCGGAGGCAACTCCAACCACCTCGTGCCCCAAACTCTCAATCTGTAATCGTAGCGCATCGCTCGCCGCCGCCTCATCATCCGCTATCAAAACTCTGTAACTATGCTTTTTTGCCATATCAAACCATTCGCCTTAGCGCAAGTTCGGCCCTCTCCATCAAACGCGCACCGTCCTTGCAATTCAACTATACAACTTTCTCTACGCCAAACGGATAGGTACACTTCCATCTCCGTTCAAAAAACCTATGAAAGACGTTTTTATTCTCGCAGGAGCACGCACTCCAATCGGTAGTTTTCAAGGTGCGCTAAGCACCGTTCCCGCTCCAAAACTCGGCGCCGCCGCCATCAAAGCCGCACTCGAAAGAGCAAACTTGCAACCGGACCAAGTGGACGAAGTTCTGATGGGAAATGTTCTATCAGGCGGAATCGGCCAAGCACCTGCGCGACAAGCAGCGATCTTCGCCGGACTTCCGACTTCAGTCCCTTGCACAACGGTTAATAAAGTTTGCGGTTCGGGAATGAAAACCGTAATGATGGGAGCACAAGCCATCAAGTGCGGCGATGCCGAAACCGTTGTCGCCGGCGGAATGGAATCCATGTCGCTCGCTCCTTACATCTTGCAAAAAGCGCGCACCGGTTATCGAATGGGCAACGGCGAACTCATTGACATGATGATTCACGACGGGCTTTGGGACCCTTACAAAAACATCCATATGGGCAACGCCGGAGAGCTTTGTTCACGCGAATGTGGAATTCCGCGAGACCGACAAGACGAATTCGCCGCAAACTCTTACCAGCGCGCACTCGATGCGCAAGCCGCAGGAAAATTCAACGACGAAATTGTGAACGTCGAAATTCCGCAAAGAAAAGGCGACCCGGTTGTCGTTTCGATGGACGAAGAACCGGGTCGAGGAAACATCGCCAAATTGCCGACATTGAACGCCGCTTTTGAAAAAGATG
Source organism: uncultured Fimbriimonadales bacterium (assembly GCA_964546835.1). Lineage (GTDB taxonomy): Bacteria > Armatimonadota > Fimbriimonadia > Fimbriimonadales > ATM1 > JAHCHL01. The sequence continues at coordinate 22,498 of CAZJKW010000004.1, forward strand.
GCGCAGTGACCGCAGGAAACGCTTCCTCAATCAACGATGGCGGCGCAGCGCTTGTGCTTTCATCTTCAAACAAGGATGCGGTTGCAAAAATCGTCGGCTACGCGCAGCACGCGCAAGACCCGGAATGGTTTACAACGGCTCCCTCTTCTGCGATTAAAAAACTGTTGGAGAAAACCGGCAAATCGGTTTCCGATATCTCTTTGTTTGAAGTAAATGAAGCGTTTTCGGTGGTTGCGCTTGCCGTTGCGGACAAAGTCGGAATTCCTATGGACAAAATGAATGTCAATGGCGGCGCGGTTGCAATCGGCCACCCGATTGGAATGACGGGAACGCGATTGATTCTAACTTTGATTCACGAATTGAAACGCCGCGGTGGTGGTCTGGGCATCGCAACGCCATGCATCGGCGGCGGCGAAGCAACGGCAGTTATGGTAGAGGTTTCGTAGCCTTTCTATCCCTCCAGACTCGTAGTCTGGAGGGTATTGTCCTTATCCCAAATGGGTAAATCTAGTTACAAACATTGGCGCAATTCCCAAAATCCAGGCGAAACAGCATTTATCACTACCACGTGCCTAAATTTTGCTACCCTCTTTGAAAGAACGGAAATGCGAGATGAATTGCTCCATCGCATTTGCGAGGATTGTATTCGTTACCAAGCGATTCTGCATGCGTATGTTATCATGCCACATCACTTTCACGCAATCATAACTGCGCCAAAAGAAAAGTCGTTGTCGTGGTTAATGCAGAGAATCAAAACCAACACTGCCAAATATTTTTTGCCGAAGTTGCTACCACATGAGTCTTCGCAGCTTGATTCGCAGACTGGATTGGATGGCAGATCTTTCTGGATGCGCTCCTTTAGAAGTTTCCCAATCAACAACGACAAACTATTTCGCGAGAAGGTTGAATACATCCATATGAACCCCGTTCGCGCAAACCTAGTGTTGCATCCGCGAAAATATCGCTGGTCAAGTTACGAGAATTTCGAAAGAGGATTCTATTGTCCTGAAATTGGTCACGCGAGGATTGTAATGGGTACCCTCCAGACTTCGAGTCTGGAGGGATAAAAAAAAATTGCTCCGAAAATCGTTCATACTATTTTCATCAATTCACTAAAGAGTTCAAACCATGGAGAAAATTTCTGGCTATGCAGCAGTGATAATCAACCATCGCATAAAAAAGGATGCAACCAAATCTCTATTCGGGAAGCCAACACTAAAATATGCTCATTGTCTCGCAATGTCGGCTTACTTTATGCAAGTCGGAGCAATCTTGGCAGCAAAATATCGGAACAATTTTGACGCATTTGGACACGCTTTTCTTGGGACAACTGGTGACGAAGGCGCTATGCAACGATTGGCAAATGATTCTATTGATCTAATTGTCAATAGAATTAAGGATGGTATGACTTTCTTTCATTATGTTATTGAAGAACAAATCGAACGCATCCAATATCCTAGTTCTTCGGCAAATTTTTTGCTGGAATGTGGCCCTGAGAAACTGGATCTTGAAACTGCCCATCCATTTATAAAGGATTTTGCGATGGAAGGAACATTTCTCGGTGCTTGCCGTCCGGAACTCGCTTTGAAATTGTTCGAAGAACATGATGTACCTGTAAATAGCCAAGAGTGGAATCGTGCACGAGAAGCCGGATTGAACATTCCCGAAAAACAAACTTTAATGAGTTGGAGCGAAGTTCAAGATGCCGAAGACGAAGTATTTATTGAATATTGCAAGCAATGTGCCCCGCCACTTTACACAATTTTGAAAAACGGGTAATTTTCGCCTAATTTACAACTTGCTAGGTCCCTACTTAATCCCCAACTTCTCGTAAACCCAGTGCGTTGCAAACCCAAGCCGCTTCGCCTCCAGCGCTTCAACCTTCGCCTCGTCTATTCGCCCCAACATATAAAGCGCAGACGCGCGATTCACATGATAATGCGACCCCAGCGGATAAATCCGAATCGCAAGCGCCAATTCCTTTTCCGCTTCCGCGTATTTCGCGCGCACAAACAATACCAAACCCATTCCGCCATGCCCAACGTGCGAATTCGCGTTCAATTTCACCGACTCTTCAAAATATTTCCAAGCATCTTCATATTTGCCTTGACCGGTTAATGAATTACCCAAATAACCCACGTAATCCGAATTCTTCGGTTGCAATCCATATGCTTCTCTAAAACACGCTTCCGCATCCACGAATTTGCTTTGCGCCAAATAAACCGTCCCCATTCCAAAAATGTTTTCGTGTGAATTTGGGTCTAACAAAATTCCCTGCTTAAATTCTTCCAACGCTTCGTCATATTTCGCCAAATAAATCAAAGTGTTTCCGTGACCGGCGCGCCACATCGGGTTTTTCGGCTCCAATTGAACCGCAATTTTTGCTTGCTGTTCGCTTTCAACGTATTTGCCCATCGCTTGCAATGCCGCGGCATAAGTGCTTCGCAATTGCGGAGTTTTTGGAGAATCCGTCACTGCGGCCGCCAAACTCGCAACCGCATTATCAAATTTTCCCGCCGCCCATTCTTTTTGGTAATCGCCCAAAAGTTTTTCTGCGGTCGGCGACATCGCCGCAATCAAAATCTCCGGCTGTTCCGGTGGCGAAACCGAACCGCGATCATCAGTCACAAAACTCGTATTCGTTCCCGGCTCTTTTACGTCCACTTTCGACATCCACGGACGTTGCCCCGCCGCCGATTCCGACGACCAACCTAATTGGGTGCTGAAACTTGGCAAATTGGTGCGAATATCCGTTTTATATGGATTGGGAAAACCGCGCGGGTCAAACAAACTTCCATTGTTCGTCAACAATTCCGCAATTCGTAATTGAATGCTCGGATATCGCGGCTCATAACTATGAATGACGCCTTCAATTCGGGTGCGATACGGCTCTTCCAATCCGCCCCATGAACTTAGTTTTCCAACCGTGCAATCGTTTTCCTCATTTTGAAAAACAGCCATGCGCAACTCTTCCAAAAGCGGCGCAAGTTTTTTGTTGGACAAAACCGTTTCCAATGGATAATAAGAATCATAAAGCACCTTAATATTGACCGCATTTACGGATTGACCCAAGTCAATCAAACATTTGTAAAGCGCATTAATCGGAGTTGCATACCAAATTTTGTAAAGCCGTGCGTAATAAAACCCGCCGTATTGGTAACGATAATCATCTTTAGTCGAAACCCCCGCAATTCCGTGCGAAGCAACGGGCGTCGGTCCGATTTGTTGCAATTCCAAACTGCCCGGCGCCTGATTCAAAAATCCTTGCGTAGAAATCGCTTGTTCAAAATTATCAACGTACCAGTTAAACAAGCCCAACCAATGCCCTTTCACTCCGCCAATCGTGTCTTTGTACTTGTCATAAGCCAAAAACAATCTGCAAACATCGCTTCCCATATGCGTCGAACTGATAGTAATCAAACGATGCATCGAACCTAAATAATTAGACTCTTTTGTGTGGTACCAACATCCCAATTTCGAGCATGCAAACGGGTCGTTGTAATGCGGATGAGACGGCGGCAAGGGAGTATTCAAGTTGTATCCACGCGCATAAACACGCGAAATCACTCCGCCTTGACTGTGTGCAATCACATCTGCCTGAGTTGCAATAATCCCATTCTGACGCATTTTGTCAAGCACGTCATAAATGCCATTTTTGTTTTGCCAAATGGTTTTTTGATTCGTTTCAAATGAACTTGGATCTTTATGTCCGTTTGTTTCTTTCCAATCCACGCAAGTCACATAATCAAACCCAATGGACTGAATCCATTTTTCCATAGACATTTTTGATTGGTCTTTGTCATTAATCGTTTGCCAACACTCTTTTGGGTCGTCATAAGTTCCATGAACCAGCACTACCGGCGGTCTAACCAAACGCAAATTTGCCTCTTCATTCATTGCGGAATTGTTCGGCGCAGTCGGCGTAACGTCAACTTTAAAATCGACTCGCGCACCTAAATAATTAACGGGATACGATGGCGGGCGATATAGCGCGAACGCAGCGAATGTCGGTTTGACGTTGTCCCCTTTTGCAGGCAACGTTACGGTTTGAGTATCCACAAAATCGGACCCGGCAGATTTGAAAAGATTTCCTGTTAAAGGATAAAGCGCGCCATCTTTTTGCTTGAGCGTTATTTTTACTTTTCCGGCAGAAGGCGAAAGGACTCGAATAATTACAAACGATGCGTTGTCGGTTGCAATTCCTTGAATCGTTGATTTGGGTGTGTAATTTCCAAGAGATACCAATTCTGCATTCGATACTGCTTCAGCCGGAAATTCCGGCAAAACACCGTTACGATCGGTTAGTAATTCTTTCGGGTCAATAAAATCAATTCCCTGCTTTCCGGCGGCTCCCGGCAATGCTTCATAAACTGCCATCGAAATCGGACCGCCTCTCAGATAATCTTTGGGTTTATCCTTTGGATAATCCCAATAGGATTCCGGTATCAAAAATCCTAATTTCTTTCCATTCTCAATTCTTGGAAATCGAGTCAACAATTCATAACTGCCGCCGTTGGTGCACTTGATTTTGTCTTTTGGAGTTTGCAAATGATTTCCAAACCAATCATAAGAATACTGACCTTCAACATGCATGGCAACACGCGGAGAAAACTGAGGCATGTTTTCTGCGTTATAAGGGTCAACATAAGTAAACATCGCATCAGCTGCGCGTCCGCCGGCAGATGTACACGACCCACTAAAGGTGACGATGTAATATTCCTGCCCCTGCTGTTTAAGGGTTGACCAAACCGTTTCGCCGCCGGGGCTAAGTTGGGCTTCAAACAGTTTCTTGCCCCGATGATAATCGAAGACTTGAGTGGCGGCGGCGGTTACGCTTGGTGCGTTAATCGCCGGTTGGAGAAGCATAGAAGCAAGGGCTATCGCGAGCATAACCTGCCTATTTTCGACACCGGTCTCTTTTACTTCCTTCTATTCCGCCTTTCGCGGAACAAACTTCAAGACCTCTCCGTTGATGCAAAACCGCAGTCCGGTCGGTTTCGGGCCATCTTCAAAAACGTGTCCTAAGTGCCCGTCGCACCGCGAACACAAAACTTCCATCCGGCTCATGCCGTAAGAGTTGTCGGCTCGGGTCCAAATCGCATCATCGCTAACCGGCTGAAAAAACGATGGCCAACCGGTTCCGCTGGTGAACTTCGCATCCGTTTTGAAAAGTTCAAGGCCACAACCCACACAATAAAACGACCCGGCTTCCTTTACATCGTTCATTTGACTACAAAACGCCGCCTCGGTGCCTTGATTCCTTAAAATCCGATACTGCTCCGGAGTTAGTTGGGCTTTCCACTCCGCATCGGTCTTAACCACTTTGTCCGCTCGTTTTGGGCTTTGTTCCATCGAATCCTCTTTTCTCCCTTCTAAATTCCGGCATCCGGCTAATGAGGCCGCAACCACCATTATCGCCACCAAGACCCATGCACTTTCCTTCATCCGTTCAAATCGCATCACTTGTCCCAGTTCAACGAAGGAAAGCCACTCAAGGTTCCCGGGAGCATTTTGCCCGTATTTTTACCGGTTTTCTGAAAAAATGGTTGACAAATGCCTCTGCCGAGTACCTATAAGATAAACAACGAATCTCGAACCCATCTTGCAATGCAAAGTGGTATCTTTTGAAAATCCCAAACAAAAAGGAGTCCCGGATGAACCGAATGAAATTGATGTTAGTAGGCCTGATGGCATTTGTTGGAGTTCTTGCCTATTCGGCAGATGAAACCGCAGCCGCTCATAACAAGATTCAAAAACTGTACAACGAGTTTTGCCATTACATGAACTCCGGTCAAATGAAAGCCGGATGGGCAATGGTTGATGATTCATGCATCATGGTCGAGCCGGATGGCACTGCACAAACAAAGGCACAAGCCCAAAAAGTATGGGCAGACATGACCAAGTCCATGAAGAACATCAAGGCCAGTATCAAAGTGCATCATGTGGTTGTCAATGGTCCCGAAGTTGTTGCTTGGATTTCAATGACAGGCAGTTGCCAAATGAAACAAGGCAATAAATGGGTTCCCATGTCATACACCCAGCAATTCGCAGAAACTTGGCGAAACGTTGGCGGCAAATGGAAAATCGTTTACTGCCAAGCGTTTCCAATGTAAATTGGTATAATTGTTCCCTGAGGCGCAATTCGCTTGGGAACCATTACTACCACCCGACAGTAGCGAAACGGCCGGACAAAGTCCAGGCCGTTTTCATTTACTCACGACTCAATTCCAACTTTTGGTGTAAAGCATGGACGCATCCTACATAAATTCTCGACTCTATTCATTGCGGCATTCCGCAGCGCACTTAATGGCGCAATCCGTTTTGCAACTTTTTCCGGAAGCAAAATTAACCATTGGGCCGCCTATTGAAAATGGTTTTTATTACGACGTGGATTTTGGTGACAAGAAATTCACAGAGGAAGACTTGGGGAAAGTTGAAGAAAAAATGCGCGAAAACGCCAAACGCGCGTTGCCGATTGTTCGCGAAGAGTTATCAAGATCGGATGCGGAAAAGAAAATTCTTTCGATGAAACAGGAACCGTACAAAATTGAATTGCTTGCGGATATTCCGGAAGGTGACGTGATCACTTTTTATACACAAGGAGAATTTTCAGATCTTTGCCGAGGACCTCACGTGGGCGCAACGAATGAGATTGAACACTTTAAGTTGCTGAACATTGCAGGTGCCTATTGGCGCGGAAGCGAGAAAAATAAAATGCTGACTCGCATCTACGGAACGGCGTTTGAATCGGCAGATGAACTGGAAACTTATCTTCACAATCTGGAAGAAGCAAAAAAGCGAGATCACCGAATTTTGGGTAGAGAACTGGGATTATTCATGTTTTCGCCCGTGGTCGGACAGGGCTTGCCGCTGTGGCTGCCGAAAGGTGCGACGCTTCGAGAAACCCTTTGCGATTTCCTTAAAGAAGAACAATTGAAACGTGGATATGAGCCGGTTGTCACTCCAAACATTGGCAACAAAAAGTTGTATGAAAAGTCCGGGCATATCATTACCTACAAGGAAAAAATGTTTCCGTTCATGGAAGATGAAGATGGAGATGTTTTCATCTTAAAACCGATGAATTGTCCGTTTCATATTGAAATCTATTCGTCGGATGTTCGAAGTTATCGGGATTTGCCAATTCGATATGCGGAATTCGGAACCGTATATCGTTATGAACAATCCGGTGAACTTGCGGGAATGTTGAGAGTTCGCGGTTTTACTCAAGACGATGCACACTTGTTCGTAAGACCTGACCAACTTCTTGAAGAATTCAAAGGGGTGGTTGACTTAACGATTTTTGTTTGCAAAAAACTCGGACTTCACAATTATTCAGTGCGAATTGGAACGCGAGACCCTGCCAGTACAAAATATGTAGGTTCCGACGAAAATTGGACGCTTGCAGAAACTGCGATAAAGCAAGCATGTGACGAACTTGGATTGGCATACGAAGTTTCGGCAGGAGATGCAGCGTTTTACGGTCCAAAAATGGACTTGATGCTGAAAGACGCTTTGGGACGAACTTGGCAAATGGGAACGATTCAAGTGGATTACAATTTGCCGGAACGTTTTGAATTGGAATATACAGGAGAAGACGGAAAGTTCTACCGACCAATCATGATTCACCGCGCACCGTTTGGCTCGCTTGAAAGAATGATTGGTTTGCTAACGGAACATTATGCCGGTGCATTTCCTTTGTGGCTGGCACCTGTCCAAGTTTCGATATTGACCATTGCCGATAGGCACATTGATTTTGCGAATTCCGTCAAAAACCAATTGTTGGAATTGCACTCAAAAGCGAGAGTCGTGATTGATGATTCGAGTGAACGATTAGGCAAGAAAATCGTTATGAATCAAAAACAGAAGATTCCATACATGTTGATTGTTGGCGACAAGGACATTGAAAACGGAACGGTAAGCGTTCGATCTCATTCCAAAGGTGATTTAGGCGCAATTCCGGTAGAGGAATTCTTAAAAGCGTTCGGCGAAGAGATTTAGTTTTTTGCTTGTGCTAACGCGATTAAATCGCGCGGAGGAATAAAAGTCACATCTTCGTGAATAGTTTCAAGGGTTTCGACTAATGCATTTGGACAGACATTTAACAAATGCCCGATGATGTTTTCAACTAATGATTCAGGCGTTGACGCGCCACTCGTGATTCCGACACGTTTTTTTCCTTCAAACCAAATCTCGTTTAAATCCGATGGTTCCATAACCAAATGTGCAGGGATTCCAAAGGATTCGGCGACTTCGCGCAAACGATTCGAATTGCTGCTTGATTTGCTGCCAACAACTAAAACGATATCGCACTTTTCGGAAAGTGCTTTGACGGCAATTTGCCGGTTTGTCGTTGCATAACAGATATCTTCTTTCGGAGGTTTCTCTAAATGAGGAAACCTCCGTTGCAAAACGCTCATGATCTGTTCAACTTCGTCAACGCTCAACGTGGTTTGAGTTACGACTGCCAACTTGCCTTGTGGAACTTGCACGGTTTCGGCTTCTGCCACGCCGTCAACCAAGACCATTTTTCCGGGTGCTTCGCCCATCGTGCCTTCGGCTTCGACATGACCCCGATGACCGACATAAAGCATGTTGTAACCTTGATTGGCATAGCGAACGACTTCGCGATGAACTTTTGTAACCAATGGACAGGTTGCGTCTATGATTTTAAGATTCTTTTTGTTGGCTTCTTGTCGAACTGCAGGGCTGACTCCATGCGCACTAAAAACGACAACGCTGTTTTCAGGAATTTCGTTTACGTCTTCCACAAAAACAACGCCTTGTTTTTCAAATGATTGAACGACGTGTTCATTGTGAACAATTGCGTGTCGCACATAGAGTGGAGGCCCATGAACTTTGAGCGCAAGGTCGACCACTTCAATGGCATAAGCGACACCTGCGCAAAATCCGCGTGGGGCTGCAAGTAGGATGCGTTCGATATTCATGTCAAAAAAATTGACCCGAGCAAGACTGCCCAGGTCAATTTTAGTCGGTTTCTAAGGGTTATTTGCCCTTGTTGCCTTCCATTTTGTTGAGGATGCTACCGATTCCGCCGTAGCCGACTTGTTTGTCAACTTCGGTTCGGTCGGATTTTAGCAATCGAAAATCAGGAATACCGCTAACGCCGAATGATGAAGCAAGCGACTTGTTGTAGTCGGTATCTACGTGAACGAACACATAGAACTTGCCCATTGCCTTGAATTCGGAAGATACGGCAGCATCGCGTTCAAACGCTTTGCAAGGACCGCACCATTCTGCTCCGAACTTCAGGAAGACCATTCGGTTGGTTGCTTTGGCAACTTTCAGACCCTCTTCGAGGTCGTCGTACCACTTATCCATATCTCCAGCGGCGATTTGAACTTTGCTCGCACCCGCCGGCGCACTGAATGCGAAAGATTCAACCGCAAGTGCTTCGCCAACTTGGAAGTCGGTTCCAATCACGAGCGTTTCAACCGAAGTGGGCCCTGAAACTCGCTTTACGGAACTTCCACGAGCAAAGCCAAGTTTGCTGTCAATGAAAAGCGTGGTGGTCAATCCGTTATCAAAAACCACGGATACCGGTGTGACCGGCGTGCCTTTCATGTTCAGTTTGGAGCCGATAGTCATGGACTTGGCACCCTTGAATTGATCGGGCATAAAGAATGCAACCCAAGCAGAAACTGCAGAGTTATCAATGGCTGCGAGGGCTTCTTTGACTCCGCCGTCGCTCTCCATGTATTGGTTGTCTGCTTTCATGTATTCCCAAACTTTGGAACCGTTGGTTAAAACGAAGCCGTTTGGACCTGAAAACTTAAGCATTCCGGGCCGACTGAGTTCAAGTTTGTACTCTTGTGCGGCGGCGGGAATGTTTTGAACTGTAAACGAAACTTTGATTGATTGGGCTTTTTGAAGCGCGGCGATATGGTCTTTAACCATATCTGCACCGGTAGCGGGAGCACCCACCATCGATGCCGCAAGCCCGGCTACTGCCAACATGCTCATAGCAATCCTCCTATCAGCGACACTTTGTTATTCAAGCGTAACACCCATTATAGTGTATTCGTACAGACGTTGCAACAGGGTTCCCGATGCTCGGATACCAGATTTTTAGGATTTTGGGGTCCAAAACGCGCAACCTGAACAGTTGGGTAGAAAGTAGATAGGACATGATGGTTTGGATAATCGTTGGATTGGCCCTGGTTGCCGTTGGTGCAGCGTGGTGCTACAACTCTCTTCTTCGGATGAGGAATTACGTCAAAGCGGGCTGGGCGGACGTTGACGTTTACCTAAAGCGTCGTTCCGATTTGATTCCGAATTTGGTTGAAACCACCAAAGGATATTCAGGATTTGAGCGGGACGTTTTGGAGAGTGTTGCCAAAGCGCGCTCTACCGCCAACATCGGCGACCGGGCGCAGGTGGAAGAGGCGAGTGCGGGAAGAGTGGTTCAATTGATTGCATTGGCAGAACAGTATCCAGAATTGAAAGCCAGCAGTAACTTTATTCAACTGCAAGACGAACTGGCAGAAACCGAAAACAAAATTGCAAATGCAAGACAGTATTACAACGGCGCAGTGCGCGACTTCAACACATTAATTGAAGCGTTTCCTACGGGGATTTTTGCAAAAATGTTTGGTTTTCGTCATGCAGAGTTTTTCTCAATTGATTCCATGTCGGAAAGAAGTAATCCGAAGGCCAATTTTTGATGAAGACGATAGTTTGCTTTTTGGTGTCCTTTTTTGGATTCGTCGCTTGTTATTCTCAATATCCCTATCAAATTGACGCTTACAACGTCGAGATTTCCCTGAACAAAAACAGTTCAATTGATGTGACAGAAACTATTCGCGTCACATTTAACGAATCAAGGCGCGGAATTTTCAGGAGCATCCCATATGTTTTGCCGGGACGAGCCGGACTAACCCGCAGTGTCACTTTAGATTCGATTTCTGTAGGAGACGGAACCGGATATGAAGCAAAAACAAAAATAACAACTGAAAATGGTTACGTAAAGATTAGAATTGGCGACGCAAATGTTTGGATGAGTCCCGGTACAGAAAAAACTTATACGATTAAGTATCGGATTATTGGGGCCATTAACTGGTTTGAAGCAACCAACGATTGGAAAGAAGCAGCGGAACTTTATTGGAACATTTTAGGCGATGAATGGGATACAACGATTGCGAACTTTACGTTTACGGTGCAATTCCCCGAAGTAAAATCTGATTCGGATGTAAGAGCAAAACTTTTTTCGGGGGCGTACGGTTCTCGGCTAAATACGTCCTTGCTAAAAACCGGTGCAGTTGATGCAAACAACGAAACTGGTTGTTGGCTGAAACTCGGAAGAAATCGCTTCGACGGCGGGTCAAACAAAATTATTAACCCTTATGAAGGCATCTCTATCGTGTTGGATGTCCCGGCTAGTCTCATTGATAAACTCGGATTTTGGGAATCTCTTGGAATCTTTTTGAAAGGCAACCTCGGATTCTTGTTGATTCCATTTACCTTCCTTTCGATGGTCTTTTTCTGGCTTCGATTTGGAAGGGATCCAGACACAGGGCCGACTGCAGTCCAATATGACCCACCAGACAATCTATCCGGACCCGAAGCGGGAGCGCTAATTGACGAGACTGTAGACCAAAAAGATATTGCAGCGGGGATTATCAGTTTGGCTGTGAAAGGAAAACTAATTATCGAATTTGGTGAAGAAGTTGGAATGATTTTTAAGCGCAGACCGGTCCAGTTAAAACCGCTCGATACGCCGGAAAACGAACCCTTGACCGCATTTGAGTCAAAACTGTTTGGCAAAATTAGATCTGCGGGTGATTTAGTTACCGAAACCGAGTTAAAGACCCACGTCGCTCCGCATATTTCTGAATTAAGAGAGAGTTTGTATGATTCGCTTGTGACTCGAAGATATTACAAACAAAACCCAAATTCCGTTCGCTGGACATGGATGATTTTGGGAGTTCTCGTCGTTGCATTTTTGGCATTTTTGAGCACAAAAATTTCGCCAATACCGAGCCCGACTGCGGCCATCATTGGCGGAGTTGTTAGCGGAATCATTGTGTTGTTGTTTGGATGGCAAATGCCTAAACGAACTTTTGCGGGTGCTCGAGCTTTAAGAGAAGTAAGAAGTTTTGAAGAATTTATCAGACGTGCAAGAGGAGATGAATTGGATTGGATGTCAAAAAAGCATCCGGATCAAGCATTGTTTGAAAAATATTTGCCCCATGCCGTTGCATTTGGCTTAACGGCAGAGTGGTCGGAAGCTTTTAAGAACATTGCATTAGAAAACCCAAGTTGGTATCACGACCCTTATGGAGCGCGATTTAATTACTTGTATTTCTCCCGTGACTTTGACAACATGACGAATAGTGTTGCATCTGCCGCATCAGTGCCTCCCCGATCATCCGGTGGCAGCGGCGGGAGTTCAGGATTTGGCGGAGGAGGATTTTCCGGCGGAGGTTTTGGTGGCGGAGGCGGCGGAAGTTGGTAATTAAGGCAACTTGATTTTTGCAATCGGATGGTTTTCCAATTGGTCTTTCCATTTTGTTACGGATTCAAAATGATTCATTTGTTCGTTTTCGAATTCAGCTGCGAATGAACCGTCTTTTATTTTTTGAAGCATTAACTCCAGATTCATTTTCACTTCGTGGGTAACCACGCTTGGTGCTGCATTGATTGCGCCAAACATGGCCGTATCGCTGATGCGATTGAACATCCCGGCTATACCAAATTCAACCATCATGTCGGCAATTAGTTTGATTTCATAGACGCACTCAAAATACGCCGCTTCTTTTGAGTAGCCGTTTCTGATTAGCGTTTCAAAAGCAGCGATTGCCAATGCCGGAATGCCTCCGCACAGCACGGCCTGCTCGCCGAAAAGGTCAGTCTCCGCTTCTTCAGCAAATGAAGAGTGAAAAATCGTAGATTCATTACATCCGATTGCTTTTGCGTATTCGTTAGCAATCGGAAGGTAATTTTCGGGAGCCGAAGTTAAAGCATAGATTGGCTCTTTGTTGACGTAATTGTTTCTCAACTGTGGACCGATGGCTTTTGGTGCTACCAAAATCTTAATAATATCTTCGCGAATTGGAACAACTTGAAATCGAATCGTAAACCCGTGAGCGAATATCAAGATTCCATTTGCTTTCAAAAGCGGGTTAATCACTTCGGTAATCAAATATTTATGGGAGTTTTCAGGAGTTAACAAAACGATTATTTCTGAGTTTTGGACAACCTTCTCGAGTGTGTCAACTTTAAAACCTTCTAATGATGCCAACTCAAATGAATTTCCCGGACGAAGACCTAACTTGAAATCTATGCCTGAATCCCTCAAGTTGTACGCTTGCGCCATCCCTTGTGAACCAAATCCAATGATTCCGATTGATTTTGACTGCAAATTCGCGTACTCGTTCATTGAATTTCAATTGGAGCAGGGACATCGGCAAGGGTAAAGCCGATTGGATTGATTGTGATTTTGTTTGGTCTGACTTGGGTTGCAAAATTAAATTGCTCTGAGGGATTTTGCATGTAAGCGACAAATGATTTCGAACCGCCCGAAAATTGTAATTGAACTTCGAACCGAAGTCTATACGGCGTATTCGTACCCGATTGAGCAAATCGAATACTTGTGTTAAAACCGGTTTCCGGTCCGGGCTCCACCACGTACTTTTCAATTGAGATGGTTGGGAATTTTGAGTTTCTAACCCACTGGTCAAAGAACCAACCCACATCATTTATCTTTTTAAATGATAACTCTACATCTGACCACTCGCTGAGTTTTCCTTTTCGTTCAGTCAAAAATCGCCTAAGCGAATCCATCATGGCTTCGGTTCCAATTTCATTTTCCAACATTTTCATTGTGTACGCACCGCGATAATAACCAACATTCCCAAAAGGGCCGTGAGCTGTGAATGATTGCGTTAATGCTACCGACTGTTTTCTGAAATTGTAACCGGATTCCAAAGTTTTATCGCTGTTCTTTTTAAACAAAATTGAATCCACATATTGCGTAATGGATTCGTTCCAAATGCTATGTATGTAACTATTGGGGACGACGCCACCAAACCAAGTGTGACCGATTTCATGGGAAGTTGCCCACGATGTGATTCGAGGCGTTAAGACTGTAAATGAATAACATTCCACCCCATAAAAACTGGGAGTATCGACAATATCGTAAGCATTATAAGGATACTTTCCAAAATTATCTTCGAAAAAGGCGATGGAATTTTTCGCACTGTTCACATCGGCAATGGCACGCGCCGAATCATTTTGATTTAGATGCCAAGACCGAAAAACTCGTCCCCGGTCCTCTGTTTTGGCTGCAAGGACGTATGGACCCGCGACGATATGATGATAACAGACCGGAACGTCGTTTTTGAATGCAACTGATTTTCGATCACCCAAATCTTTCTGATTTTGTTCATTACCATTTGCCAAAATGAGCCAATCTTTGGGTCCTTCGACGGTGATTTCGGAAGCAGAGGGTTTACGCCCAATATGAGGATACCAATAGGATGTGAATAACGCTTGTTTCAGAACCATTTGGTCACCGCCAAATTCGTTAATCGTAGTGGAATAGTTAAGTGTCAATTGTCCACCGGCTCCGGCGTTGGTCAAATACATGACGGAACCTGCCCTTACCAATTCGGGTTCTGATTTTGACAGGGCAACTGCACTAAATCCTAAGTTATCATGAATCTTGATTCCTTTATCTTTGTATTTTGCAGATTTGACCACATAATGGTGACTCATTCTCATCAAAACTGTGGGTGGGCCTTCTCCAGCTTTCTTTATTTCTGCTGCTACTTCAAAATTTGCCTTTGAATCAGCCGGAAACAATTTTGCATTAACTTTTAATTTTGATATTTCATAAGGGATGTAGATATCTTCCGGCAGCTCAGCCCCTAATTTGATGCCTTCGCCGGTTGATGCAAATGGATGTATAGGATCATGATCTGCTTCCAACGTCTGATACTTGTAAAAAACTACCCATGCGTTGCCCATTCTTTCTAAGCCCGGAGGGGCCGGAAAAACTGCTACACCCAACTTTTTCAAATTCTCTGCTCTTCCAGTCATTTCTTTCAGGTAGTTCGAATAACTTGGCATGACAAAAAACGGATTTAGGTTGTCAAATTTCGCACTAAACACTGCCGATCTCAACGAATTAACAAACTCGTCGGGCGAAGAAGTTTGTTTGCTAACATTGAGCAAAATCAAAAAAGAAGCTACTGCGGCTTTAACCATAGTCAACAGTATGCCTTGAAGAAGTAAAATGGTTTCGATTTGGACGACCTTTCACCGAGAAAAGAATCGATATTGAGGGCCATCGTGGTTGAATATGTGGATACCGCTGAACCGGTTGGCAGCGGCCTATTGGTTGAGCGTTATCAGTTAGGCGTTGGTCCTGCAACGGTTCGTCATGAAATGGCCGAAATGTCTGAACGGGGACTTTTGGAGCAGCCGCACACTTCCGCGGGACGAATTCCGTCGGACACAGGTTTTCGGTACTACGTAGACCGAATGCCGACCCATGCTAGTGACGAAGAAACGAACTTACTGAAATCGGTTGATGATGACGCTAGTTTAGAAGATATTTTAACGGAAACTTGCCGACTTCTTGCAAGAATGACGCAGTACGTTAGTGTCGCCGCAACTGTAAGAGAACGAGCAGTTTATGTGAGACAAGTTTCGATAAGTAGCGTTTCATTGCAACGAGCACTTTTAGTCGTCATGTTTTCAAACGGGGTCGTAAAAGATAAATTAATTGAAGCAACTCCTGATTTGACAATTGAAGATTTGCATATTGTCAGCGAAACGATATTCAAAAACTGTGAAGGGTTGAAATTAAGCGTGATATCTCGGAAAACGAATTTAAAATTTGGGAGTCTAAAACCATCAGCAGTTGAATTGTTAAACAAAGGGTGGAAAGCGGTTCGATCGATTGCAAAGCAGATGGCCAGCGGGAAAGTAATTACCGAAGGAACCGCATTTTTAATGTCTCAACCCGAGTTTCAAAAAGACTTCGGCACCCTGTCAAGCATTGTGCAAACATTGGAGGATTCAAACGCAATTCATGGAGTTTTGGACAGACATGCGGAAGGTAACACTTCAGTCACAATTGGACGCGAAAACGAAGCCGAACAGTTAAAACGACTTGCAGTGATTGCAAGCAGATTTTATATTGATAACGAAGAAGCAGGCTCTTTAGCAATTATTGGTCCAACAAGAATGAAATACGAAAAAACGATACCCTTAGTCGAGCATACAGCCAAAGCACTTTCGGATGCATTGACGAAACTGCTACGTTAATTCTTAAACTTTTCGTCGCTTAATCCGGAATTCAACACGAATGACTGATATTCAGTAATTCCCGCAAGTTTTCCCTCCGAGTTATGCACTTCACATCGGGTCGGCATCCAAATGTTTTGGAACCGAACCGGATTGAGATAATGAAAAACGGCAGTTAAATTGCCGGTTTGCCCATACCACTCTCGCTTTGTAATATAACGATTTTCCTTTTTAATCCAAATCCTATGTCGAGATTTATCTAACTCGTATTGGTATCTAAGGTCAAAAACCACTAACTCATTATCTTGATTTACAAATGTCCCTACCACGTAATCTTTTAACATTGAAAGAGTAACGATTCCGAAATCGAACATGGATTGTCTTTTTCCCGGACTCTTAGAAATGTTGATTTTTGAGTTGATTCCAAGTCTTGGAATTTTCCAATAAGAATAGTCACCCGAAACAATGTATGTTGCTTTTTGCCCGTTCATTTGGGATTCCAAACAGAACTTCATTGGCTCTTTGTAAAAAACGGCTGCTTCAGTTTGTTCATAGGCGTTTGCAAAGTCTTGGTTGATTTTTCTTAGTTCGACACGATTTCCTTGAACAAACTTTATTTTGAATGTGATGTCCTCAAATGGAATTGCACAATAATCCTGCAACATCGGATTCGCAGAAGCAAGAACCAAAAATTGAGCCAACATCACCGAAATTATGGTCTAATTTGTCCGTCCTATGAGAGT
>CAZJKW010000005.1:0-15484 GCA_964546835.1 uncultured Fimbriimonadales bacterium
GATGTCGTCGCGATAGGCAGCATCGTCCATTAGGCGCGCTGTTTCTCTTAATGATTTTGTTTTTTCATTGAATTCTGCGCCTTGTGATTGTAAGGATTTTCTTTCTTCTCGTTTTGAATCAAGTTCACCTGCGGCGATTTCTCTTTTCTGAATTGCAAGTTCGAGTTCTTGTTCGGCTTGATTAAGGAGTTGTTGTTGACGTTCATGTTCTGCGCCGATATTTTGGAGTCGGAATTCGCGATTTTTAATTGCGTCTTCTGCTTCTCTTTGTTCCTCTTGCGCAATTTGGGCGCGGCGTTGTGCTGAGCGTTCTCTTTCTGTTGCGTCTTCGAGGGCTTTTCGTGCTTGTTCGACATCGGCGGCAGATGCGGCACTTAGAGCAAGGAGTTCGTTTCTTTCGGATTCTAATTGGTCAACGGAATCGGATTCACCAATAACGCGTTGTGATTCGGTGCCGATTTCTTTTTCGGTGGATGTTATTTCGGAATGTAATCTTGCAACCGCGCGTTCTGTTGCGCTTCGTTCTTCACGAACGGCGGTCAGCCATTGAAGTGCTTCTGTGACTTCTATTTCTGTGTTCTTGATGGTTTCGCGAATTTCTCTTTCTTGAGTTGCGACATTTTCTTCTTCTTCCAGAAGACTTTTTCGCGTAATTTCTAAATCGTTTTCCGATTTTTGAAGTTCTGTAAGTTTGTTTTCGGATTGGTCTAATTCTGCCGTTAACCGGATAGGGCCTGCAGTTTGTTTAGCAAATTTTCCGCCAGTTAGAGCTCCGCCTGCATATAGGACTTCGCCTTCGAGGGTTGCTATTTTTCTGAATCCGGTTTCTTTAGCAATTTGCGTTGCGATGTCAACGGACTCAACAATTAAGACTCCACCCAGTAGGTTTTCAATCGCAATAGAGTTTTCTTTATCAAACTTTACAAGGTTTGAAGCGATTCCTAAAACGCCGTGGTTTTTTGCAAGCGATTCAATTCCAGTTGGTTTGGGTTTAGGAGTTATAAGTTCTGCGGCGAGAAATGTGGCTCTGCCAAGTCCATTTTCCCGAAGATACTTGATGGCTTGTTTTGCGGAATCAGACTTTTTTGTTAACAAGTCATTTGCTTGAGAGCCAAGGGCTGCCTCAATAGCGGTTGCTAATTCGGACGGAACATGTATTGCTGATGCAACGGGCGTGAATTCACCTTTTAGGGTTCCGTTTTCGACGGCTTCTAAAACTGCGCGTGCGCCTGCCGGCATTCCGTCGTGAGAGTGGATTGCAGCGCGTAAACCAATGACACGACCTTCGATGTGTGCTTTTTCGGCAAGAATCGCCCTACGTTGTTGTTCACACTGATTAACTCTTTTCGACAGTTCCGATTTTTTGTGGTGAATTTCTTCGTTTTGTTTTCGAGCCGATTGCAACGCCCTATTTGCGTCGGAATGTCTTGACGTTGCTTCGCTTAAGCCATGGTCTAAATCAGGAACAGCCGCAATTGCACCTTCAAGTTGTACGTTGAGTGCCGCTAACTGTTCTCTTAACTGGTTAATTCTGGCGTCGTGTTTGATTCTCGCAATTGCTGCTTCGCGTGCAAGTTGCAATCGCTCTTCTGCTTCTCTTAACTTTCCTTCAAGTTTTGATGCTTGATCTTCTGAACCGGAAATGACTTGCAAAAGAACATGTACCGATTGTGCAGCTTCTTGTGCTTCTTGCAAAGCAATTTTGACTGCACTAGTTGCCCGTTCAAGTCTTGATTGTGCGCTTGCGTTTTCGGTCTCTCGGTTTGCGTCTAATTCGACAAGATTTTCAATTCTTTGATTTGCCAGCGCTTTTCGGGACTCGGCTCTTGCTTCGTTTGCTATTGCGTCTTGGAGAATGTTAGAAAGTTTCTCAATTTCGGAATCGAGTTGCCCTAATTTTTGGTCTAAAACGGAGTGTTTTTTGTCGAGTTCTTCAGCTTCGGCGCGATGACTTTCTGCCAGAGAATGTTTTTCATTGACTTGTAATTCCAAATTGTCAATTTGCTCTTTTAATTTTGCCGCTTCTATGATTAGCAGGCCGGACTCTACTTCGCGCAAACTTCCAAGTTTTTGTTTATACAGTTTTGCGTCTTCTGCTTCTTTTTGAAGAGGTTCCCTTTGCGTTTCAATTTCTCGAACAACATCGTTAACTCTGGTCAAGTGAATGATGGCGCTTTCGAGCCTTTTTAGTGCTTCGTGCTTTCGTGTTCGATATCTCTGAACACCCGCGGCTTCATCGAGCCAGATTCGACGTTCTTCCGGTGATGCGCTTAATGATGCGTCTATTTCTTTTTGACCCACGATTGCGTAGCCGGTCCTGCCGAGTCCGGAATCGGCAAACAATTCATAAATGTCCCTTTGGCGGCAAGAACGACCGTTGATGGAATAGTGGCTCTCTCCGCTTCGGTCCACTTTTCTTCCAACGACGACTTCGTTGGAATCCAATGGCAGCGTTCCACTTTCATTGTCAAAAGTCAGTTGGACTTCGGCGAATCCCAGGGACTTTCTCTTTGCCGACCCGCCAAAGATAATATCGGCCGATGTTTGCGCTCGTAGATTTCTGGCATTGGG
Organism: uncultured Fimbriimonadales bacterium; assembly: GCA_964546835.1. Taxonomy (GTDB): domain Bacteria; phylum Armatimonadota; class Fimbriimonadia; order Fimbriimonadales; family ATM1; genus JAHCHL01. The sequence goes on from CAZJKW010000005.1 coordinate 2,572, forward strand.
CTCGCCAAGCGCCCAAAGTAAGGCATCGACCAAGTTGCTTTTTCCGCAGCCGTTGGGTCCGACTACGGCAACTAAGTCGCCATCCACGTCAATTTCGGTTTTGTCTGCAAATGACTTGAAGCCAAATATTTTTATTGTTTTGAGTCTCAAATTCCGGATGTCCTCTTGCGCTTGTAAGTGCGGCTTAGCAAGCAGAATAGATTAGTGACGAGAAACCTTGGATGAAGGACGCTCAAGTTCGAAAAGTTCCTGCTGAAAGGTATCAATATACCAACTCCCCCCCATCCTGCCAATCATTCTGAAGTCGCCTATCGATTCAGGAGAACCGGCTAAATGGAGCATCAAGACTTCTCCGATCACATAGTTTGCCGAACCTTGCCCACTGCCGTGTGGGATTATCGCAAAAACCCGGCATTCTAACTGGGCAGGAGACTCGAGGACACGGGGCGGTTTGACTAGAATTGATTCAGCTTTTGTGAATTCAGTGTATTCCCATTCGCTTGAATCTGGGCCAAATTGTGCGCTGGTTTGGTTCATTTCTTTCGCCATCGAGCGGTCAACCAAGTTGACGACGAACTCCCCCGTATCCTTTACGTTTCGAAGCGAGTCTTTTTCATTGGCTCCGCTTGCGAGGGTCACTGAAAAACAGATACTTGGGGGATTAGAACCGCCTAATTGGAAAAAGCTGAATGGGGCGAGATTTGCGATACCGCTTTTTGAAATGGTGCTAACAAATGCAATTGGCCTGGGCGTGATGAGATTAACCAAGTATCGATAGGCATCGGTTGCTGAAATGTCTCGAAAGTCAATTGAACTGGACAAGGTACTGCATTATGGTGCGGGAGTAAACTCCGGCTATGCGGATTGTGTCCTTTTTGCTCTGTGCTGTCCTTTTGGGATGCTCAACGCCTAAAAAAGAGCAAACCGCTACTGAAGCAGTTACTACAGGTGCGCCGGCTCGCTCGCTTGAAGCATCGGAATTGCCTCCCATTGTTGAACCAAAAACCAATCCGGAAGACGGCATCATGTTGCGGCTTAACCTGAAGCCCGGAACCAAAGAACTTCGCGAAGTGACCGGTAATGTAAAAATTGAATTGGACAAATCCAAAGTGAAGCCGGGTACTCCAAGTGTTATTGACAGCATTATTTCTTTGCAATACACGACGGAAGTTATTGAAAGAAAAGAGAATCGAACTCATGTAAGAATTGTTACCAAGCCGATGCAAACGACTACGTCAGGCGGAACATCTTCGACTCAGGCAGAGGATTTCGTGGTCATTTTTGATGAATGCGCCAATCCACTGAACAATTACGACGGATTAATCAAGTCTGCGATTTCAGCAGGATTTTTGCGTTTTCCAAAAAGTAGATTGAAAGAGGGTTCGACGTGGAGTTTGACGTCAGCACGAGATGTTCCTGTTATTGGAGAGATAACATATAAAGAGACTTACACTTACAAAGGGACCATAAACAAATTTGGTAAAAAAGTTTGGCAAATTGAAGTGATTACGTCGGGGACCGACGAGTTAAAAACGAAAGCAAACTATTTCTTTGATTCACTTTCCGGCTGTTTGGTTCAGGCGGACATATACCAAGAAGTGAAGGCGGAAATTCCTCAGGAAACCGGAGGTGTTCCCGCCAAAATTAGTATGACCGCTCATTTTCGGCCACGATCTATTTGACCGTACCGTCAAACTTTATCCAGTTAATGTAGTAGTCCAGAACTAATAAGCATTCGTCTTGGCGTTGCCGTGGCAGTGTTGGCAAAATTGTGTCGTAATTCATAAACAGTTCTTTTGAAAGCGTTAGAATTTTTTTCGGATCCACACCATATATTTTGAATTCCTGCTTATCTGCCTCTGATACTCTTCCCAATCTTGCAAGACCTTTTCGAACTTCGCCGATTTTATCCATCATTTTTTCTTTCTTTTCAGCCGTTCCAAATGGAATTGGTTTTTTGCAAAGGGCAATCAGGTTTGCCATTAATTCTTCGTCCGAAACGGCACCTCGGATTGAGCCATGGGAATACATCGTTCCGCCGCCTGCTCGGGTCATTTGTAACTCCATTACTTTTAAGCGGAAAGGTTGAAAAAGCTTTTTATAATTCTGCAAGCGATCTCTATCCGGTGCCTGCAATTTTGCAATTTCAACATCGTTTGATTTCTTCAAGCAGTCCGCATAGACGGTGGATGCCATATCCATATCAACTTCACTTGAGCCTCGATTTGATGACCAGTATTCGGTCCACTTCTGATATCCCATTTCCAGGATTTCATCTGGGGTTTTCCCCAACATCTGGTCTTGAGAAAGGACACCAGAACAGAGCATTGCCAGGATCGGAATCAAGAATTTTTTCATTTGCATACCCACTTTATCAGGTTAGACGACGGGGAAATCGCTTCGGTGCCGGCCAATCCATGTTTTTTGTACCGTAGGTTAACCGAACTAAGACTTATACAATGACGGGGTTGCAGGAAAAAGCGGTGACGGTGTCCAAATGTAAGTAACTTTAAGGAGATCTGGATGTCAGGATTATCTGAAGAAGATAAGAGGCGGATACGAGAAGAGGAAATCGCTCGATTTTCTGCCAAAAAACAGGAAGAGGAACAATACCGGGAGCAAGTTCGAAAAGAACTTGAAACTCAGGAGCGCACCGGTGCTGAAGAGTCCTACCGGGAGCAAATTCGGCAAGAACTGGAGGCATCGAAACCGGTCATTGAACCTCCAACCACAATAGAACCAAAAGTCCACGAGAGGAAGAACATTGGTCCGGGGATTGCGCCTCCAAAAGAGAATTCGCCTTCTGCCATAGATATCAAAACGAGGTCTGCTCCTCGTAACGTTGTTATCCCAGAATCAAAGAGTATTAAATGGGGAGCCGTTGTTGCAGGACTCTTATTTTGTGGCGGCATTGGTTTAGGTGTGATGGGCTTCCTCGAGTTTCGAAAAAACTCTCCGATAGATGACGGCCCCGGCCAAAGTTTGGGAAATCTTGTCGCCTCAGATTCGGAGTTGGATATTGAGAGTCTTTCGGAACCGGAACCTGATCCTCCAGTCGTTGTTTCTGATCCTGGTCCAGTACCCGTACCAACCGACGGAGCGCCAATGGATTGGGACTTGCCTGATGAAAAGGGCACAAAAGTAATCCGCGAACCTGATGGAACCATAAAAGTTGTTCCAATCACTCCGGGAGGAGATTAATGAAGAGAATCCAAAAATTCAGTTTGGTTGTTTGTTTCCTGATTTTGCTTGCGCCAACACAAGTTTGCCCTTGGGCAACGCTTTCCGAAAAAATAGCAATGACATCGGATGAAATTGCCACAATTAGAGACCTGATTTCTAAGTTTGGCGCGGATTCTACTACTCAGTTACGAGAATTTGAAGATAGAAGGGGGCCGCATCCGATTCATCAATTCATTTGTTGGCAAGCGTTCGTTTTGCTTTCCGAAGACCCAGCTTTTAAGGATGGTAAAAGTGGCTTTCCAGATATTTTGGAAATTAACTCTTGGGACGGTATTTTTCACGTTCCGGGAGCCATGAGAGAAAGGGGTAGTTCGGGAATGGAAACCGGCTATGAGGTTATCGTTCCACCAAAAACTGCCGGCATCGGAGGACCCAGTTGTGATGCAGAGCAACTTCCTGATGGAAGTTGGAACAAAAACTACATTGGTTCTGCTCATTACTATAACCCATGGTTTAAATGGGGCCGTGCCCCAGAGTTAGCAGGACATTTTTATCATCATTTGACCCGTTCAATTGTATCAGGAATTGGAACAAATGATAAGGCCCACTTTGCAGCACATATGGCACATTACATAGCAGATGCTTGTAGTGCAAAGCACGCCGATGTTGTTCCAATTGACAACGAGTTGTTACCGAAATTAGTGAAAATTGCCCAAGAGTGGGAACCCAAAAAGTCAAATGATCAAAATGCATATGTAAATGACCCTTTGGTTGTTCGTGCAGTTAATCTCATTTCAAGTGATATTAGAAATAAATACGGGGACATAGCAGACAAATATTGGGAACGAGTTCAAAAGTATATTGGGATTGAATTTTTGAAGCCGGGTGCGGGATTCAAATATGATGTCGCACCCGTAAATCTTAACTCAGCAGTTGCCGCATACTTGCAAGAATTGGCAACACACCCTGCGGGAAAAGAACTTAATCAATTCTATAATTACTTTGATCCGTTTTATTGGAATGGACCGATTGTAGATGGTATTGGCATTTATCCCACTTTTCAATTAGCAACACCTGCAAGTGAACATTTAAGATGGGAAACTAACCCTGCTCACTATCAGACTGTGATTGATTGCGTATCTGGCGGAAAGAGGATTGTCCCTAAAGGTGGATCGGGAACTTGGATAGAAGTTTCGAAGGATTCAGGTTACTTTGGGCCTACTGCAAAGGAAATCAGTCCAGCGCTGAAGAAATATCTAAGTGATTTGGTTGTTAAAGTCGCAGACGATACACATAAGACCATTGATAGCGACGTAGATTTTCAAGCCGATTATTCGGTGCAAATGAGGACTTCAATTCAAGCCGTTTACACTGCGTTTCGTGCGAGTATTTCAGCACTAAGAGTTGAAGCAAAATATACTGAAACTAAAACTCCCGGTAAGTATCGAATTACGTTTACCATTAATAATCTGGCAGATGAAAACTGTAACTTAAAGTTTGCAACGGTTGTTCAAAAGATAGGTGACAAATATACTTTTGGTTCCAATTCAAACTTGCCATTAACCGGGTCAGTTCCAGGCGGCGGAAAACTCAAGTTATTCGTTGAAGTTGATGGTCTGGATTTCACAAAGAACGAATATGCACTTGATATTCACGGTTCTTATGACAAAACACCCGATTGTGGTTGGCGAAGAAGCCCCATCGAAAAAGGAGGCGCCAAAATTTATCGTAGTCCAGGATCGGTTCCAACGGATGGCAAAGGACCCATTGATGTTGTCGTAGTCTTTGACATCACATCTTCTATGGGCTCAAGCATTGGGGCCATGAAGAAAAACACGATTGCTGTTTTAGAAAAATTGAAGAAACAAAGTGACGACATGAGGCTTGCGTTAGTGACTTTTAAAGATTTGGAATCTGACAAAAACCCAATCACTATCACGCCATTTCAAAAAGAAATTGGCAGTATCTTAACTGCAATTGGAAATTTGTCACCTGAAGGCGGCGGAAACACGCCCGAGGACCAGTTAGCAGGCATCAAAGCAGGGCTTGATTTGTGGGTTAAGGAAGGGGTCACAAGTAGAACCCCTACGAAGATTGTGATTGTTGTTACGGACGCAGAAGCCAAAGACCCGGACTCACAAGGAAACACTGCCAAATCGATTGCCAAACTTGCTTTTGAAGTTGACCCCGCGCACATTTATCCAATCGTTGTAGGTAGTTCCGAATTAGCCAAAAAGACGGGCAAGGAACTTGCAGAATTGACCAATGGCAAGATGCTGGAGTCCGAGACCGGTGAAGACGTTGCTGAAAAACTTGTCAGTGCAATTGAAATTGGAGTTGTTGAGCATGGAGATGAGGCAGTTCAACCTACTCAAAACAAGGGAAAGATGTTTCTCTTCGCCGGTGGTGGGATTGCCCTTATTGCAATCGCTGTTTTCCTGTTTTCAAAATCGAAAAGAAAATAATCGGAACAAATGGTTTCCTGGTAAAGTCACTAGGATATTCCTTGCCGAAAGTTAGTATTCTGACTGCCTGACCGGCAAGCGAGGAGGATTCGAGTGAAAAAGTTAATCTGGGCCCTGGTTGGCATTTCAGCCACTCTCTTTCTTTACGCTTCAGCCTATTGCTTAAGCACCGACTCATTTACTTTCAAAAACAATACCGGCAAGGATGTTGATGACCTTCATGTTGAATGGACTAAAGCAGTTGATTTAGATTCCAACGATAAATTCAAGAAGTCATCCGGAAGCGGGAGCAGCCGCGCTGACTTTTCTAAAGGAACCGTTAAAGACGGCGATACTTGTGAAGTCAAAGTATCTTACGACGGTACCGACCCTGAAATTAAAAAATGGTACTGGACCATTGGCGGCAAGAAAGTTCGCGATGAAAAAGTATCGGATGTCGTTGCACTTGCAACCGACGATATGAACGGAATGACCGTCCTTGAAATGATTACTGAATCCGGAAAAATCACGGCGTACTTGCCGGATACGATTTGGAAAGGAGCAACGATTCAAGGCACAGTTATCGCAACTCCCAATGGCACGCCAGGAAGCGAAGCAAAATTGCATGGAATGGTTATGCAAGTCGGTGACAAAAAACTTTCTGGAATGAACGGAAGTTTTGTTGCAACAATTGCAGGCACGGGAGGCTTAATCTCGTTACTTGGTAGTGGTGGAAGTCCTATTTGTTCAACACCGATTCCTATCGGAAACACGCCTTCACTGCCGTTGCCGGATCCGGGTTCGGAACCGTTCCCATCTCCGCCTTTGGCCCAAAGCGGGAAACCCATAGAACTTCCCGGAAACTTCGACCCATCGAAACCCATCAACTGCAACATCAATGGCAAACCTGCATCAGTGCTTACAGCTTCACCTGCCGGTGCTGTCGTAATGCCATCCGAAAAATGTGTTGGTGCAATGGAAATTTCAATTTCAAACGGAAACAAGACCGGAGTCGTAAAGGGTTGTGCAGTGGACGTTTCTTTGCGAGCCACAAAAACCAATCTTCTTTCGGGCGAAAAAATTAACATCCAAGTAGAAGTTGGACCCTTTGAAAATGTTGCGGATAGTCAGTTTCCATGCAGATTGACCATTGAAAATAACTCACCGGCAAATTTGCGCTTAGAAGGAGCGCAAAACAATCGGATTGAAATTGAAATCCGACCGATGCAATTGACCGGAAATCACTTTCAAATCACGTTGAATGGTACCGGCCTAACGCCGGGTGCATTCGAAATCAACGCCAACTTGTCGCCTGCCTCTTGTGGGGCAGAAACGCATGTTTTCGGTATTGACAAACTAAACAAAGGAAAAGACAACAAAGGTTTTTATGTTGAATGGCGAGAAGATTGCCATCAAGGTAATTGTCACAAAAGAAAAAATCACGCGGGCGACCATGCTTATTCTTGGAAAAAGTGTGGAACTCATGCCAGCAAAGATCATAAAGATTACTACACCACAGAAGCAGACCGAGATGCTGCTTATGAAAAACTTGAAAAAGATCGAGCCGTAAGAAAAGCAACGAACGGGTTCTGATTGAACGGAGTGCCTGTGTCACATTGTTGATACAGGCACTTACTTTTACCCAAATTGTTTTGAAATAACATTTACAAAAACTGCACCAAGCCATGCAAGCATGGTCATATACACAAACATAAACAACGGCCACTTCCAAGTACCTGTTTCACGTTTTACCGTAGCCAGGGTTGCCATACACTGTGCACAAAGTGCAAAGAAAACCATAAGTCCAACTGCCGTCCAGGGTGTAAACAGAGGTTTGCCGTCGGGCCATTTAGCACTTTCCAGCGCATTTCTCAAGTCAATCGAGGCTTCGTCTTGTTCGTTCCCCAGACTAAAAATGATTCCCATCGAAGGCACTACGACTTCTCTTGCAGGGAACGCCGCCAAAATACTCGTACTAATTCTCCAATCAAAACCTGCCGGTACAAAGACCGGTTCAATAAATTTTCCAAAACGACCCAAATATGAACTTTCAGTTTGACGTTGAATAATGTAATTGTTCAAACTTATCAAGTTCCTTTTTTCAATTTCCATTTGTTGGTATTCATTTGTGTAATTGAGTTCATCGGAATTTGAACGTGGGAAATATAGCAAAGCCCAAATCAAAATACTCATTAACACGATCATCTTTCCCGCTACGCTAACAAAAACTTTGCCGCGAAAATAAACGGCTAACCAAACATCACGCCACTTTGGCCATTGATATGCAGGTAATTCCAATAAAAACGGGATTTTCTTACCACGAATGATTTTAGTATTAATAATCAATACAATTGGAATCGCAACCAGCAATCCCAAAAAGTGCATTGCAAACAAGGTGAATCCAGCCCATGCAGATCCAAACCGCGGCTGAATAAATGCACCGATCAGCAAAACATAAACCGGTAGCCTTGCGCTACAAGACATTAGCGGAGCAACGAGAATAGTTGCAAGCCTTGACTTTGCATCCGGCATGACCCTTGCTGCCATGATTCCAGGTATGGCGCATGCGAAACTCGCCAGTAACGGAATAAACGCTCGACCGTTAAGCCCGCACCAACCAAGTAGTTTATCCATAAGGAAGGCCGCTCTTGCAAGATATCCCGACCCTTCGAGAATTGCAATAAACAGGAAGAGAATTAGGATTTGAGGTAAGAAAACCAACATTGACGCCAAGCCCGAAATCAGACCGTCAACAATCGCAGATTGAATTACAGGATAATTATCTAAATATGGAGATACCTTTTGCGCAGTAATGGAAAACAGATTTTCAATTTGGTCCATCAGTGGTCCGGAAAATGTGTAAATTGATTGGAACACAATATACATAACGGTCATAAAAATTACTAAACCAAAAATTCTATGCGTGAGCACGAAATCAATTTTGTCCGAAACGGATTTCTTCCTTCCCTCCGCATTTTGCACTAACTTGGCTACATTTGAAGCCCATTCGAAACGCCATTTTGAGGACGGCTTATCATCGGTGATTCCCTCTTTTCGTATTGAATCATGCAATTCTACAAACAACTCTGAAATTTCTCGATACTCACGGATGTCATTCATTAGATCGCTGCACCCGCGAATCAGAGCACTCCTAAGAACTGACCTTTCATAATCAAACCCCGAACGTGAAAGTCTCTCTTTTAACAAATCAACTTTTTCTTCAAGCAGTTTGTCTCCGCGAACATCTACTCTTATAGGAAAACGATTCGTCAATTGCTCAAAAATGGCTTCACATAACTCAGTTTTTCCGAAATTCTTGTGAGCCACGACTTTTACAACTGGCACACCAATTTCACTTCTGAGTTTGTCAATATCTATGGAGACTCCTTTTCCCTTTGCAACGTCTGTCATTGTAAGTGCTATGACCGTTGGAATTTGAAATTCGGCTATTTGTGTTAACAAAAACAAATTCCGTTCAAGATTCGTCGCATCTAACACATAAACTAAAACGTCTGGTCTCCTTTCGTTCTGTTGTGAACCTAATAAAACGTCAACTGCAACTTTTTCGTCCTCGGAAACTGCGCTCGTGCTATACAAGCCAGGCAAATCTACCAAGTCTGCCTTTAAGTCTTTGTGACTTATTTTTCCTTTTACGGTTTCAACTGTTACGCCGGGATAATTACCCACTTTTTGAAACGCACCTGTTAAAGAATTAAATAATGTTGTTTTTCCAGCATTTGGATTCCCAATTAAAGCAACGAAAGGGGACTGCTGATTTGCTTCTGACATTACTCGACGTCTTCAATCACATCAATCAAAATTTCTTTTGATTCAGTTTTTCTCAAACACAGGCGATATCCTCTAAGTTCAATTTCTACTGGGTCGCCAAATGGTGCAACTTTGACTACTTTGAATTCAGTTCCGGCCGTAAGACCCATTTCAATCAATCGTTGCAGTTCCGGCACCGTCTCATCAATGAACTTGACTCGTGCTCTCATTCCTTTTTTGACTTCCGAAAACTGCTTTTCCATAGTTGCCATTGCTACGCAAGAATCCTACCCAAGAACGGGATATTTATGCATGCTAAGGATTTTGAGTGATCCGCTACTGCGTCTTATTTTGCTTAGAAGCAGTCATTATGGTGATGGCTCGAACCTTTTTTTGCTTGTTGGGATTGACCACGTTGTTGGCAGGATGCACCCAAGTTTCAATAAACGGGGAGTTAAAACCCTCAAGAATTTATGAATTCGGAAAGCCGGCGACAATCTTGATTCAGACGGATTACCGGGCAGAAGTACAGGTTCCTGAGGTTATCTTAAACCAATACGAGATGCAAATGTTGGGGGAAAGGGCGGCTTCAGCGATTGAACAAGGAAACCTGCCGAATGACCAAACGATTGTGACCCGTGAAATTGCCAAAGAGATGCTTAACAATTGGCGCAAGTACCTAATACCGGGCTCTAACATGCGCCCAATCTTGGCGACGATGAGTGGCGTTGGGTCCGGTTTTTTTGTAACTTCAGAGGGACATGTGGTGACCAATGCCCATGTTGTCGTTCCGATTGATGCCGAATTGAGACAAGGGTTGGTTAACAATGCTTTAGACCAACTGATTCAAGAGGATGTCAAAGAGTTTGCCGGGGCTATGGGTACTGCCGCAACACCTGAAATGATCGAACAACTAAAAAAAGTTGCCGTTGAATTTTACGTCGAAAACATGAAACTTGGAGAATTAGAAAGAAGAATCCAAGTGATTTATGGTGCCGGATCGAAAGGGACTGAACCAAAAGTTTTGGATGCAGAAATTGTCGAAAAGGGAACCGGCACTCCGATTCCCGGAAAAGACGTGGCTTTGTTAAAAGTTTCAGGCTCAAATTTTCTATCACTTCCAATTGGAGAAGATGAAAATTTGAAAACCGGGGATAGAATGTTGGTCGTCGGATTCCCTGCCGCTGCAACCTTTATGCCTGAATTCAAAGCAGAAAGCATCACAGAAAGCACCTTAACGACTGGGGTCCTAAGCAGAAAAGTCAAAATGAAAGACGGTTGGGAAGTATTGCAAACGGATGCAGCGGTTAGCGGTGGGAACAGTGGAGGTCCTGCCTTTAACGAAAAAGGTGAAGTCATTGGAATTGCAACATTCGTTTCCATAGATCCAGAAACAGGCAAACCCGTTGAAGGGCTCCACTTTGTAGTGCCTTCAAAAATTGTTTTGGAAAAACTTAAAGAAGCGGGAGTAGAACCCAAGTTTGACGAGATCGCAAAACTATATCGGACTGCCATTGCAAAAATGGAGCAAAACTACTTCAAACCGGCAATAAAGGACTTAGAGCAGTTAAAGAAAACGGTCGACAATTCAGGTTGGATCGATGAACAAATTGCTACTTGCGAAAAAGCAATTTCTGAAGGAAAAGACGAATCAGTGAAGGCAAATCTGTTTATTTACATCGGCATAGGCGTGTGTTTAGTTGTTTTTGCAATTCTGATTTGGCGAAATGCGGCCCGAAACCGGGCAAGTTCGGCACTGACTGGTTCAAATGACTTGAACCCTTAAGGAAACTCTTTTCGAGTAAAAACTGCTAAAACCCGGCTATCGATTGTAAAGTCGGCAATTGTCAGCTTAGATTCAAAACTTGTGTTAAATGTGGTTCCTGTCACCAATCGGTCAGGCTTATCCTTTCCTTGGAACAATGCTTCGAATCGAATTAAAATGAACTTGTCAGCATGAAACCACCGAGTCAACGTCACCGAGCCTTGCTTATCTGCGCGTTCGGTTTTAGTTACAATTTTTCTCGTTTTCTTGTCGCCTAAATCTTCGAACTTATCCAAGGTAAGGATCATTGGAGGTTTTGAAAAAAACTGTGTTTCGTATGGGTTTTCGATTGCAAAATGAAAATATCCGTCTTCAATGTTTGAAACGTCAATGGGTGCAAATTTTGCATCAAAAAATCGGTTCTTCCCTTCTTTTAACATGTAAGTGCGGTTCGTGTACATAACAGCCCAATTCATATTTCCGTCGTAGCCATATTCCGCAACCGGTACACCGGTTTGTTTAATGGTCAGTCTAAACTTATTAGTTGAAATTTTCCGATCAACAACGACCGTGGAAGTGTCACCATCTCCTCCTAACCCCGACAGTAGCAAGGATTCTTTGTAATCGGTGAGTTCTCTGTATGCGCCATGAACTGCCTTATCAATGTCATTGGCAGTTAAAGGAGTTTGCAGGGCAACCGTAGCGAGAAGGGTGCTAATCATCTGTTCTTAATTATACAGTCAATCGGCCATAATCAGACATGCCAGAAGTTCTTGTCGTTACCAAAGCAACCATACCTTCCGTCGAACCTGAGCGAATCGAAGGATTGTATGAAGCGGCAGTCAACATCCTGAAGAATATTGATGGGTTTTATTCGATGTCCGGGTGGATGTCGGACCACAGCGAAAACGATTATCTAATCATCGCTCATTTTGCGTCTGAAGAAGCCGCGGAATCGGGCGCAAATGCGCTCCTCGAAGCTGATGTTTTACTAAGAGTGGTTGAATTGGTTGCAACTCCAATTGATTCAAATCGGATTCGAATTCTTGCTTCAGGTGGAATCAAATTTGATGAAATCGGTCGTCATGGACTGTTGAGTTATAGTCTTAGAACCGCAGATCCGGGCATGGGACCGGCTACGGTGCTGGAATTATCCGATGTATTAAAAAACCTCAATGCAATTGACGGATTTCTTGGATGGGCAAGTGGATGTTATGTTTCAAATGAAGAAGAAATTGCGGGTTTCGCCTATTGGAAAACCCGGCAAGCATTTTCAGAATCTTTGCCGAATGTCATTTTATACAAAGTTTTACTTTACGAAAGAGTTTTTTGAGAACGAAACTCTTTAAGTTCAAGTTTTGCTTTTTCTCCAACCAACTTCAGTTTTTCTTCCCATTCCTGCTTATATGGCTGCATACTTTGTACAATTGCTTCGGTGATTGCCAAGTTTCTATACCACTTTTTGTTTGCAGGAACAATGTACCATGGCGCATATTCAGTGTTACACCTCATGATTGCATCTTCATATGCTTTTGAATAATCTTCCCAATAACTCCTTTCCTTCCAATCGTCTACATTCAGTTTCCACGCTTTTTCTATTTCTTTTTCCCTGTCAAGCAATCGGACCTCTTGCTCTTCTTTTGAAATATGAAGAAAGAACTTTAGCAGGATTGTATTGTTAACGGACAACAGTTTTTCGAATTCGTTGATTTGATCATAACGTTTGCTCCAAACCTGTTCGGGAACTAAATTC
>CAZJKW010000005.1:15494-36398 GCA_964546835.1 uncultured Fimbriimonadales bacterium
ACCAACACATCTTCATAATGCGACCGGTTAAACATTCTAATTCCTCCCTTCTCCGGGGTTTCTTTGTGAACTCTCCATAAGAAATCGTGAGATAGTTCTTCGGGAGTTGGTACTTTAAAACTTGAAACTCTTAGACTTTGAGAATTAGCAGCCGTCAACAAATGTTTTATGCAGCCATCTTTGCCTGAAGTGTCTCGACCCTGAAAAACAATCAGTAACGAGTGAATACCTGCTCCATACAGTAAATCTTCGAGGTCATCGAATTCCTTGCAAAGCAATTCGGTTTGTCTTTTCGCTTCCTCTTTGGTCAGGCCGGAGTCATGATTTTCGTCAATACTCCGAAGGTCAACAACGCTCCCCGGATTCATTTTGAATGCAAACACCTTGCATTTCTACCCGACTCCATTCATTGGCACGTTTCTTGAACCATCAAAGCTTCGGAACACTTCCTCCAATCCTCCAATAAATCGGCTCTCCCTTCCGGAGGGCCGAACTTGTTTATTGGTAGACTCTGAAGATGTCTGCGTATAACGAGTTACTTGAGGAGTATCAAAAACTTAATGCCTTGAACAAAGCGATTGCAATTATGAATTGGGATCGGCAAACCATGATGCCAAGTGGCGGCGACGAATCAAGAACTCAGCACGTTAAACATCTGACATCGTTAGCCCACAATTGGTATAAAGATGAACGAATCCAAAGATTGATCGAATCCTCGGAGTCAGACGGAGACCCTGTTAAAAAGGCCAATTTGAGACTATTGAGGCGCGATTGCGAACTTCAGAACAAAATTCCCTCCATACTTATTTTGCGGAAAGCAGAAGTATCTGGCAAAGCGTATCTCACATGGCGAGAAGCAAAAGCAACATCGAATTTTGAATTATTAAAACCGTACTTAGAAGAACTCTTTGATATTGCGGGAGAAACAGCCGAAGCTATCGGATACGCTGAACACATTTACGATCCACTCTTAGATACTTATGAAGAAGGTGCCAATTACGAATTTGTCAATGCTGTTTTTTGTAAATTGCGACCCGAAATTATCAGGACGGTTACTGACGTAACAAATTCTGGTAAGTCAATTGAAGACAGCTTTTTGAAAGGAACTTGGGACAACTTAACACTCAAATCACTTCTTGAATCCATGATTTCGAAAATTGGGTTTGATTTTCGAAGGGGGCGGCTTGACATTACGTCTAATGCGTTCTGTACTAATTTTTCTGTTAATGATGTGAGAATGACGACAAGGCCCTCAGATTCTATCAAAGGGATTCTCTTTTCTAGTTTGCACGAAATGGGACATGGATTGTACGAACAAAATCAAAATCCAAGCTTCGACAGAATGCCTATCTGCGGCGGTGTGAGTATGGTGCTTCACGAAAGCCAGTCCAGATTTTGGGAAAACACGATTGGAAGGTCACTTAATTTCTGGACGTACTTTTATCCAATAGCCCAAAAAGCACTCCCGCAACTCAACTCAATTTCTTTTGAAGATTTCTACCACGCCATAAACAAAATCGAGCCTGGTTTTTTGAGAATCGGATCGGATGAACTTACTTACAATATTCACATCATGATTCGCTTTGAGGTCGAAGTTGCCATGTTGACGGGAAAACTAATGGTAAGAGATTTGCCAGATTTTTGGAACTCCAAAATGCAAGAATATCTTGGTCTAAATGTAGAATGCGACGCGGATGGTTGTTTACAAGACGTCCATTGGTCGCGCGGTTCGGTGGGTTACTTCCCAACTTATGCACTTGGAAACTTATTGAGTTGGCAAATATGGGACTTGCTCTTATGTGAAATTCCAAATTTAGAATCTTCCATTTCAGAGGGAGAATTTGCACCCATGCTGGATTTTCTTAAGATACATTTGTACCAAAAAGGCAAACTATCAGACCCAAGGGACACAATTTTCGAATTGCTTGGGAAGCCTATCAATTCAGAAAGCTATATAAACCATATGAAAAAAAAATACTCGCGTATTTATGGCCTTTGAGCCAAAACGTATTTTATTGACTTGTGTATTTTAAATAAGAACAACACATTTCCGTCATTTGAAATAGTTGCTCTCTTCATCAGAACTTCTGGCCTGAATTCAACTTTTCTCGTTTTGATTGCTGATAGTGGACCAATAGACTTGATTGTTTTTTCATGAAACGACCCATGCTCAATCACTCGGAAAGCCCTTAACCATGGCGAAGTGTGGAGTTGATTTCCGGTCAAATAGCCGTTGGAATCACCAACTTCTGAAAGTTCAAAATCCCGACACAAAGTCCCCAAACAGCCCGCCCTTATAGCGGCAGGATTCGAATCATAAAGATACTCTCCAACGTTTCCACTAATTTCTCGACCTGTTACCGGTTTTAGAAAAGAGCCCGATTCAAGGTGAACGGCGACAATCCCTTCCTCAAGATCTTTACCAATCCAAACATTTGCTTCTTTACATTCATTCTCATGGGATAAAAATTGAATCTGTCTGCCTAACGAAGATAATTCGTCGTTTCGCATTAATGGCGATAGCTTGATACAACACTTCTTGTGCCCAAGCATTCGACTTGAAAGCACTTGTAAATCCGGAGAATACTTCGACGCACTAACTCTCTTACCGGCTGTGTCACGCCGACTTGGGTCTGCAAAAATGTAATCTGCATTCCACACTTCACCTAAACAGTCCGAATTACAAACGGTAATCCCGCAGTTGTAGCTGGCATAAAAAGCAATTGTAGGGTCCAACTCAAAGCCATTTGCAGGTCCACGGCCTAAGAGTGCAATCAAGTCGGATCCAATTCCGGTTGTCACGTCCAAAACGGGCTCGCCGACCGGAAACTGGCTGGCATGGTAACGGGCGACACTTTCATGGCTGGCTTGCTCAAGAGCCACTCTGTCAAAAAGCATTTCGGAGGCTCGAGAGAATTTAGTCCGCGCTCGATCTCTCATAGCCCATTGAGTAAACGCCCATTGGGCTGCTTCCCTGCCCGTTTTGAGGGCAACGCGCCCAATATTCTTGGCAGATGGAGCCATATTTGAGGTCAATTCCAGCGCTTCAAAGTAGACTTCTTTCAAATCGGGAGCAAAAAGTGGCTTCAATCCGGTACTAATTTAACCATGAAGGCAGGAATTCTCCGGTTTCTTAGTTTTTCACTGTTTGTTTTTGGTTGGGCAATCGCAACAGCGCAACCCATTACAGCCGAACAAAAGGACTCTATCCTCAAGGGTGTTGATGAGATTGTAACAAAGAGGGCATTTGTGCCGGGAATTGACTTTTCAAAGTGGACTGAGTTCATTACTAAGCGCAAGGAAGAACTCGAAAAAGCGACTGAAATTCCGGCATTCACTCAAATCGTAAATAGGGCACTCCGAGAGTTTGGCTTTTCTCATATTTCTCTCCGTACCCCACGAGCCGCTGTTCAGCGAACCCAAACTTCAATTGTGAGCGTTGGCATTACTGTGCGCAAAGTGGAGGAGGGACTTCGAGTAGTTTCCATAAGTCAAAACGGCCCTGCCAAAGATTCCGGAATAGCTCAAAACGATTTAATCATTGAAATTGATGGCAAAGCGCCAATCGGACCCGAAGCTTTAAATGGGGACGAAGGCACTAAGGTTAATTTGAAAATCAAAAAAGAGGACGGAACAACCAAGGAAGTGCAAATTTCTCGGCAAAGGATTTCAACCGTTCGACCGGAATTACTGACATGGCCAAACCCAGATACTGCCGTTCTCAGAATCTTCACGTTTAGCACCGGATATAACCAAGCAAATATCGAAAAATTGATGACCGATGCAGCTAAAGCAAAGTATTTAATACTTGATTTAAGAAGTAACGGCGGCGGAGCAACCAATAATATGATGCACTTGCTTAACTTGCTTTTACCGCCTAGCACTGAAATCGGAACTTTCATCAATCGTACGACTGCTGATAACTACACAAAAGAAACCAAACTCGAAGCAAAGACGGCCGTCGAAATAGCCAAGTGGGCGACAAATAAATCAAAAACGAGACCTGGAAAAGTTGAATACTTCAAAGGGAAAATAGCGGTATTGATTAATCGGGGATCTGCAAGTGCTTCAGAAATTGTCTCAGCAGCACTCCGAGACACCGGTAATGCAAAACTTATTGGCACTAAATCGGCAGGTGCCGTCCTTGCAAGTGTTTATGGACGACTACCCGAAGGATTCCAAATTCAATACCCAATCAGCGACTACGTGACAATAAAAGGCATTCGTTTGGAAGGAAATCCTCTCGTACCCGATGTTGAGGTTGTAGGACAAACGACACCGGAATCAGATCCAATTTTGCAAAAAGCCATAGAAACCCTTTCCAAAGGAACATAAACATATTCTTCAGGTGAGAATTGGGGAGTCTGCTGCCTTTCCGGCTGATTATTGGTCACAGGCAACATAGTCAGAGCCAATGCAATTGCCGCAAGAATAATGATGATCAGAATTGATAAATTTCCGTTACGGTGTGCATCTCCAACCCGTTTCCACATGCTACTGCCTTCAGAATAAGATTGCATGGGATAAGGAACAACTAATTCGATGCCGCAAACTTGACAGCGGATGTGCGCGTTGCCAAACTCATCCAAAAGAGCCTGACCGTAGTTAGGTAGTTGAATTTCAGCTTGACAGTTGCTGCAAGCAATCACACTACTATTATGTTTCATCAGTTATCCGGTAATCTCTTTACAGTGATATTCCCAAAACCTTCGTCTCCCGGTTCAAACTTGAGAGCATTAGTTAACAAAGGCACCGTAGTATTGCCCGGAGTCTATGACGCAATCACCGCAAGAGTTGCGGAAAACTGCGGAGCACAAGCGCTCTATTTGAGTGGAGCAGGAGTCACTAATTCAATGACTGCAATGCCGGACATCGCTCTAATTTCCCAAGACGAGATGAGTCGACAAGCAAACTACGTTTGCAATGCCGTAAGCATTCCCGTGATTGCAGATGCCGACACCGGTTACGGTGAAGCCCTCAATGTTTTCCGAACCATAAAAGAATTTGAAAGAAGTGGCTTGGCGGGTTGTCATCTTGAAGATCAAGTGAGTCCAAAAAGATGTGGACACCTTGATGGCAAACAAGTCATTGATATTGAAACCATGTGCACGAAAATAAGGTCTGCTTGCTCAGCAAGAAATGACAATAACTTTTTCATTACTGCGCGCACTGACGCACGCGGAGTAACGGGAATGGAAGACGCAATCAATCGTTCAAACGCTTATGTCCAAGCGGGTGCTGACTGTATCTTTCCAGAAGGCCTCGCCAATCGGGCTGAATTTGAATCATTTCGAAAACATGTTCCGGGTCCTCTGCTTGCAAACATGACAGAATTTGGAAAAACAGAACTTATTTCGGTTTCCGAATTCGAGTCCTTAGGTTATCAGATAGTAATTTTTCCAATGACTGCATTTCGAATGATGCTCACGGCAGTTAAAAATACTTATCGGGAACTTCTAAGCAAAGGCACGCAGAAAGAAATCCTTGACCAAATGACCACTCGCAAGGAACTTTATGAACTCATTGACTATGCTAAATATGAATCAATGGACAAATCGTTTGAATAACTTAGTCTACTATCAAACCGATATAAGGTAGGTTTCTGAATTCCCCATCCAAATCCATACCATAACCCACAACAAACACGTTAGGAATCTCAAAACCTACAAAATCAATGTCCGCTGTGCCCTGGTAAGCGTCCTTTTTAAACAAAAGCGAAACGACCTTAATGCTTTTTGGGTTTCTTGTCTCCAAATGCCGAATAATGCTTGACAAAGTAAGACCTGTATCAACAATGTCTTCAACTATCAACACATCTTTGCCATGAACGTCAGTTGCTAAATCAAGCCTTATCTGCACATTCCCGGATGACTCCTTCCCTTTGTAACTGCTTGCAGCCATAAAGTCCATATGAAAACCGTTACCAAGTTCTCTTGCCAAATCTGCCAAAAAGAATATGGAACCTTTCAAAACGGCGACGATAATCGGCTTTTGGTCACCATAACTTTCTGAAATTAAGTTCGCCAACTGGGAGACTTTTTGATCGATCTCTTCTGCAGAAATGTATGGCTTGATGGAATAACCTGACATCTTATTCTTACTTTTGGTATCGCGCTTCATAAAGTTGAATCGTTAAATCTCCCGGCGCTTTGAAAAACGTCACAAGTCCATACCCATGGTCTTCAATCTCGCCTACAAATTCCACTCCTTTTGATTTTAAGTCCGTAACTGTACTTTGAATGTCGTCGCAATATAGAGAGATGTCCGGTTTTGTTTCTTCATGTTCATGAAAACCCAGTTCTCCCTCAAGCGGTCTAAATATCAGCCAGCCTTCCCCTGCATCAACATGATTCAATCCCACCTTATCTCGGAAAAACTCTCTCAATTCCTTGGCATGGGGCGAATAGTACATAGAATGGATTCCGGTTATCATTTCTAAAAGTTACCTTGTTTGAGTGAACAGGTAACCTCAAAGTCCATGATTTCAACCTTGATGGGTTACATATTGATATCCAATGTGTCGATTTCCATTCAACCTTTAGGCGACGTGCCCAATTCTTATCTCGCGGCCACTCAAAATGCAATCGTCAAACACTTCAAATGCAAAGTGACAACACAAAGCCCGAAAAACTTGCCCGAATTTGCTTGGTATAAACCAAGAAGTCGTTATCGAGCCGACTTAATCCTCTCCAAGTCTCCACGAGTCAAACTGTCAACAAAAACCCTCTTCATATTGACAAAAGACATTTCAACTACACTTGGCACCTATCACGACTGGGGAATTTTTGGATTGGGACTATTAAATGGCGACGCTTGCGTGGTCTCTACATATCGGCTTTCCAATCCAAAGAGCCAACTCTTGAACAGACTCCGAAAAGTTGCAGTCCATGAAATCGGACACACTTTCGGACTATCGCATTGCAAGTCATTTGATTGCGTCATGGCAGATGCGAACGGAAAAATCAAGACAGTTGACCAAAATTCTGAATCTTTTTGTACAAAATGTCGGAAGCAACTGGACAACAATATGTAGTCGCAAAAAATCTGCTAACATCTTCAAATGGCATTACAACTCGGAGACTCCGTTCCAAACTTTAGTCAAATTTCCACCGAAGGGCTAATTGATTTGTACGATTATGCGGGCGACAATTGGCTCATTCTGTTTTCCCATCCGAAAGACTTCACTCCGGTTTGTACAACGGAACTTGGAGCAGTCAGCAAATTGAAACCGGAATTTGATAAACGCAACGTAAAGGTTTTGGGATTAAGTGTGGACTCCATTGAAAGTCATCAAAACTGGATCCAAGACATTGAAGATACGCAAGGAGTTGCACTCAATTTTCCACTGATTGCAGACGAAGACAAAAAAGTTTCCGAGCTTTACAACATGATTCATCCCAATAGCGACAATGTTTTTACGGTTCGCTCTGTGTTTATTATTGACCCATCAAAAAAGTTGCGCCTAACTCTAACTTATCCTGCTCCAACCGGTAGGAATTTCAATGAAATCTTAAGAGTCGTGGATTCGTTGCAACTCACCGACAAAAACAAAGTTGCAACTCCGGTTAACTGGTCACACGGTGATGACGTAATTATCCTTCCCTCCGTTTCAAATGAAGATGCAAAACAAATGTTTCCCGACGGTTGGGATGAGCAGAAGCCTTATCTCAGAATCGTAAAACATCCATAGAATATGAACAAATCTACTTTCTTAGATAATTGTAACAAAGCGGCCGAATTACAACTACAAAGAGTAGAAACCATTTTGGTCGGGAATGAAGACCGATTAAAAGGCCGCCTTGAGAATGATTGGTCAGCGATACAAATTTTCGATCACCTTGTAAAGTCCAACGAGCCGTACATTAACAACATTACAAATGCCCTTCCAAATGCAAAAAAGGGAGACTCGCAAATTGCATTCACAATGTTTGGCCGGTTTATCGCTAAATTTGCGGGGCCTAATGGAAACGCCCCGGCACCAAAACCGTTTGTACCCTCTGCAAATCCTGACCGCTCGGTAATTGAAGTTTGGAAAAACACTCACAACAAGATGATAGAATTACTCAACGCAGCAAAAGACGTTGATCTTTCAAAAACGAAAGTCAAAAACCCGGTCATCAAAATGTTTTCAATGAACTTATGTGACTGTTTTGAAATTTGGGTTCAACACACCGAAAGACACGTTCAACAAATTGAACGGGGATTGATGTAATCCTTTCTGCTTACTCCATCGTCAATCGAATTGCATTGACAACCCGTTCCGTATCCGGCAAAGCAGTGTATTCATACACTGGATTAAATCCAATGTGAACGTCCCCTTTGCTTACCAATTGTGGAGGCGAAATAAACGAATCCCAAGTTGCAGGGTTCGATGTCATCTCCTGAATAATCATTTGACCGACGCTACAAGTGATTGAATCTTCTTGTATCACAACAAGGCGACCGGTTTTCTCAAGTGATTTTGCAACGGTCGCTTTGTCCCACGGAACGATTGAAATCAAATCAATGATTTCCACAGAAACTTCATCCTTCAATTGCTCTGCAGCTTCTTCCGCTTGTTCAATGGTGTTGCCCCACGTGACAACAGTCACATCGCTACCTTCGCGCCATATTTTCGCTTTACCAAATCCAAGCGGTTCGGTTCCACCTTCCGGGACCATAATTTGTTGTCTAAATCGGTGCTTCGGAATCAAGATTACACTTGGGTCTTCGGCTTTCATTGCTGTCCACATGATTGCCGCCGCATCTTGTGGTGTTGTCGGAATTGCAATTCGAATTCCGGGTGTATGTGCTATGGCGGCTTCATTTGCCTGACTGTGCCACAACGAACCTCCCGGCAGATAGGCACCGTAAGGAGCATAAATAACTAAAGGACATGGCCACTGATTAAAACTCCTCCAACGTATCGTTGCAATGTTATTAACCAATTGACTCCAACCGGGACCCACAAAATCAATAAACTGCAATTCAAATACCGGCTTCATTCCATAACAAGCCATTCCACATGCAACACCTACAATCGTTGCCTCTGCAAGAGGCGAATTAAACACCCGTTTTGGATGCAAGGTGCTCAAACCATCCGTTAACTTGAAAACACCACCTTTCGGGTCTTCAATATCTTCGCCAAAAAACACATACTTACTGTCTTGATCAAGTGCAACCTTAAATGTGTGATTAAGTGCATCCACCATTCTCCAGTTTCTGCCCCCTTCTAACGGAGGTGCTTCTGCCGGCGGCTCTGGACCAAACAAGTAATCATAAGTTTCTTCCGCTCTTGGGTCTTCTGCATTTTCGCCCTCAATGTAATCTCTGTCAACCGAATCTTTTATTTCATCCTGAATTTTTTCCCAATCCTTTTCAGTCAATTCGCCGGATTGGATTAATTCCTGCGCCAAGACCACGATTGGGTCTCGCTTCATCATTTCATCAATTTCTTCTTGACTTCGATACACCCTATGGTCATCGCTACTTGTGTGACTGCTTAACCGATCTAAATCACACCAAAGAACCGTCGGTCCGTCCCCGCGCCTTGCTCTTTCAACCGCTTCAGCGCCGGCTGCATAAACTCTATCCGGATGTCTTGCATCCACCTTAACAATTAAATCTTTGTCAAAAACCCCTAACTTGAATGGATTAAATTTGTCGGTGTTGGTTGAAATACCATACCGGTTATCTTCCATGACGATTAGCATCGGAAGTTTTTCTTGAACTGCAAATGCAATCGCTTCATAACATTCGCCTTGTCTGCTGGCTGCATCTCCCATCGTCGCTAAAACAACGCTGTCTTTTTCTTCCAATTGCATCGCCCATGCAGCCCCACAAGCTGGCAACAAGTTGCCTCCGGTTGGTGTTGGAACACTCCAAATATTCTTTTCCCGATTGCTGTAATGACCGGGCATTTGTCTGCCACCGCTGCTGCTATTGCGTTTAGCAAAGTACGCATAAGCCATTTCAAGATTGGTCATTCCTTTTGCAAGCAAAATCGCCCTATCTCGATAGTACGGAAAAATGTAATCGTCATCCCGCAAACTAAGTGTAAGCGCAGCGAGCGCTTCATGCCCCATGCCGGAAACCTGAAACCATCCTTTGCTCTGCCTGAGCAATACGCCCTCACGTCTGTCGCCTTCGCGGCTCAAAAACATGAGTTTCAGAAAGTCAAGTTTGTTATAAGTACGCTCGGATGAAATGCTCGCCATTTGGAATCAGGAACCTCGCCATTGAAGTTCGGGCGGCAAACCGCCCGGGCTAACGAAATTATACCGGTGACTTAAGTGGAGCCTTTGACGAGATTCGAACTCGTGACCTTCCCCTTACCAAGGGGATGCTCTACCCCTGAGCTACAAAGGCATTAGAACGATGGTGGGGAGTGTAGGATTCGAACCTACGAAGGCGTTCGCCGGCAGATTTACAGTCTGCTCCCATTGGCCACTCGGGCAACTCCCCAGTCGGGCGCAAGTTTTACCCCAGAGCAGGCACTAATCTTGTCTTAACCATTGGTTTCGCAGGTCTTTTTGGGCCTGATTTGCACCTGCCATTTCCACAATGCGACGAACCGTTCGCGTGCCGGCAACGGGCAAAATTTCGGTTTCAACAGTTTCCTCTCCCTTTTTGATTTTGAATTTTATCGGTACGCCGACTTTGGCTGATGAAATTAACTTGTTAATTGCCAATTCCAATTCTCGGTTATTGGTTAAAGGTAACAAAACTCCGTCAGCTCCAACAATCAGGTCACCCATTTTGATATTGCTAATCGAATTCGAAACACGAGTCACTCTTGCTCCACCATCAGGCCTGACCCCCCGCATGGAAATTCCAATGTCAGCAAACTTCTCATCAACATCTTTAAACTCAAGTCCCATTTTTGCCAATTGAGCATCCACCGGCAAATCCCCGGGTTGCATAACCCATTGATCATAAATCGAGCCCATTTCGGCACCTCCAAACCGTATTAACTGGTATCGAATCTCCTCTTCTTCAAAACCCGGCTTATTATTTTTGCAAATCTCATAAAGTGCCTTAGTAACGTCATCGAGCGAGTACTTTCCATTCGTGCGATATCGCAATTCAATATCCAAACATAGTCCAAGTACCCAGCCAGTATTGTAATAACTAACCAATAGACCGTTACTGTTGCCTCTACCGTTGTTGGCTTCCCCCACCCGAAAACTGCTCATATACGGGCTAATCTGCAACCGGCCCGGATTGGATCGAGTCGTATTCCAGTTATTGACAGTACTTCGATAAAAGAAATTTCTATCAAACAGCCCCCCGCGCAATAACAACAAATCCGCGTAATAATCCGTAACACCTTCGAGCCACCACAATGCTCCGGTTTTCGGTAAGTTCAAATAGTCAAATGGTCCCAATACTCTTGAACGAATCCGCTTTACATTCCAAGCATGAAAATGTTCATGACTACAAACCGTTTGAACCCCTTCGCCAAAACCGGAGGCCAATGTAATTTGAGTGCTGGATAAATGTTCAAGTCCTCCTCCACCGTCAACTCTATCTGTTACCGAAAAATGCCATACATATTTGTCGTAAGGCAATCCGCCAAAAAACTTCCCTTGTGTTTCATGGATATTTTTCAGCAATTTTCGCACTTTGATAATGTCAACGTCATTTCTGGCAGCGCCACGATAAGCAACAAAAATGGGTTTGCCCGCTGCACTAAACTTATCCTCTCGATATTTGCCGATGGTTGCAGGGTTGTCAGTAAGCACATCATAATCAGTTGCATCAAATCGGTTCCCTTTACCGTTTAGTCCAATTGCAATTTTCCAATCTTTAGGCGCATTAATGGATAGATCACATCGCTCGTTCTTTCGCCCAACGACGTATACATAGCAACTCGGTCCG
This sequence comes from uncultured Fimbriimonadales bacterium, assembly GCA_964546835.1. Taxonomy (GTDB): domain Bacteria; phylum Armatimonadota; class Fimbriimonadia; order Fimbriimonadales; family ATM1; genus JAHCHL01. The sequence goes on from CAZJKW010000005.1 coordinate 27,354, forward strand.
CTATAGTGCAAAATTTCATCCTGAATCTGAGTCTTCACGGAATAGCTAAAGTTCACCTGCTTTGCATCCCTATTGCTAACTGCCCAAGTGTTATCATCCACTTTTTGCACTCCAATATCATCGCCCTTCTCATTTTTGGCAACCACATTCAAAATTCCTGCTCTCATATTTGCCAAAACATAAGACCCCGGAGCCCAATTTGGGATTTGAAATTTTAGGTTGGACAAATTTGAATCAACCGAAACCTTAATGTCGAGTTCTGAATTCGGTACGTCAACGGTTACCGAATAATCCACCGAAGCCCAGCAAGCCGCTGCCCCAATCAATCCCAAAATCAGAGAAAAACCTTTCTTTATCACAAGGTCCTATTCGTCATAAGGCCGCAAATATCCTGCTCTTGGTATCATCAAGGCAATGGCAACGCTTTGGAAAAGGGCAATCATTGTGGGTGCATCCAGCGGTCTTGGTGCAGAATTGGCTCGACAATTAACCGCTTCCGGCTGCTCCGTAGTACTATTCGGAAGAAGAGCCGACAAATTGAAATCTTTATGCCAAGAAATCAATGGTCAATCACAAAATCTCGCTTTTTCAATTGCAGCAGATGTGTTAGACCATGAATCCATTACTTCTCATTTTCAAAGTGCAATTGACTTACTGAAGGGTCTTGACCTCTTTATCTATTCAGCCGGAATTATGCCAATCATTACCGAAACCGAATACGATTCCGAAAAAGATTCAAAAACAATTCGTACAAATTTAGAATCCGCGATACTTTGGACAAATTGCGCTGCAAAACGTTTTGAACGAGCAAAATCTGGAACCATCATTGGTATCGGCTCCGTTTCCGGTGACCGAGGACGACGCGGCTTTCCCGCATATTCAGCAAGTAAAGCAGGACTCGAATGTTATCTGGAATCGTTACGAAATAGATTATCAAAGAACAATGTTAGCGTCGTTACGATAAAACCGGGACCAATTCATACGGAAATGACCGAGCCATTAGGCAAGCGCCCCGGAATGATAAATGTCAACTCTGCAGCAACGTTAATTCTTAAAGGGGCTTCCAAATTTTCTAAAACAGTTTATGTTCCCGCGAAATGGTATTTTGTAGCCCTTATCATTAGAGCACTTCCCTCCTTAATTATGAGGAAACTCAAGTTTTGAATCTTGTAAACGACAATCGCGAAAGCATCGAGGCATGGGGTATGTCATCCGCCAGTCTGTCCTATGTCTTCAGACCATCAACTTTGGACGGACTGATTCAAGCAATGCAAACCGCAATTGATAATCAAAAAACGATAGCATTCAAAGGTTCAGGATGCAGTTATGGTGATGTTTTTCAAAATTCCGAAAACGTAGTCATTGATTTAACTCGCATGAACCGCATTTTAGAATGGAATCCGGAAACAGGAATCATTTGCTGCGAACCCGGCGTGACCATCAAACAACTATGGCAATTCATCATTGGCGACGGATGGTGGCCGCCGGTTGTCAGTGGCACCAGTCTCATTACGTTAGGCGGAGCCATTTCGGCCAACATTCATGGAAAAAATAACTGTTCCACGGGACCAATTGGCGATCACCTCGTCGAACTAAAACTACTTCTTCCAAATTTCGATCAAATCACTTGTTCTCGTGAAACAGATGCAGAACTCTTTCATGCAATTGTAGGTGGTTTTGGTCTGCTCGGATGTGTTACCGAAATAACACTCCAAATGAAACGCATTTTTTCCGGCAATCTCCTGGTGGAAGAACACTCCATCCCAAATTTATCGATTGCATTCGAGAAGTTTGAAGAGTTGACAAAATCATCTGACTATGTAGTTGGCTGGCTCGATGCTTTTAATAAAGGTCGAGGGATCATCCACTCAGCAAATTATCTTTCGCCGGATGATGAGCCTCATCCTGAAGAAACTTTGAAACTCACCTCCCAAAATCTTCCGGAAACAGTTGCTGGATGGATTTCAAGATCCAAACTAAGTTCGTTAATGAAACCGTTCGTTAATCAAATCGGCATGCGCTCCATCAATGCTCTAAAATATCGTAGCGGCAAAAGAAACAATGGCAAAAAATATCGTCAATCCCTTAATTCATTCAATTTTCTGCTTGATTCCGCGCCAAATTGGAAAAAGTCCTACTATCCAGCATCTCTCATTCAATATCAACCCTTTGTTCCATATCAACATGCAGAAAAAGTTTTTGAACAACTGCTAAACATCAGCAAGGAAAGAGGTATGGTTCCCCTATTGGCAGTGCTCAAAAAGCATCGCCAAGATGATTTCCTGCTATCACATTCCGTCAACGGATTTTCACTGGCTCTCGATTACAAAGTACGCGAAAAAGATAGAGAAAAAGCATCTCAAATGTTTCGAACTTTTAATGATATCGTCCTCAATGCTGAGGGAAAATTTTATTTTGCAAAGGACTCTGTGTTAACAAAAGGCATGCCAAGTCAATTCTTAGGTCAGGACACAATATCACGATTTAATCAAATCAAAAATAAGGTAGATCCAAACCATACTCTAACAAATGATTTATTCAAAAGGGTTTTCTAAAGGCGTCTTGGCCTTCGATAGATTTTAATGGGTCGGCGGCACCAATACGGTATCAATTACGTGGATAATGCCATTCGAAGTCCGAACATCAGTCGCCGAAACGGTTGCACTGTTCAACTTTACAACTTGCTTTCCGTTCACATGTTTGATTCGAACGTTGACACCTTTTCCGTTTAGCGTCGTGAAATACTTCAAACCAACAACAGTTGATGCAGGCACCTCACCTTTCACAACGTGATACAAAAGCACTTGCTTCAATAGCTCGTTATCATTCATCACAGCATCAAGAGTCGCCTTTGGCAATTTCTTAAACGCTTTGTCCGTCGGGGCCAATACGGTCAATTTGTCGTCCCCGGTCAATGCGTCAACCAATCCCGCCCTCTTTACAAGCGAAACCAGCGTATTAAATTCTCCTGCAGATATGGCGGTTTCAACAAGATTCTTACCGTTCGAAGCAGGCACGGCAAACACAGTTGTCAATGTAGCAATGGCAATGGCGGATACAAAAGAACGAAAAAGTTTCATGTTTTCTCCAATTAGGATGTAGGTTATATTCGACACAACCGAAGGCCTGTCTCTCCCATCCAATAAATTTTATAACGCCGGATTAACCTAATTCTGTTGCATCTTTAGAGAAAATTGTTTCCGCCTTAACCCAATTCCAAGCATTCTGGAGAAAAATAGTCCCCCCGATTGCCTTTGCCAGATTGTCGACTATCTTCAACCCAAGATGGCTATCCAAGGACAAATCAAAGTCATCCGGCAATTTATCTCCTGTATTGCTAACCACCAGACGAATCGAATGTCCCTCATCCTTTATAAACACGTTAACTTCGCCTTCTTCGGCCTTATGAAAACCATGCTCCAACGCATTCTGAATCAATTCATTCAATATCAAAGCCACCTGCGTCGCCTGATTCATGCTCAAAGGTACATCGTCCCCAAATACCTGTAACTTAATCTGTTTATCCGGCGGCACTACCGCCTGTTGATGGTGAGCAACTAATGCTTGAGCAACAGATTGCAAGCCAACACGATCCAAATCTTCACGCGACAAAAGGTCATGCACATTTGCAATCGCAACAATCCTTCCAATGCTATCCTGGACCACTTCCGAAACAGATTTATGCTCATTTTCAAAAAGTTGCAAACGCAAAAGCGATACCACTTGCTGCAAATTATTCTTAACGCGATGATGCATTTCTTGCATTAACGTACTTCGTACTTGAAGTTTTGCGTGCTCGATTGCAATTGCCGCTTGCTTGGCTAGTGATTCAAGGGTTTTGATTTCTAAGGGGTTGAAATTTCTCGATTCTTCTGTATAACAAGTCATAACCCCAACAGCACGATCTCCAATCAAAAGTGGAACACAAACCATACCCTTTAAGCCTTGCTCTTCTGCCAAATCAACGCCAATGTAATCAACGGAACGCGTAACATCTTCAACAACCATACTCCGTTTTTCCAGAATCGCTTTTCCCGCAAAACTTTCGCCTACATGGATGCTTCGCTTTTTCTGATACGCAAAATTAGTAGATTGGGTAGCCCTTAAAACCAATTCATTGCGAGTCTCATCAAGCAATCGCACAGTTACAACTTTGTAGTTAAGTCTTTCTGCGGTAAAGGAAACCAATAACTGCAATATCTCTTCTATGTAAGGACTCGAAGCAAGTTTTTCACTCACCTCACTCACCGCCTCATAACGTTCAGCTGTCGTCTCTAAAGTCTCAACTTTTGTTTGATAACGAATCGCTCTCGCAACCTCTCCGGAAATCTTGCCAAGAATATCAGCATCACTCTTGTCATAAATATTCTGGCGCCGAGTTCGAACGTTAATGACACCAATCAACTCGTCAGATGCAAACAAAGGAACGCAGAGCAAACTCTGAAAACTCCGTTCATCCAATCCCGGATAATCTATAAATCGCTTATCCTTCCAGGGCTCTCTTGATATAGCAACCGGTTTCTTGTGTTGAGCAACCCAACCCGCCAATCCGTCACCTGCTCGAATCCAAACACGGCCGACCTTCTCCGGCTCGTTCGTGTCCGCCCCCAAAGCAAGTCGACTTCCGGTTGAATCCAACAACAAAATCTGAGCGGCGTCGGTTTTCGTCATACGCCGGGCAATTTCGGCAATTTCAGACAATGCTTCCGGTCCCGGTCCCAAACGGTCCAAGACTTCGCTTGTTCTCTCAAAAGCATCAATCAAGGCCTCTTTGTCGGCAATCTGCCTCATTTGGCGGTTTGCCTCTTTGTCGCCGTACAGTTTGCTTGGCCAAGTTCGCTTTAACGGTCTACTTTTCAGGTGCAAGAAGTTACCTTGAGACCACACAGGTTAGTAAACTTCTGATATGCCCCTAACGGTTTATGAACAAGCGTCATTCTTCAGAAGATGGCACTCCCTCTTGCACGGTGGATTGTCTAATTTCGAAATTATGAAGTTAATGACAGATAAACCCGCAATCCCCTCACTTAAACCGGTCGCCAATAGTCTGGCATCGCCGAATGACGTACGACCCATTCATCAGCAAATGCTTTCACAAAGTCGCTACTTCAACAGACTCCAAATTGCAATGGTTAAGGCAGGTGAAAATTCCGGCTATATGGTCGAGTCCCTAAATCTCTTGGCAAGTTATGCTGAACAAGAAATCAAACTTCGCAATGAAATTAAACTCTGGTCATTTGGTACGAAACTGCTTTTGGCGGTTTTTGCTTTAGTTGTCTTAATTGTTCTTCTAAACACACCGAGATATGCAAGCGTCTGGTACATCAAACTTCTACTTGTCTTTGTGGTTTTAATTACCTTATCAACTATAATTGTGATACTTGTAAAACAAACCCAAAAAGGGCAAACACAATCTGACGCAATTGCGTTACAACTCCCCATCTTTGAAACAGGAAATCGTCTCGCCGCTACTTCCAAATTTCTGTTCGGTCTTTCAATGCTCTACAAAGCCGGATGCAGTTTGTCCGAATCAATATCAATTGCCGCAGATGCAACAGGTAACAGTTACATTTCTCAAAGAATCGGTTCGATCTCAACTCTCATCTACTCTGGCGGGACTCTTGCAGAATGTTTGCAAAAAAGTGAAATTTTAGACCCGGAAACCATACATATCATTGCGACAGGTGAAACGTCGGGAAGTGTAGACGTATCGGTTCACCGCTTGGCAGAACATTACGACCAACTTGCGAGAATCGAGTTAAACAAAGCATATCGAATCCTCGTCACTGTCATTGGCACGATAGTCAGCCTTATGGTGGCTTTATGGGTTATCCTGTTTTACTTGTCTCGATTGGGCGGATAGCCTTAAAAACCGGTCTTGCACGACACCTGCGCCACGCAAATGCGTCATAGTAGTCAGATGGTTTCGACACTCCTATCTTCCCTCGCCATAACCCTTACTTCGTTCTCGCCGATTCAAGAAGAAGTCGCAATCACCTCTTTTAGTTCGGATTGGAAATCACAAACAGCCCTCGCGTCTGCCGACTCAGGTCTCGTCACTCTTTACAACCTGAAATCCGGCGAAAAAATTGCATCATATAAATTTGAAAAGCCGGCGTCCACAGCAGTTGTAATAAGCGGAACAACGGTCGCTGTTGGTCAAGAGTCCGAGGTGGTTGTTTACGATTTAATGGCAAAAAGAGAGATTCGTAGATTAAAAAAAGTAGAAGGCGAAGCAAGTTATTTTGCCGTGTCCGAAGATGGAAAACGACTGTTTGCTGAAGATTTCGACGACGGAGTCTATTGCTGGAATCTTGAAAATGGACTAAACATCAAATTACCGGATCGCGTGCATTATGGTGGTGGATTTTTCAAATCAAAATACAATAAATACATGTTAACCGGTTGGCGCGATGATGACAAGTGTGCGGTTTGGGATATCGAACTTGCAATGGAAGCGATGTTGATTGATGGAACCGGCAAAGAAGATGAAGTTCGAGATATCTCGAATAACGGTAAATTTGCTCTAACATGGGTAAGCGACGGTACCTTAACGGTTTATGATTTGCAAGTCAACAAAGTTCTAAAAACAACCAAACTGGAATATGACGAGGATGCCGACTTTTACCTCGCACCGGACGCATCCAATATGTTCCTAATTGATTTTAACGGCGAGTGTAGTTCAATTTCCCTATCCAGCGGCAAAAAAACTCGGCTTGCAGATATGGACGAACCCATTGACGAATCCGGTTTTGCTTATTCTATGGATGGCAAATACGGAATGTTAGGCGGGTACACCGGCGTTGTGCATGTTTTCGACATGGCAACCGGCAAAATGCTCTGGAAAGCAAACGCAACCAAATAATCACATAGGAGGTACAGATAAAACTATGGGTTGGATTTCCTGGATAATCGTAGGTTTCATTGCAGGTGCTTTAGCAAAAAGACTTTCACCCGGAGACAAAAACGAACCCACAGGTTGCATCATGACCATTCTTCTGGGAATTGCTGGCTCCGTTTTGGTCGGATTCATCATGCAGAATGTATTGAAAATGGAAGGCACGGGCGGAATCATTGCCACAACTTGTGGTGCTACTATCGGCGCCGTACTTCTTCTGTACTTATTAAAAACGTTTTGGAAGTAAAGAAATTTTCTTTGGCAATCATCGGAGCCATTGCACTCCTAGGATGTGCAAAGGGGCCAAATTCGCCTCCCGGTGCACAAGGTAGAAAAATAAAATTTTGGATAAAACTTGCCGCACCGGTAAGTCCAAATTTCGTTTACATTGTCGCAATCAATGATCGTGATGACCCTACCGGAGCTCAAGGCGGACCAAGCCCCGTAATTGCCAGACCCTGGGGAAACGGTTTCGTTGCGAACAAAGCCACTCATTTCATCAGGTTTCAAACAAGTCAGCCAAGTGGTGGCTACAGTTTCAACCTGTTTACGGATTTGGTCACCTTGCTAACTTATGTGCAAACAGGCATCCCCTTCAACTATGTAACTCCCGGCGCATCAGACTCCACACTTGAATTTGAAATCCTGCTAAGCCAATTACGCCCCCCGCCCGGCGACCCAAATCTCATCACGGGTCTACAAATCAACTTACTCACTATGGACCGAGTTCCCACCGATCCGGGCGACAATAATCCGAAATTTTGGGATGCGCTCGGCAATTCCCTCAGTCCCGCAACAATAAATGATTACTTAACGATTGATGCACAACAAGATCGAATCTATCGAAATTCAGATAACCAAATTGAACCTGCAAACGACGTAGCCGACCCCTCGTTAGACATTATTGATTGGCGTATCGAAGTTCGTTCACAATAAGTTGTGCCAAAGGTTTCGATTATCATCACAAGTTACAACCATGCAAAATGGTTAAAGCAATGCGTTGACTCGGCTTTAAGTCAAACATTTCAAGACAGAGAGGTCATTTTGATTGATGACAACAGTACCGATGAAACGCCGATGATACTTAATGAATACAAAAACAAAATTGAAATCATTAGAAACAATCCAAACATGGGAACATATCCTTCGCTTAACAAAGCCATCAAAATAGCACAAGGTGAATACATCGCCATCTTAAATAGTGACGACTATTGGCATCCAAACAAAATTGAAAAACAAATCACTCTAATGCAAGAGGACCCGAATATGACTTTCTGTCATACATTCGGAGAATTTGTTGACGATGTGGGAAATGGGATACAAGGCGAACCAATGGGATTCCCTTTCCCCCAAACACCAACCGGAGACTGTTTCCACATTTTTGTTGCAAACAACACAGCCATTGCAAGTTCAGTTCTTGCTCGAACCAAGTCAATCAATCAGGTAGGCGGCTTTGATGAGTCGTTTAAGAATTTGGGTGATTGGGATATGTGGCTCAAACTTTCCGAAATGGGCAACGTGGGATTCCTGCCCGACAAACTCACCTTTTATAGGGTACATGGCTCAAATACAATTCACCAAATCGAAACAACTCGTTCAGAAAACTTGAAAATTCGGCAAAAACAAAGAGAAAACATGAACCGAATACTCAAGAAGAAAGGCACGAAACCGGCAATGGCACACACGCTCGCGTGTCTTGGCTCACTTTACTCACTCAAAGGAGAGAATAAAGAAGCACGAAAATGTTATGTTGAATCTGCAAAGTTAATGCCTCTCCGATTCAAGACATATTTGAGATTTCTCTTAACTTTTGCACCAAATTCGGTTAAAGAAAAACTGAAATAATCTATAGGTCTTCCCCAAGACCGGGTCCGTAAAAACGCCGGATAAATTCTTGGTACTCCAATTCCTTCACAATTGGCCTCCACCATCGCTCATGATCTACAAACCAACGGATGGTTTCCCGAATCCCGGTTTCAAATGGAACGATTGGCGACCAACCCAAAGACCTTAACTTTGCAGAACTCATGCTATAGCGTTTGTCATGCGCACCCTTTCTTGGGTCTGGAATATATTTCACTAAACTATCTGGTTTACCCAATTCTTCTAACAATATTTTCACAATTTCCATGTTTTTTCTTTCGTTA
>CAZJKW010000006.1:0-32822 GCA_964546835.1 uncultured Fimbriimonadales bacterium
TTTATTCATATTCGACTCCTCCTTGAGTGGTGTCGTATTCTTGACCCGTATCCCATCGTCGAAGAGAACTCTGAAGCAAGCCTATGTTGACCTCCAGAACCCAACGACGCCATGAATCCGGTCGTAGATTTCCGAAACGGGGCATAGTTACCCCCGAATCATCCTATTATACATCGGTTGTTTCTACCTGTCAAGAATAGGGGAACCTTCGAACTTTTGAACTTAAATTGCATAGTAAAATTGCGATGTGCCTGAACCCATTTCCCTTATCGGCCTTAACCGGGCACAATTGACAGAAGCCCTGTCTCCTTTTGGGGTTCAGACCTATCGGGCAAATCAAGTCGCCGAATGGATTTATTTGAAGCATGTCTCGAAGTTCTCTGAAATGTCTAACCTTCCCTCACCTTTGCGAGAGTCACTTGCCGAGACATTCAGCATCAACCCGCTACAGGTCGTTTCTCATGTCAAATCAAAAGATGATGTGGACAAACTGCTCGTTCATTCCGGGGACAACCAATCGTTTGAATGCGTATTGCTTCCGTTTGCTTCAAGAGTTAGTTGCTGTTTAAGTTCGCAAATTGGTTGCGCCATGGGATGCACGTTCTGTGCCACGGGAATTGGCGGATTCGATAGGAACCTATCCGTGAGTGAAATCGTGTCTCAATATCTGCTTCTTCAGAGTCTATCATCCCGCAGAATTTCGCACGTCGTTTTTATGGGAATGGGTGAACCTTTATTGAACTATGAGAATCTGATCTGCGCACTTCGAATATTTCACGAAGAAATTGGTCTGAGTTACCGCCATATCACCGTATCTACGGTTGGAATTGTTCCTAACATCGTACGACTTTCAAAGGAGAATCTCCCTATTCACCTCGCGATTTCTTTACATTCTCCTTTTGATGAAATCCGTTCCGAAATGATGCCCGTTGACAAAAAGTGGCCCATAAAAGAATTAATTGAAACGGCAAAGGAGTGGACCCAACAAACCGGTCGAAAAGTGACGTTTGAATACCTTTTGATAAACGACGTTACCGACACTGCCGAACAGGCAGAGGAACTATCACGCTTGGTTTCCGGGTTTCCTTCAATAGTGAATTTGATTCCTTTCAATTTTGTGGATACAGGCCAAGGATTTACAAGACCGGCATCCAAAAGAGTGCGTGCCTTTCGATCGATTCTGGAGTCAAAAGGAGTGGTCACAACACAACGAATGGAGCGCGGACATGAAATTGCCGCCGCTTGTGGACAACTAAAAGGTCATCACGAAGGACGATTTGGAAAAAGGAGAAACTTGTCATTCCTGCCGCAACAATAATTATTTTTCTTTTGTTTTTCATCGGAGGATGTGGTGGCAAAGCCGACCTACAGCCGAACGTTCCGCCCTCACAAGCAAACGACAACAACGAAGAGATTCGAGTTAAAACCAGTGCCATCAAAGTATCGGCGCAAACAGAAAATGGTCAAAAACTTTGGGAACTGTCTGCCGAAAAGGCACTTGCGTCAATGGACCCAAAGGCAAGTTTTGGAAATCTGGAAAACGTTGAAGTCGAAATGTTTGACAACGATGAGGCATATGTCCGAATCACAGCAGACAAAGGAAACGCTGAACAAAAAGCGAGGCGATTCTCGCTTGCCGGAAACGTCTTTTTGCAAAGTGACAAAAATCAGGCACGAATTCAGTGTGACAAAATTGAAGGTGCACCAGAGCCGGGTTTGGTAACGGCAATTGGCAACGTAAAGGCAACTGTCAATCAGATTTCGATTGGACCTGCCAGAAAAGCCACCGCAAAATTCAAATCAATAGAAAAATCAATGAACGCAACAACTATCTTGACCAGCCTGATTCTACAAGGTGACGATATTTGGTTTACGGATTCATCAAGAAACCTTGTTATTTCAGGGGTTTTGACAGGCAAATCGAAATTTTCGGATGACGGGAAGACGGTTATTTTTGATATAACGGGCAGCCCCGCGAAACTTCAGTTAAAAGATAAAGGTGTCGTTTTTATTGGCAAGAAAATTGTTGCTTCAATGATGAATTCAAATAACACTTATGACCTAAAAAATGTAAATGTATCAGGAAACATTAATGCATCCTTTGAGGGAATTGAAAAAGGAGAAAAGTACCTTTTTGGAATGGTTGCAAGCGGGCTTAATTTTGACGCGGACACGGGAATATTAAACGTGAATGGGGGTGTAGTTGTCAATAGTGAACATCCATCAATGTTTGGAAAGTTGACAACGCCAAACTTGATTGTGAATTTTGAGAAACAAAAATCCGGAAATCTGACTCGATTTCGTCCGGCAACTGCAAAAGCAAGTGGCAAAAGCACTTTTTTAGAAGAGACAAATCTAAAATTAACGATTAAGAACATTGACCAATTGACTTTTGGCGGATTGCAAAATTCCGATCGCAACGGAAAGCAGACGATTGATTGCACAGGTTCCCCCATGCGTATCGAATACTCGCCTAAAACAGGTCAGTCGGTGCAAAATTCCATCATCAATGTTAATTACTTTGAAGGTGTCATTGGCAAGACCGATTCAGGAAGCCAGGAAATTTTAAGTGCCAAATTTGGAGGAAATGTTAACGCAACGATTTATGGTGAGTCCAGTTTTGGAAACGAATCTGCAAAACCATGGTCTCTTAACATGATTTGCGAAACGGCGACTTATTCGAGATTGGATTCAATTCTAAAATTACAAACTGTTGATCGAATTACAGGAAAGCATCCTGCATTACCAACCGGAGAAGGGACCCTTTTCGCTCCCTATATTGACATTGTTTTTCGAAAAAACACTTTTGAACCAATAAGCATTAGAACTGCAAAAGTCGGTGGCAAACGTTGAAAATTACTTCTGAAAAACTATCCAAATCTTATCGAGGACGAAAAGTTGTTCAATCGGTTTCAATTGAAATTGAAACTGGCGAAGTCGTTGGATTACTTGGTCCCAACGGCGCTGGAAAAACTACAACTTTTTACATGATAACCGGTTTAGTTAAGCCGCTGGATGGACAAGTATTTTTGGACGGCTCCAACATTACTTTGTGGCCAATGTTTAAGCGGGCCCAATCCGGTATCGGTTATCTGCCACAAGAGGCGTCCGTTTTTCGGAGATTAAGTGTTGAAGAAAACTTGCGCTTAGTTTTGGAATTGAGAAAAATTTCAAAAAAAGAGCAGAACGAAAAAATCGAAACTTTGCTTAAGGAACTTGGAATGTGGGAAAAAAGAGACAGCAAAGGCAGTGTGCTTTCCGGCGGGGAAAGAAGAAGAGTGGAAATTGCTCGATCGCTAGCAACCAATCCAAAATTTATTTTATTAGATGAACCGTTTACAGGAATTGACCCCAAAACCATTGAAGAAATTCAAGAAATCATACGAGCCCTGACTAAACAAGGAATCGGGATTCTAATTACGGACCACAACGTCGGCGCCACGCTTGGTATCACCGACAGAAATTACATACTGGTTGAGGGAAAAATAATTGCTGAAGGCAATCGCGAGGCAATTACCAATAATCCGGAAGTTCGCAAACATTATCTTGGCGAGATGTTCGAGTGAAACTTAGACTTCTTGACCGCTTGATTTATAGAGAATTGATTGGTCCTTGGCTAATGGGAGTTGTGCTTTTTTCTGTCTTACTTATGGCAGGCACGTACTTGTTTCGATTAACGGAATTGGCAGTCATTGGGATTCCGATTGGCTCTGTTCTGATGCTGTCCGGGCTTTATATGCCGTATCTCGTTGTAAAAACCTTCCCGATGGCCATGTTGCTGGCAAGCTTATTGGCATTCGGACGTTTGTCTAATGATTCTGAAATTGTCGCTGCTCAAGCAGGTGGAGCAAGCATTTTTACAATTATGCGACCCGTTATCATCTTTGGGCTTGCTGTTAGCGTCTTAACATTTGCATTCGGAGAAATCGTTGTTCCCGCAGCGAGCATCAAAGCAAATGAACTTCAGCACCAACTTGCAAAACAAGCAAAAAAGACAACCGCAACACCTTTTTATCAGCCGCTTTCAACTTCCAAAGGAATTCGAGGCGGAGTGATGGCTCAAGATGTGGATATTGCAAATAAAACCATGAAAAATGTTACTGCGTCATGGTTTAACGATGATATGACTTTGGCTTGGGTTATGTTTGCAAATGAAATGTACTTTACACCGGACGAAGAATGGAAAATTAAGAGTGCCACGGTTTTTTATCAAGAAGAGAACAGAATTTACTCTGTAAACATTCATGAAGCTTCACCACCCGAAGGTGAAAGGTTTGACTTCACTCCGAAAGGAATTCTTGCAAGTCAACGCCGTGACAATGATGCTAAGTCATTGGTTGAAATTAGAGAAGAGCTTGACAAAATTGATGAAACCAATCAGCGTGCTGGAATGGAAATCGCGGACACTTTTAGGAAAAAAAGAGAATTGGAAATTGGTTACTGGTCGAAAATTGCCATTCCATTGACCAGTTTGGTTTTTGCACTTGTTGGTGCACCGGCGGGAATCAGAAGAACTCGCCAAACATTTGGAGCGGGAATCATGATTAGTATCATGATTATCTTTCTTTATTATATTTTGACGAACTATTTGAACATCATTGCACGCGGCGGTCTTTTGCATCCTGCGTTTGGTGCTTTCTTGCCAGTTGCCATTGGGCTCATTGCCGCTACTACATTGTTGATTTTGAAAAATAGGTAAAAAAAATGGACTTGTCATCGCCTATCATTTTGTTGTTGCTTCTTGGAATCATGGGAGGCGTAGTTGCATATTTCGGAGATTGGATTGGCCGAAAATTGGGAAAGAAACGGTTGCGACTGGGTGGAATCAGACCCAGGCATACTGCCGCTTTGATAACCGTAATTTTTGGCGTGTTGATTCCATTTGCAACCGCGCTTGCCATTATGATTATTAGCAAACCCGTAAGAGATTGGGCAACTCAGGGCCCAAAAATAGTTGAGGAAAGAAATCGCCTGATTTCGGAAACTGCATCCCTTAACAAAAAATCTAACGAACTTGCAACGCAAAATCAAGACTTGGGGAAAGCAAATGAGAATTTGGTAAGTACTAATCAGCAATTGGAACAAGAGCGCATCAAACTTAGCCAACAACGGGAAAAAGCAGAGAAAGTGCTTGCAATTGCTAAAGCAGGCGAAAAGACGGCGCTGGCAAGAGTTACTACGCTTACTAAGCAAGAATCTTCATTAAAAAATGAAATCGGAAAATTAGGTGCAGAAGTTTCTAAGAAAACTAATGAGTTAAAAGATTTGTCCACAAAAATAACCAGCTTGAACTCTCAAATCAAGGAACTCAACCAAAACACTGTTTTTCTGGCACAACAGGTTGGTGAGGCAGAATCAAAATTGAGAGATGCTGAAACGAAGGCGGCAGATGCCACTAAGCGGGCAGATAGTGCGCTTTCCGCTGCACGATTGGCCGAAGACAGAAAAGTTGCGGCAGAAGCAGCCGCATCAAATCTTGAATTGCGATTGGCAGACTTAAGATTAGAGGAACAAAATCTGCGAAGAATCATCTCCGGAGTACGCGAAAGCCAACTCCTCGTTGCAAATAATGAGGAACTTTCAAGAATCGTCATCCCCGGGAGTCTTTCCATCAATGATGCACGACAAAAATTAATTGACTTAATCCGAAACGCGAACGTGCAAGTGCTTGACCGAGGAATTGGGCCATTTGAAAACAAACCATCTGCCGCACTCGTTCCCCGAGAAATTCGAGGCCCCGATGGTCAATCGCGCATATTTATGCCTGAAGAGCAATTGCAACTCATGGCGCAAGCGATTAGTCAAACCGCAACCGAGCAAGTTCTGATCGCAATTGCATCACTTAATTATTTCCGCGAGGATTCTGAGCAGGACTTGCCAGTCCCACTTGAAATTGTAAAGCGCGATAACAAATTGCTGTTTGCAAAAGGAGCAGCAATTTCTAAAACCGATATTAGTGCGAACCTGGATGACAACCAAATTCTCGCTGCTGTTCTTGCGTTTCTTTCAAAAGAGGTTAGAAGTCGCGCCCTTCAAGAAGGCGCACTACCCATCAACGGCAGAACTGACTCAATTGCACGCGTGACGGTTAAACAGATATCGGACTTAGTTAGCCAAATTAAACGCATGGGTGGTATCGTCGAATTGACGGCATTAGCAGCTGAAGACACCAAAGTTGCGGAACCACTTACACTTGAATTTAAATTGGCCAAGAAATGAAAACAGTATTGGGAATTGATCCCGGCAATTCAAAGTGCGGAATCGCTATCGTAAAAGGTAATCATCAAAAAACCGAAATACTGTTTCGTAAGGTTGTCGAAACTGCGGAAGTCGGAAACGAAATAACGGAGATTTTTTCAAAAATACCTTTTGAAATGATTGCTATTGGAAACGGAACTCATTCAAAGTCGGTTCAAGAAATTATCAGAAAGTCGTCTCCGGGACACTCTGTTTTGATTTTAGATGAATTCGAAACCACCATACAGGCGCGCGAAAGATATTGGGAACATACTCCACGTAAAGGATGGCGGCGACTTTTGCCAAGTAGTTTGCAAGTACCTCCGGTTGCGATTGACGATTTTGTTGCGGTTATACTTGCCGAGCGCGCAATTCGCGTTGAATAGTACATTCGTTTGCAAAACGTTCAAAAAGCTGGTGTGACACTTCGCTGTGAGTTCTTTCGGGGTGCCACTCAACTCCTAATAAAAATGGATAATCTTTGTTTTGAATAGCTTCAATTGTGCCATCTTCAGAATATGCAATGACCGATAATCCTGTTCCAACTTTTTTGATGCACTGGTGATGATGACACTTGACGGTTGTGTTCCTTTTTCCAAATAACATTGCTAAGATTTCATTTTCAATGAATCTAACTTCTATCTCAACATCCAAATCACCGTTACTGTGCGGTTTTTCCATGTGTTGTACAAGTGATCCACCATGCATAATATTGATAAACTGCATTCCCATACAAATTCCCATAATTGGGATTTGCCGGTCCACTGCCTTTAAATAAACCTGTTTAAGGGTCTCAAGTGAATCACTTCCCAAAATTTCCTGACATCCTATGTTTTCCTCACCATACTGGCTCGGGTGAATGTCAGGCCCACCCATTATCAATAATCCGTCAATTGTTTCGCTTTTAACCGAATCGCCTGGCCTAATGTAAGTCGGCTCAGCATTTACAGACGCGAGCGATTTCATGTAATTTTGATGGGAATTTGGAATTTCGCTTGGTTTCCCAATTGCGAGACCAATGTTTGGCTTCATAAATTCATTTTACAGGGTAGGTACAATTTTGAAATTAACGGGCGGTTAGCTCAGTGGTAGAGCACTTCGTTCACACCGAAGGGGTCGCTGGTTCAAGTCCAGTACCGCCCACCAAAACCTCTTCTTAATTCTGTTTGAACGGAACCAAAGGAACATTTGTAACTTTTTTCAGTCCGTTTACTGTCACGGCCAGACCTTCAATGCTTTTGTAGGTAGCAGCTCCTGAAACAAAAATTTTCGTAAAGATTAGATGCTTGGATTGGGATACAAACTTTGACTTATCCCACAAAAGTTTGAATAACTGATTTTGCTCTGATATAGGAAATCTTTGAACTTGTAGCACAGTCGCATTTTTATCTAATAGACTAAACTCAATGATGCTGTTTGCCGGTAATAATGAGTCGCCAAGCCAAACAATTCGAAGCTCAGTCAATACACTTGATGCGGCGGCATTTGCCAAATTGCTGACGACCGAGTTTGGTTTCAATTCATGCATCAACTTTTGCCACGGCACTTTTACAAAATATTCACCTTCGACGTATGCTCCCACTTCGTACGGGCTAAAAATCCAAGTAATCCCGGCGGGAGTAATTACAAAATTGTCGAGCAATTTTTCATCTACTGAATAAACGATTTCATCAATTCCTTTTGCTCGTTTCAAACGATTCAACTCAGGAACAATGTTTTCAATACCAAATTCCTCTAAATCTTCTTGTTCTTTTACAAAATCTTTCAATACCAATTTTTTGACCGTGCCGTTAACATTTCCAATGTTGATGGTCCTAAAGAATCGATTCGGATGAGCACCGCCGGAATAGTTGAACTCTTGTGAATATCCACTGACTAATGTTGCACTGTTAATACTTACAACTGAACTTTGAGAAAATTCCCACGGCGCAATGGGTTTCTGGCCGGAATCTGCAAATTCCTTGGCATATCTTACAAATTCATTTAGATTAGTTTCTGCATCAATTCTAAACGCATCGCTTGCTAATTTCTTAATTGCCGTTCGCTCAAGAAATACGGGGTAAGTCGCACTTGCATTCCAGTATCCTTTTTTTGAATTCGAGATACTCTCCGTACGAACTTGTGCGGTTGCTCCCGTACCTACGACAATCAATCCAAAGGTAACAAACCAGGCCAGATACTTTCTCATTGGCAACATTTTACGCAACCCGGCACCTTCGATACTCAAAAAAAGTAATCTGATATCATTAAAGGGAGGATATCAACATGAATCGAAGTTTCGCTTTTTGTTTCTTGCTTGCAACGGCATCGGTTGGATTGGCACAACCGGACCCGACAACCGTAGAAAATTTGATTAAGCTTGGCAAAGGCTCAAATCTGGTCTGGGACCATCTGAGTCACTTGTCCCTCAAAATAGGACATCGCCTCACGGCATCTTCCAATCTTGATAAAGCATACGAATGGACACAAAAGAAGTTTAAGGAATTCGGATGCACGAACGTACACCTTGAAAAGTGGGGCGAATGGCCGGTTCGATTTGACCGCGGAACTCGACAAATCGGCCGTATGGTTTCGCCTATCAAAATGGACTTTCAGTTTACGTCGCCTTCTTGGACGCCGGGCACTAACGGACCCGCAAAGGGAAATGCTGTTGCAGAACCTACAACGATGGAAGAATTTGAAGCAACAAAAAGCAAACTTAAAGGTGCATGGCTGATTTCAAAAAGTGCTCCTCCAAGGCGAGGTGCCGAGTTAACGGAATTGCAAAAAGCAATTTCAACGAGCGGAATAATTGGAACTATTTATGGCTCAAGAAGTGAATTGGTAATAACTAGCGGAAATTACAATATCACCTGGGACAATTTACCGAAGGACGTTCGTATTACAGTTCGAAAATCAGATTTCGATAAAATTAATGAATTAATGACAGCAGGCAAACCGGTAGTTTTGGAATTTGACATGCGAAACAAATTTGCAAAAGGGCCGATTCCAATTTACAATGTCATTGCAGAAATCAAGGGAACCGAAAAGCCCGACGAAGTGGTGATTGTAAGTGGACACTTGGACACTTGGGATGGTCCCGGTTCTCAAGGCACTTGCGATAATGGAACCGGAATTGCAGTGACATTAGAAGCTGCAAGACTTTTGTGCGCTGCAAAAGCAAAACCGAAAAGGACCATTCGATTTATTTTGTGGACAGGTGAAGAACAAGGGCTATTCGGCTCTCGTGCTTATGTGGAAAATCATAAAGCAGAACTTGACAAGATTTCCGCCGTTTTCGTAGATGATGGCGGCACCAATTACGAAGGAGGACTAACCTGTATCCCCGAAATGAAACCGATTCTCGAAGCAGCAATCGAACCGGCACATAGAGCATTTATCGGAATGCCAATGCAAATTCGAATCGCCGAAAGAATGCCCCGCGGCGGCGGCAGTGATCACGCCCCGTTTAATGCAGTCGGAGTTCCCGGATTTTTCTGGATGGAAACGGGTCGAGCGGACTACAACTTTGTTCATCACACCCAACATGACCACCTTGCAAACGCAATTCCGGAATATCTTGTACAGTCATCCACCAATGCGGCAATCGCTTCTTACACGGTTGCAAGTTGGCAAACGATGCTTCCAAGAGAAAAGCCAATTGCACCAACTCCTCCTCCGATTGAATCGGTTTTGGGTGCCGCGGCGCATTTGATTGAAAGCATCAACTATTGCTATCTTAAATAAGGAGTAACAATAGATTTGGTGTCACCAAACAATAAGATGGTTGATGTAGACAAAAGAAAATAATTCGGATACTTTTTGTAAAGATTGTCGGGCATCCATCTGACAATAGCGACAGTAGGAGTAGATTTTTCAATTGAATTCAATTGAAAAATCACGCTCTTGCTTTCAGTTTTCCAGATTCCTATCTTTTTGAGATTCTTAATGGATCCACCGGATTCATAAACAATGTTTTTGTCTAAATGAATTCCGTAAACAGAACTTTTTCCAACAGATGCAACAACGCATTTCGGCTTGTAATTTTCATCAAACCACCAAATTTCAATCATTGCTCTATCCAATTCCATAATGCCGGGTTCCAAGAATTCAAAATAAACGGATGGCTTCTCATTCACAAAAACTTTCGTTTTATAAAGCGAGCAAGCATATGGAACTGCAATTTTATGCGAATCATCAATCGGCGCGGATAAATAATGCTTCCCGATAAATCCTCTTGCTTCATAACTTGCCGTTTGAAACTCAGAATGCATTAAACCGGGAATAGAACAATAAACTTTCAAAAATATTGTTGACATACTTGTCAGTATCATAACGTTGGAGATTTTTGCATGAACTTCACTGAGTACAAGAACTTGAGTCAGCCTATAAGCCGGGTTCTGTCTTTGTGCGACGATCTATCTGGGGCATGGCTTTCGCCACGCCTCGTGCGACCAACCCGAAGGGTCCGCGGGCAGCATCATTCCCTTCCTATTTGGTCTTGCTTCAGGCGGGGTTTGCCCTCGGTCACCTTACGGCGAATCCGAAGTGAGCTCTTACCTCACTATTTCACCCTTACCTCTACAAAGTGAGGCGGTATGTTTCTGTTGCACTTTCCGTCGGCTCGCGCCGCCCAGGGATTACCTGGCACCTTGCCCTAAGAAGCCCGGACTTTCCTCTCCGATTGCTCAGAGCCGTCGCCCGGCTGACTCAATCAGATTAAAGCAGATAAGAAAAAAGGCATGCCGGTCGGCATGCCTTCAAGTTTAGGACAACTAAGAATTAGTTGCCTGCTCCGCCGGATTCGGTGAGGGGCTTAGGAGTAGCGGTCATTTCGCCACCGCCGCCACCTTCAGCAGGAGCAGCGCCACCACCGGCAGCATTCGGGTCAGTGCCTTCGCCAGCTGCAGGAGCAGCCGGTTTGGGAGTTGTTGCGGCAGGGTCAGCAGCAGGAGCTTCATCTCCGCCGCCGCAGCCGGCGAGAATCGTCCCGGCCATTACAAGAAAAGCGGTAGCCCACAATGTGAACTTCATTTTGTGTACACCTCCATAGTGTCGTTGTTTTGCGGTCGCCTCTTGAAACGACCACTTGAATATAGATGATACATCGAAACGAAAGGGTTCAAATCCTATTCGGCATTTTTGAAATCAGGACAAAAGGGCCTGCCCCAGAGTCCATCTGAGACAAGCCCTTTGAAGCAACCGAATCGTTACGGTAGTTGTTGCTGGTCAATATCCGGTCGGAACAGCGGTTGGCTGCCGACACCAGCCGGCAAGTTAGCGGTGAACCAAAGCGATGCGGTTGCGTTCGCGATGGTGCCGTTGGCTTGATATTGACGATAGATGTCTCGTTTGTAGTCAGTGATTGCAGGAGTAATCTGGGCTCCTAGCCTTCGCCACTTGGCCGATGAGTCACCCATGCCAAAAACCGCTCCGCGATTGTGAACCCACATGGTTCCGTTCGGGATAAACGTTCCAAGCAAGGTCGTTGAAGTTCCCAATCCGCAAGGAGCCGGAGGAACAACACCTGCTTCTACGCAACCGATATAGGGGCTTGAACCGGCATAACCGAGCCAAGACCATTTGCCCCAGTTTTCGGACCAAACGATGACCGAAGAGGGTGCTTGAATACCGGATGAGTTAAACGCATGCATGAACCCGTTGTAGGCGTAACTTACGGCCTGAGGTCTTCGACCTGCAGCGACCGAAGCATAAGCACCACCGGCAAGTTGAATTTCAACTGCCGAAGGGCATTGCATGATTTGGTAGTTGTTTAGATAGGGTTGGACAGCATTGGCAGCATGCATTCTTTGTGCCTCAACAACGGCAGGTGTCATTGTGGTTGCCCAATCCGCGGGAACACCAAACAGGTTGCCGGCAGCCACATAGGCGGCTCCGAGAATCGGAGTTCCGACCATGTAACGGTCATCCCAATCTCCAAGATAGAGTTGAGTTCCGGTACCCATCTGTCGAATGTTGCTGGTGCAAGCAGTTTGCTTCGCTTTTTCCTTTGCTGATGCAAAGACAGGGAACAGAATTGCTGCGAGAATCGCAATGATAGCGATAACCACGAGCAACTCAATGAGAGTAAATGCTTTTCGGCGCATTTCAGCCTCCTATGAGATGTATTTTTTTATTGCTTGTGGGAAGGTGTTTTTGGTGGTATTCAGGTAGGCATTCCTTCATCTCACGGTCGGAACCTCTCGATTCCAACTTCCCACACGGACATTATGTCCGTCAATCAGACGCATTATACGTACCGAAATAATAAAACAGCACCAAAAACCCTCATTTTTGAGAGTTTTTGGTGCTTAAGTCTCTTTCCTCAATTGCACCGAGGAAAGAGACTTCGGATTCTGTTAGCCTAACTTACGGCAGCTGTTGCTGATCGATGTCAGGTCGGAACAGAGGTTGGCTTCCAACGCCAGCCGGAAGGTTGGCGGTGAACCAAAGAGAAGCGGTTGTTTGTGCAATCGTTCCGTTTGCTTGATACTGGCGATAGATGTCTCGCTTGTAGTCAGTGATAGCCGGAGTGATTTGTGCACCGAGTCTTCGCCACTTAGCCGATGAATCGCCCATACCGAAGACTCCGCCTCGGTTGTGGATCCACATAGTGCCGTTCGGATAGAACGTACCCAGACCAACGGTTGAAGAACCGAGACCGCAAGGAGCGGGAGGAACAACGCCGACTTCGGCGCATGCCATGAGCGGGTTAGCTCCGGCATAACCGAGCCAGGACCATTTGCCCCAGTTTTCCGACCAAGCGATGACCGATGAAGGTGCTTGAATTCCCGAAGAGTTGAATGCATTCATGAAACCATTGAAGCAGTAGCTAACGGGTACAGGTCGGCGACCGGTTGCAACCGATGCATAGGCGCCACCTGCAAGTTGAATTTCAACAGCGGATGGGCATTGCATGATTTGGTAGTTGTTGAGGTACGGCTGAACCGAGTTGGCGACGAAGTTTCGTTGAGCTTCGACGACAGCAGGGGTCATTGTGGTTGCCCAGTCGGCAGGTGTGCCGAAAACGCTACCAAAAGCAGCGTAAACGGTACCCACGATGGGAACCGAAAGAGGATATCGGTCATCCCAGTCTCCGAGGTAGAGCTGAGTGCCGGTACCCATTTGGCGAATGTTGCTTGTACAAGCGGTTTGCTTCGCCTTTTCCTTCGCTGAAGCGAAGACAGGGAACAGGATTGCTGCGAGAATCGCGATAATCGCGATTACTACCAGCAACTCAATGAGAGTAAATGCTTTGCGGCGCATTTGTTGCCTCCTATTATTCATTTGGTATCTATTGCTGGAGCGGGCACTCAAGAATGCTTTCGCTACCTTTTGTGACATGAACCTACACGGGCACATGTTTGCTCAATCCATATTATACAGGATTGTCAACCGTTTGACGAAACAATTGTTATCATCTGTTCCGCAATTTGACAATTCTACGTGCAATTTTTGGGCCAAGAGGCTCCAGGGCTTGAATCTGAACGTTCGCTACTTGGCGCGGCGCCTCATGAACCCATAACAACAAAGTCTGTATCTACAAACAAACTGCGAGTCTTTTGTTGACGGCATCCCAGTCTATGACCTGAACGAAGGCGTCAATATAGCCGGCTCTTGCTGTAGCGAAATCCAAATAGTAAGCATGCTCGTATACATCCATGGCGAGAATTGGCACGGAATTCCACATGGGAAACGTGTTTTGAGCGTCTCCGATATAGTTAAACAAGGTCCTTTCGTCAAGGTCATATGCCAACCAGACCCATCCTCTGCCTGCGATACCGGTTGCCTTCAAATCATTTTTCCAAGAATCGAACGACCCGAAGTCTCTTTCGATGAGCTTTAAGGCATCTCCGCTCGGTTCTCCCGAACCACCTAAGATGTCGAAATAGATTGCATGGTTTACGAATCCGCCATAAGCAAAGGTGTAATCAACTTTGAGGGCACGCATTTGACTAAAAATTTGGTTTGACTTCGACGGGTCAACTTCTAACTCTGCAAGTGCTTTACGAATTTCATTAGTTTTGTTGGCATATCCTTGAAACAACTTAAAATGCTCTTCATGAGTTTTTCGAGAAATACCGACTCTTTCGGTTGAAAAAACTTTTTCTTGCAGCGGATTTGCGGCGACCAACTTCACTTCAGACATGGCAAAACTCCTTTTCTCTTTCGAACGGTTAAGATTACCTGTGCTTCAATCAACAAAAAGGTCGAAGTGGGATTCACTTCGACCTTTTTGCACGCGATTAAATTACTTGTTTATTGAAACGGCTGCAATCGCTGCCTTGAGCACAACATCATTATTCATGATGTCCTTTGCTTCAATTTTTACATCGGGAACGACTCCACCGCCTTCAAGTCTTTTGCCGCCCGGCGTTACGTATTCCATCATGGGCAATTGAAGCGACCAGCCCTCGGGAAGCGCCATATAGGTTGATGCCAAGACCGCTCCTGCCGTTTTTATGCCGATAATTTTTCCCCTTCCGGCATCTTGCACGGATGCTGCGAAGATTTCGCTGGCACTTGCTGAATTTCCATTGATTAAGACTGCAACTTTTCCTGCATATGGAGTTGAATTTCGGCGAGCAGTTGCAGAAATTGGAATACCGAATTCTTTGGCAACAGCAATCGGATCATCCTTCTTATCGGGATACTTTGATAAAAATGCTTTCGCATTACTTTTGGTAATGAACTTTCCCATGGTTGTGCCGTCTTTCATAATTTTTCCACCAAGATGGAAAAGATTAATCGTAGAACCGCCACCGTTGTTTCTCAAATCAATAATGATAGTTTCGGCTTTTGCTGCCTGAACAAACAATTCATCAATTAGTGCGCGGTCATAGCCAACTGCAAAAGTGTTGACTGAAATCAAAGCAGTTTTTTCATCAATCCACTTCAGTTCATCTTTGACCAAAACGGAGAATTCCGCGCGCTTGATTGTTACTTCGAAATTGGGTTTACCTTCCCTTTTGATTTCTAACTTGACTTCCGTTCCAACTTCGCCCCGAATGTTCTCCGGCCCGAGCGCAGGTTTCCCATCCGCTTTGACAATTAAGTCTCCCGATTTCAAACCGGCTTTATCAGCGGGCCCACCGGTGATGACTCTTGCTACTCGTACTCCCTCTTTTTCCGGTTGTGCTTGGATTCCGATTCCTACACTCTTGCCAGTGAAATTGGTGGTTGCAGCCCGAGGTGTCATTAAATTTAGGTGCGAAAAGCCAAACTCCGAAAACGCTTGATTGATGACCAATGCAAACTGATCAGGAGTGTTCGCTTTCATAGCGGCGTCCTTTCTCTTTTCAATCATCTTGTTCCATTTCGAGAAATCAACTCCTCCAACGTAAGCGTTTTCTTCAATTCTCTTAGAAACTGCTTCAAGAATCGCGGTTTTGAGTGAATCGTCAAACGGCTTTGGAGTGTTTGTCGATTGAGGTGAGGGTTGCGCAATCGATGCGATAGACAACAGAGCAAATAAGGCGACGGATAAGGTTCTTAGTTTCATGGCTTTTGAATTTTTATACGATTGACAATACTGTTTGTACCGGTAGATTGTGCCCGATACCGCTAATTATCGGCTTTTGGCCTAACCAAAAAAAAGGGGTCCGAGACTCCCTGTAAGGTCTTGGACCCAATGCTCGCCTAAACCTCTCCCTGGTCTTCTTGAGCACAGGAGCGTTGTTAGCGACTCTTTGCTTACGGCTTTAACGCACGTTTTTACCGCTGGTTCACTTCGACAGAATCAAAATTCCAACGACTGACCCATTCCACTGCCAGCCATTGCAAAAAAGCAACCACGACTACCCAGAAAAACAGAAATAGAATCGCTCTTAGCAATCGTCTGCCGACTTTTCTTGCGAAACGATTTTGTCTGTGCAGACTTCGAACGGCAGAGTTACGAAACCGGCGCGGCAATGCGTTTATGGACCACTGCTGGAGTTTGCGAACAGCCGGCCTTCTTACCAACCACAGACATA
Source organism: uncultured Fimbriimonadales bacterium (assembly GCA_964546835.1). Classification (GTDB taxonomy): domain Bacteria; phylum Armatimonadota; class Fimbriimonadia; order Fimbriimonadales; family ATM1; genus JAHCHL01. The sequence continues at coordinate 16,191 of CAZJKW010000006.1, forward strand.
ACCACCAGATTGAATCGGCGATTCGCCTTAAGTGGCTGAGCAATGTGTCGACCGGGTCACTCGGTTATCGCTTCGTCCTTGGTTTCAAGAATGAATTTGTACAGGAATGAAGCGACGACTGCTCCCAAGATTGGGCCCACGAAATAAACCCATAGTTGTCCCAGTTGCCCGCTTACGACCGCGGGACCGAAGTACCGAGCCGGATTCATTGCCGCACCGGTCGTTTGTCCAGCAACCACTATTCCTGCGAAAACGGCCATTCCGATACAAAGCCCGAACATTTGACGGGCAGAGCGAGATTTGTCAATTCCGCATAGCAAAACGACCATCATGAGTACAAAAGTAATCGTCATTTCGACACCCAACGCTTTGACCGGACTTAATGAACCGTTAAAGTCAGGATCGCTGACGAACCCGGGTGTACCCAAGTAAGGGCTTCCGTTTCGATACATTGAGAACATTCCGAGGATTGCAATTCCCCCGATGATTCCCCCAACTAATTGAAAGAAGATATACGTCCATGCCCTCTTGGACTCACATTTGCCGATTACCATCAGCCCAAACGTGATGGCAGGGTTAAGGTGTGCGCCGGAAATCCCGCCCGTTGAATAAACAGCAAACATGACTGCCATTCCAGTAGCCAATGCCATCCCCAACATTCCTAAAGAAGCGCCGGTACCGCCGCCGTACTCCGGGCTTTTCAAAAATGCATCCATACAAACGACCGCACCTGCAAAAAAAGTAATGAAAAATGTGCCAATGGCTTCAGCAAATCCTGCGCGAAACATAGAATCCTTCCCTCCAAAATCGAATTATTACTGTATTACTGACGAAATTATTGCTAATTCGCCCTTCGGTTAGGCAAAATGCAACTTCCCTTTCTAACTACGACGTTATAAAGGTTCTAAGGATTTTTTAAGGAAGGTTTAAAACATGGAGGCAACGTTGTCGTTTCAACCGAATAGACTCGTCATCGAGACAGGCCATCGGCTTGTCATTGAACATTTTTCAAGAATTCCAGGCCACCGCTTGGTGCTTCGTCCAGCGCGAAAGCGACTGTTTATCAAAGACCCTGAGATATCTTCTCTGTTTGTTGAGTTAAACAAGCCCGCTTTTGCCGCTCTTGTCAGAAATGACGACCCCTTGGCACGACCGGTTTTGGTTTTTGAGACAGATTCGATCAGCTCAGGAATCCGCGATTTGTATCGAAACTATGAAATTCCGTTTGTTGAAGCCGACCAAACGGCCGGCAGAGGAATGTTTCGATTTGAACGACCGGGTTTTGCTGCCAAATTGACCTTTGACGATCGAGGTGCTGACCAAGCAGTTGAGTCTATTTTGAGATGGTCAGAGACCATGCCTTCACAAGGAAAAGGCAATCTCGTACGCAATGAAATCGAAGATGTGATTTCGCGAACCCTTAACGAACTTTCCGGAGAATTTGGAACGGTAGTCAATTATCACATTCCGTTTGGCTATGCCGCCGGCTATAGACCTGATCTTCCTCGGGTTACTGCTCGTCACACGATTGAAGCCGTTGTCTCGATTAGTCCTGAAGTCGATGCAGAAGCGCCGGTCATTCTTCCCATTCGAATTGAGACAGCCCAAGAAGTTGATCGAGAAGAAGAGGATGTTGAGCGAGACCAACTCGTAGCCGAGTTTGTTTGTAACGTGGGAATGCCGATGGTTGCCATTCAACAAAGCGGCCAGGAAGAGTTTCAGGTGACGTACAGCATGGATGAAGGCGACGAATCTCTGATAAACTTGAAAGACGAGTCCAAATGGAACGAAGTGTTGAAGAAGATTCTTTCAAACGCTCTCGAAACAACAGGAAGACTGGCTACCAAGTAACTCAGATTTCTTGTTAAGTTCAACAAGAAATCTTTTTGAACCGAAACTGTCTAAGGATGGACAGGATGAGATTGATTTTTGCGGCGATTGTGCCATGGATGGCACTCAGCGCGGCAGGGGAACCTCCTTTGCCGGCTACGTTAACGCTTGCATCAAATCCGATTAGTTTGAGCAATCCCGCCGTCCGCCTTGGCGACGAACTTTTTGTTCCGGTCAATATGGCTGCAAAGTTCGGATGGCAAGCCCAAATTAACGGCTCTACTGCAAAAGTCCAAGTTAACGGTAGACCGGTGACAACATTTGTGCGCAAAATTTCGAATGAAAAATACTTGCCGGTCAGAACTATTTTGTCAAGCGTTGGCGGACTTTCAGAATGGACAGACAAGAAATCATTACGGGCTTTTTCCAAAATTGTAAGCATTGAAGTAACGAATAACTCTTTAGTCGTTAATGGGACATTGCCGATGAATCGAAAGATCATCATCTTAAACAATCCTTCGCGAATTGCGATGGACTTGTACCCCGCTAAAATTGATTCGGCATCACCTTCCGTTACGGGACCGGTTCGGTTTAGCCAGTTTGACAACCAAACTGTAAGAGTTGTTGCCCAGTTTTCGAATTCACCAAAACTCGAAAACGAACCAAGCAAACCACTTCAACCCAAAGTCGCTTGGTCCGGTGCTGCACCCATATCAGCAAATGTTGTCGCTGAATCTGCTCCAAAGAATTTCAATATATTGGGCGCAACGATTGAAAAAGATTCGGACGATGAGGGTTGTATTTGGCTTGCAACCAATGCGCGAGTGTCAAGTGACGCACGCTGTTATCGAGATAAAGACGGTACCTTTGTAATTAATTTTCCGGGTGGAACTTTGCCCGAAAAGACCAGTTTCGATTTGACCGGTAAATTGATTCAAAAAGGGACGTTTGAAACTCATACTAACGGTATTCGTTTGAGGCTACTTTTAAAAAGACCGATGAAAGTGAGGATTCAGCCGGAAAACGACGGCATGATGATTCTTCTTGAAAAACCGGCCGGAATCGGACCCCTCAAAGATCGAATCATTATTATTGATCCGGGCCACGGCGGGAATGACCCCGGTGCACATTTCGAATCTTCCACCGAAGGAAATCTAAGCGAAAAAGAAATTACGCTCGCGGTTAGTCAATATGTTTCTGAAATGCTGACTGAGTTAGGTGCTACTTCAATATTGACCCGAAACGAAGATTTATTCATTGGATTAAAAGAAAGACCCGCAATTGCAGATAACACTGGCGGTCACTTTTTTGTAAGCATTCACGTTAATTCAAATCAAATTGCGAATAGTCGTTCGGGTCCAACGACTTATTTTCATAAAGAAAGCCCTGATTCAAGACTTTTAGCAGAGTGCATTCAGGCCGAATTAGTCAAAATGACCGGCTTATCCGACAACGGCGTAAGAAGCGATACCACGATCTATGATAACGGGTTTGCAGTTTTGAGGCATGCAAACGTTCCGGCGGTCTTGGTTGAACTTTGCTACATTAATCACAATTCCGACCGCCAGTTGTTAAGGACCGAAGAATTTAGACGAAAACTTGCTGCTGCTATCGTCCAAGGAATAAAGGTGTATTTGGGTGACTCGAAAAAAGAAAAAACGCAATAGTTCATTGCCTTGGATTATTACTTTTTGTGTAATCGGCGTGGCTTCGCTTGCATGGTACGTTAAATCCGGCCCGGAAGAAATGAAATCTCCCGAAAATGCCGCTCCAATCATGACTGTACAGCCCAATCCAACTGAAAAAAAACCGACCATTCAAGTTCCGGTTCCAAAAAATGACAATGGTAACGTTGTCTTTGAAATGAAACCAAAAGAAGCCGATATCGGAACGGATATCGTAGTTGAATCCGTCAACGCTTTTCTTAAGTCTTCAAAAATTGCAACGGAAGCAAAAGTAATCTCAGCAAAATATGAAGGTGATCATTTGATTTTGGATACAACGAAACTGTTTGACAGAGGATACGGAACCGACGACGAACACACTTTGTTTGACGGTATTGTAAAAGCAGTTTCCGCAAATTCCAAGGTCAAAACTTTAGAGTTTCTGTCAAATGGAAGTCCTGTTAGTTCTTTGGGAAATATTGAGTTTAATGGCCCCATCAAAGTTCGTGAAGTCAAATAGTTATGTTTTCCCGATGAATTTTTTTAACTCCGAAATCTTCATTGACAAATCAAGTTGCGCCTGCTTAGTCTTGGCGGCTTCATAACTCTTGAGCGCTGATTCGTAGATAGCGAACCTTTCATAAAGCTCACCCAACATGAGGTCGTATGTTGGATCATTGTTCGGTGCAATCGTTTGAAGTTTTATCAATTCCGCTTCCGCCGAGTTCAGTTCAGACATCTCGATTTCCGTTAATATCCGAATTGAGAATTGCTCAAAGCAATCGATTTCATCACCTTTCATTGCTGCAACAATGACTCGGTGCCAAACTCCCGGCTTGATGAGTCCGCTTGGCACATTAAAGGATTTCGAGGTTTTTGAAACATCTTTTGAAATCAATTCTTCTTCGCCTTCAGCACTGTTCTTTGAAACAATGATTCGATATGAATCGGCATCCGGATTGGTTTGCCACTGAATGACGTTAAGGCTTCGCAATCCGCCTTTTGGCCCTGCATGTAGTTCCTTGCCTCTGGAAACCCAGGCTGCTTGACGACTGATAGAGTTGCCGGCGACAATTGAACTTGATTTTTGTCCGATTCCAACCAAACTTATTGGCGCTTTACCGGATAAAAGGATTAACTTGTTTTCTGCAATTTTCACCTTTGATGGAACTTGCAATGCAAATCGTTTTCCAGAAGAAGTAAACCAAATGGTCGTTTTTGTATTGGGTGCAGTTTGAATTACATCATTAATTTGGATTTTTTCAAGCGCAGTCAACTTGCGTGGTTGATTTCCGGGACGGAATACCGTTGCTACTCCCGAAATCGTATGTGCCCGAGCGACAACTTTTGGAGGCGCACTTATTGCAAGTGCCGCTACCAAAATCAGAGCAAAAACAGCAACGTTTCTCATATTCAGACCCTATGACTTTGTACCATAACAGTAAACAACGGTTCTTTCCTTCTTTCCGCGCAGATTTACTTCAAATGGGCCATGAGCCCCAGGACTTTTGGCAAGAAGTCGATACGTTGACTCGCTGATTACAACCGGAAATCCAAGTTGTTTTGACTCATCTTGGAGTCTCGCGGATGTGTTTACCGTATCTCCCATTGCTGTAAATTGATACCTTTCTTTGGAGCCCAAATTGCCAGTCAAAACTTCTCCGGTGTGAATGCCAATTCCAATCTGCCACGGTTCGCCTTGATGAGTTCCATTAAACTTTTTCAAAGAATCAAGCATCTGTTCTGCACACCTAAGTGCAGATTGTGCGGAGTTTGGGAGTGCGACCGGTGCACCAAAAATAGCGAAAAATCCATCTCCCAAAAAAGAAAGCACCAATCCATTATTACGGTTGATATCATTGATAAACAACTCGAACAGTTGGTTAACTTGGTTAAACAATAAATGCGTTTCCATTTTTTCAGACTTGCTGGTAAATCCGCGAATATCCACAAACAAAACAGTTGAGTCGACAACTGCTGTCGGAATCTGCGATTGATTTGCAAGCAATTTATCTCGCACTTGTGGAGAAACAAGCGCACCGAAAACCGCCTCGACATTTGATTTGTCAATAGTGGTCCCGATTCCCTTTACACAATAGAGCAGTATCGGTGAAAACAGAATGATTGCAATGGGACCCGCCATCGGAACCATGACATTTAGGTCATAGAGCATTAGCTGTCCCATAAGTGCAGTTAATCCAAGAACAACAATTAGAATAATGAAATCTATTTTCCAGTTAAATGATAGCAAGCAAACGAATATGAGCCCAAAAACAAGTGTCCAGATGAACGACGCCCAAGAATCATAAACCGTTAACTCTGCCTCGCTGGTAATCGTTGTCCAAGCCTCTGCTTGAATGATGACGCCCGGAACGTTTTCTGCAATTGGTGTTTTGTGATAATCTCCGGAACCACTGAAGGTCACTCCAAAAAATACGGTTTTGTCGTCAAAAGTGCTTGACGGGAAATTACCTTCCATGACATCGGATGCCGAAATTCGTTTAAACGGCTTGTTTGAGTAGTTGATCCAAACTACGATATCGGGGCCTCTGTTATCTGCCATTAATTTTACGAAGGAGTCGGTGTCTTTGCGCAGCACATACAAACGTCTGACGGCCCCACCCAACATTTCCGGAATATCTGTTGATCCAAATTTTGCGACGTTTTGCAATTCCTCAATTGGTGGCAAGTCGTCTTTTGATGCAATCACAATTTTGTCTGGATACTTGGCAATCGTTTCTGCCAAATCAAAGTTTGGCTGAGGTGCTTTAATGCCAAAATTGCTTTGTAGATATTCGTCTGTATTTGATGCGAATACAATGTCAATACCAATTTTGTTGGCTCCATCTTCAACGATTTTTTCAATGGTCTTGGCAATGTCGGATCCCCAAAAAATTGATGGTTTGCTCCACTTATCAACCGTTTTATCATCTATTTCGACAATTATTGGGTCGCTATAAGTAATTAGTTCACCTCTTGCCTTAAATCTCAAATCTTGCGAGTAAAACTCCACATTCCAAAATGGACCTAAATAATAAAGTAACGCAATTACGACAACAACAATTGGTTTGAAGATTTTGACCAACTTTCTGGATACGAAGTTCATTTTGCAATCTGTACTGTACCGGGCTCGCCCTCTTGGCCAATAATGGTAATTCTTGCAGGCATAAACTGTTTAATCACCCACGCTGTTGTAGTTAATGTTGGAGTGACTTTCGAACACGTAAAATAAGACTCTTCTCTGGCTAAAACCGCCGGCAACAAAAGTTGATCGGCAAGAAACTCATCCACACCCGATTCTGAGTTTAGCCAGTGTACAAAACTGCTAAGAGCATTTTCGACAACTTCTTCGATTGGGAGTCCACGCTCTCCAATTGCTTGTGATCCTCCAAAACCATTTTCAAAAACTCCACCAAAGGAAACACATGCTCCCGGAGAACTTGAACGATATTTTACAAAATCAACTTTTACGGTCATGGATTGTTCGGAACACTTTTGTTGGATTGCACGAATGCCGCGCAATCCAACCGATTCCGGTAGTTCGCTTGTGGCAATAACGGCACGCAAAGACAGTTGTTTTCCGCGTTTTCGGAAATCAAATCCGTTCAATTCACTAGGCTCAATTTCTAAAGAAACTTCTCCAACACTCTTTGGAGAGTAGCTGGCTGTTTCAATTGTTGGAAGTGCAAATACTCCTGCCGCGGCAAATGCTGGCAAAGCAACCAATCGAAAGTAGTCAAAACTCGGTGCATAGTGAACGTGCGTTCCTCCCTTGCATACAACTTGACTAATTGCACCGGAACGACAAAGCGGAACCATTAACGATTGGAGAACTAATGTAGCACTGCCGGGGATTGCCGACTTGGAAAAAGAACTTAAGTCAATTCTTTCCTTGACAAATCCAATTGGCTTAGTTGGCGAAAATTTGAATTCTGATAATCCGAAAGCAGCATCATGAACAGCTTTGGTCGCTTTTGTTAACACATGGATAAGGCACATATCGACCGAGTTCAGGCCTTTCTTTTGCAGCGCACCTCTGACACCCTTCAATTGGAACGGTTGTCCGGTTAGAGCAGACATTATGGTTGCTGTTCGAACTATCGAGCCCCCACCCTCTCCGAAGGTTCCGTCAATTTCAATAAATGATTCTTTAACTGTTTGTCTCATGTACGGGTGCTTTTTTTGTCGCTTTCACTTTGACTACTCTGCGACCATCAGTTTCTGCAACCATTAAGTCCCAACTTCCGGAATCAATTGATTCACCGAGCTCAGGTTGTCGCCCAAACAAACCGAAAACAAAACCGCCCAAAGTATCGAACTCTTCACTATCAAAATGTGAGCCAATTTCATCATTAACGTCGTCAATGTGCGTGCGTCCGTCAATGATCCACTCATTTTTTCCCGACGATTGAATGTCAGGTTCTTCTTCGTCATATTCATCCACAATCTCACCAACGATTTCTTCAACAACATCTTCAATCGTAACAAGCCCGCTTGTGCCGCCGTATTCGTCTTGTACAATCGCCATTTGAACACGCCCTCGTCGAAACTCTTCCAATAACTGGTGCATAAATTTACTTTCAGGAATAAAGTAAGGGGATCGCATAATGGAACGGACATTAAGATTTTGAGAATCCAATAAGCCCTTTAGCAAGTCCTTCGCGTGAACAATTCCGACGATTCTGTCTATGGTTCCTTCATAAATTGGAATTCTGGAATGTCCGGATTCTTCGATCAAATTTGCGACTTCGCGCGGTGTTGCCTGAACATCAATTGCATCAATTTCGGTTCGAGGAGTCATAACTTCGCGTGCGACCGTATCTGTGAACTCCATTATTGAGTGAATCATTTCTTTTTCATCTTCAATCAGTTCGCCTGATTCACCGCTTTCTTCAACAATTTCTCTCAGTTCCTCTTCAGTAATGATCGGAGGAGAAAACAGCGGTCGCAAGCCAAGCCGCTTTGTCAGCCACCCGCCAAGAAGGTTAATCAATAATACAAAAGGTGAAAAGAGAAATCGCGTACATTTTAGAAATCGAAATAATCGTATACCCCACCGTTCGGGATTACTTTGTGCAATTGCTCTAAACAACAATTCAGCAAAAGTCACATTAACCATAGCAACCGTCATTACAACAATCAAAATGGAGACAACAAGAGTTCCCATGCTCGGATCTTCATTTGAACTTATCAATTGTGCTAATTTCGGAGCAGTTAGAACTGACGCAGTAATGATTCCAAGTCGCGCAATCTGATTTCCTACGATACAAGCAGCAAAATAGGGTTCTTCATTTTCGTACAGGTCTTCCAGTTTCGATGCGTTAGGATCGCCTGATTCTTTCAATAAGTCAATTCGGTTTTTTCTGAGACCTGATAATGCTGATTCGGCAGCATGAAAAATTGCATTCAATAAAAATAACGAAACAATGCAAAGGATGGCAAGGATGACATTTGCCGATGAAGCACTCCAACCCAATGTTTCAGCAATCATTTTAGTTTCCATAGTTAAACGGGTCCCAACCCAAACAAAACAAGCGCAAGCACACTCCCAAGCGTAGCTCCCAGTCCAAGCTCAAACAAAGAGTGAATTTTTGCTTCCCATCGGCTTTGTGCAATCATAACCGCCAAAAAAATTGCAATGGAAGATGCCACAGCATTTTGTGTTAAAAAGATAACTGAAAAAGCAAGGAAAAATCCGAAGGCGGCATGCCCACTGACCAGTCCACCTTTCAGGACCTGACCTCTTTTGCCGATTCCCTTTCCGATTACTACAAGAAAGAACAATACAAACAACCCTAAAACAAGCCTCGGAATCAATGGAGTTTGCGTGTTAGGTGATGCCATTTGTAAACGGATTTCTTGCCAACGTCCGTCACCCAAAAACAGGAGTAATGCAACCACAAGCGCTGTAACCGTTGTTATCAAAACGGCGCCGGCCGCCATGTCTTTCGCAAATTTTGCTAGTGGATGATAAGTCGGTTTTGCTAAGTCTACGGTTGCTTCAATAGCCGAATTAAACATTTCTGCAACAACAACAAAACTAATCATAAACAAAAGTACGATCATTTCTCTTAATCGCAAATCCATAAACAGTCCCAACAAAATGGATCCCACAACAGCGTACAAGTGAAATCGCATATGACGCTGAGTCTTAAACGCATAAACTACGCCGGAAATTGCAACCGAAAAAGGTCTCAAAAACTTATTCATTTAAGCGTGTGGCTCCGATCTCCATGGAAGGTTCGGCTTGAAATTGCAAGCATTCATGATTGCAATCATCTTTTCATCCATGATTTTTTGTTCGTTTTCGGATTCATCTGAGTATCCCAACAAATGAAGTCCACCATGAACTGCCAAGCAGGCTAATTCAATGTCTGCTGCGTGGCCATGGACGTCAGATTGAGATTCAGCAATTTCTTCACAAATCACGATATCACCAAGAATTCTGGGTGATGAAATTTCAGCAAATGCCATTGGCCAAGACAAAACATCAGTCGGCTCATTGATGTCTCGAAATTGATGATTCAACTTTTGAATTGAATCTTTGTTTGTTATGCAAACGGAAATTTCGGATGGAGGTTGGTCTTCAGTTTCAAGCATCGCGATAAGTGCCCTCTTTAGTTTCGCTGTTGAAACCCGATTCATTTGATTGGTTATCAATATTTTGTGTTTCATCTTCGAATGATTCATTCACGCCGGGATATTCAATTCTCTCATGCCTTAACGCACTAAGTGAAGAAACAAAGGCATCGACAATAGTTTGTAAATCTCTAAAATTCAGTTCGCTATCATCCAATTGTCCGTCGTCTCGAACATCCTGAACGATTTCCCAAACAAAAGTTCTCAATCGACCGGGCGATACATTTGACAACGTTCGAGTTGCAGCTTCCACCCGGTCTGCAAGCATCAAAATAGCCGTTTCTCGACTTCTCGGTCTTGGTCCAGCATATCTGAAATGCTGTTCCAATATCGGATCATTTTCTTGAGTATCGCGCGTCCACAAATGATAAAAATAAGAAATTAAACTGTTTCCGTGATGTTCTGCAATTGCGTCTTTTATTGGCGGAGGAAGTTTATGTTCCTCTGCCATTGTAAGTCCATCCTTGACATGGGCAGAAATGATTTTTGCGCTCAATGCCGGTGTAATTTTATCGTGCGGATTTTCTGCCAACTTGTTTTCGATAAAATATTCAGGGCGCTTCATTTTTCCTATGTCATGGTAATAAGCCATCGTTCGGCAAAGCAGTGCATTTGCATCAATTGCTGCAGCGGCCCTTTCAGCCAAATTGCCTACCATAACGCTATGTGCATAGGTGCCCGGCGCACGAATGACCAAGTCTCGCAATATCGGATGATCGGGAGAACACAGTTCCAAAAGGGTCCAGTCAGATACAACTCCAAACGCCTTTTCAAATGCCGCAATTGCGAGCCAAAAAATCGCGGTCGCGAAAATTCCACCAGCAACGGCCCAGGAAGAAGAAAGCAATGCTTGTCGCCACTCCATGCCCGCAAGTGCTGATAAAGCCAACGTGACAAATGCAAATGCAAGTGTCGTCACATACGTCGCCCGCAATAAATCATTTCGGTGTCTCATCGGATTAACCGCATGGGCGCCAATTGCGGCTGTCAACCAAGCACCTGCAATCAAAGTTGAATTGGTGACACCGACAGTCATGGAGCCAACAGCTGCAAATGTCACCGCGTTGATTCCTTTTGCGGGCCCCAACAATCCACTTGCAAGCATTCCAAGTGCCACAAGAGGAGCCGCAATCAACGGCGCAATTTCGGGTCGCGCAATTTCACCTTTAAAAACATAGTTGGCCATTTGCATTCCTGCAATCGCCAAAAAAATCGTAATCCAAGTAATCCGGTCGGCAACAACACGATTAACTCCCTTAACCGGATAGTAACGAGTGTGATAAGAGGAAAGACCCATTCCAATCAGGCAAACAACATAAACACCAATCATCTCGCCCAGGCGGAAAGGCCATGCCCTATGGGCTAGTAATGCCAATGTCAAACCAGCTGCTCCAAAGCAATACATAAGCGCAAGGGAAACATGCTTGGGTAACCGCTGTCTAATGCGGGATGCTTCGGAAAGGGCTCTTAGGGGGAACCGTTGAGTACTCATGGATTGCCCTCGAATTAAGGACGAGGGCGGTCCGTTGCGCGTTTCGGCACGCGCGGGGCCAAATTTAGCGTCGGGTTTTCGTGCGGCGCTTCATTCTTCGCCGCTTGTCGCTCGGCTTTTCGTAGTGCATATGCTCCTTAAGTTGACGAAGAACACCGCTTTGCTGAAGTCGGGTGTTGAATCGCTTCAATGCACTGTCAATACTTTCGTTAGATAGAACCGTTATTTCAACCAATTCTCATTTCCTCCCAATCGGGCGAGATTGCATTATACCTATTCGGTAAGTTCAACGATTCTCCAAAGGTACACTCAGACCCAAGTTCAATCAGGAGCAAAAAATGACCCGAATCGAGTTGCATTTATCCGCCCAAAAGGAACAAGTCGGCGAACCTTGGATCTGGCGCCTTAGCCGCGATTTCAACGTTAAAGTGAACATCGAAAAGGCCACCATTGACCAAGATTTCGGTTGGATGCAAATCAGTTTGGAAGGCCCAATTGAAGAGGTCCAGCGCGCAACCGCTTGGCTCCATACAACGGGAATGCACGTTGATCCTCTGCAACGATCAGTCGGCGCGTAATGCTCGCTCCCTATGTACCGGAAGACTTCGACAAGTTTTGGTTAACGGCGGTAGAAGAAGCTACGTCGTCTAAATTAGACTTTCATCGTGACAGGACGCACGTTTACGATTTCAATGGATTTGCCGTTGAGACGTTCACCTTTCGAAGCGTTTCCGGTTCCATTTTAAGCGGTTGGATTGCCATTCCCGATTCAGCACCCAAAAAAGCGCCCTGCTTTTTGTGGCTGCCACCTTACGGCAAAGAATCAACCCTGCCAAACGAATACAGCACACGGGAAGGCATGGTCAGCATGTCTTTTAACTTTCATGGCAACGCGGCGTTTCATCAAGAAGATTATCAGCCCCTCAACGGATACTTTGCAGAAGGGGTAGAAGATCCGGCGACTTGGATTTTTAGAAGAATGCTTCAAGATTGTCTGCTTGCTGTTCGCGCCTTACGCAGCCAACTGGACGTTGATGAAGACAAGTGCGCTGTAGCCGGACTCAGCCAGGGTGGCGGTATGGCCATTTGGACGGGTGCTCACGCAAACGGTATTCGAGCGGTAGTTGCTGATTTGCCTTTTTTGTCTTGCATGCCTTATGTTTTTGGACGCAATGTTTATCGCTATCCCTTAAAAGAAATCACCGACTACGCAAACACAATCCCGCTTGGAATGGAACGAGTCAGTTATACGATGTCTTACTTTGATACAGTCAACCAAGCCACACGATGCAAAGTGCCGACCTTAATCAGTTACGGACTCAAAGACCCCGCCTGCAGACCAGACACAATTACGGCGGTTTACAATGCACTGGCAGGGCCAAAGAGGTTGATTGAATATCCGGGCGGACATGACTGGGACACCGGAATGATTCATACGAATCGAAATTTTCTAATGGAACAAATGTCATGAATGAACACTGGAACGACGAAACGATTTGCCAACACTTAGCAGAAGATTATCGCTATGAAGGAGCAGTTGTTGCTCCGATTTTTCAAAACTCACTTTTCGTTCGTTTAGACGCAGAAGAGTTTCATACCCGACAAGACAATCATGAGTTATTCGATTACACAAGAGTCTCAAATCCAACCACGGACATAGCAGAAAGAAAAATCGCTGCTCTTGAAAAAACAGACAAATGCCGTTTGTTTTCAAGCGGTATGGCAGCAATCACTGCTGCGATCATGAGTTGCACAAAATCGGGCGACCATATTGTCTGTACTACATTTGCGTATGGCCCAACAAAACAGTACTTAACGGATTATTTACCTAAATTCGGAATTGAGACGTCATTCGTTGACGGTTCAAAAATTCAGAACATCCAAGACGCTATTCTTCCAAACACAAGCCTTATTTTTCTCGAATCTCCCGGCACTTTTTATTTTCAAATTCAAGACATTGAATCCATCGCAAAACTTGCAAAATCAAACAATATTTCTACGATAATTGATAATAGCAATGCAACACCGGTATTTCAAAATCCACATATGTTTGGAATAGACCTTATCACCCATACGGTCACAAAATATTTAGGAGGACATAGCGATATCGTCGCAGGCGCCGTCTGCGGTTCGAATGAAAGGATGCAAAAACTGATTCATAACGAAGGTGTCCTGCTGGGTGCAAACCTGGATCCGTTTGCCGCGTGGCTCTTAACTCGCTCACTTCGAACTTTGCATGTGAGAATGCATCAACACCAAAAAAATGCCATAAGCGTTGCTAATTTTCTTGAAAACCATGACAAAGTAGAAAGAGTTTGGTATCCGGGATTAAGTTCGCATCCGGGGCAAGAATTAATTAAAAAACAGATGACCGGCACAAATGGATTATTATCTTTTGAACCAAAAACACAATCCAAAGAATTCGCGTTCCGTTTTTGCACAAACTTAAAATTGTTCCAAATGGGACCCAGTTGGGGAGGACACGAAAGTCTTGCAATTCCACTCTTTGACCCCGAAAGAAATAAATGGTTTTTCAGACTCTCTATTGGACTCGAAAATGTCGAAGATTTGATTCATGAACTTGACCGTGAACTCAATTTAACTACATGATTTTGGCGTCTCTCTTCTTAATTGCACCCGTAACTTGGACATTGGTTGCCGGAGGAGACATCATGTTAAATGGAGTCTCTCCTAATACAAAGCCGTTCGATGCCATAAAAACAATAACATCTTCGGCAGATTTTTCCATTGCGAATCTCGAAATACCACTTACAAATTCAACAACTCCTACCAAACGAAAAACCGCAGCAGAAGTTGCAGCAAAAACCCAATACATATTAAAAGCCGATGTAAACCATTGGCAAAATATTCGTGACTCAGGATTTCTCGCATTTGGACTTGCAAACAACCACGCAATGGATTACGGACCATCAGGCCTTCAACAAACCATCAATCTCTTGAACAAAGCCAAAGTGGCAATTGCAGGAGCGGGAATGTCGGAAGAAGAATCTTACAAGCCGCTGACATTTGTTGGAAAAATTAAGATTGGTGTCCTTCCATTTCTTGCGTTCCAAACTCCAAAAGCATTATTTAAGTGCTGGCCATCCGAAAACGGACCGGGTGTCGCCGTATGCAAAAACGAAATCGGTTGGATGAAAGCAAGAGTCGAGCAAGCAAGAAAAAGCGGCTCAACTTTTGTGATTGCGTTTCTTCATTGGGGCGAAGAAAAAAAACAACTCCCCAACATTTATCAAGTCTCGCTTGGAAGAAAATGGATTGATGCGGGCGCTGACATGGTTCTTGGCATGCATCCCCACGTCCTACAAGGAGCAGAGCTGTATCGGTCAAAACCAGTTTTTTATTCTCTGGGTGATTTGGTACAACCAAAATCAAAGGGAGTTGCTTTGATTCGTTTAACCCTTACAAACAAAGTCCTCAAAAAAGTCGAAGTTATGCCATTCAAAAATAACGCCGGTAAGTTAGTTAAGCAAACCTGGAATACTTCATTTGACAAATTATCTACACTTATCCAAAAGAATTACCCCAACAAAAACAGCAAACTAATCAAGCAAGGTAACCTTTGAAAATGCTTGACCCGCGAATAACCAAACTTGCTGAATTGATTACGGGACACTCGACCCATTTATCTTCAAACGACAAAGTGTTAATCCATGCTTTTGACATTCCTCATGAAGCGGTTGCAGAAATCGTTCGTGTGGCGCAAAATCGAGGGGCTCAAGTTATCACCCGTTTAGAAAGCAGTGTAGTTAAAAGACAAATGATGTTGGGAATGAGCGAGGCAAACGCGAAAACCATTTCTGATACCGAAAAATTTGAAATGGAACAAATGACAGCGTATATCGCATTGCGTGGTGGAAGCAACTATGCCGAGCTATCTGATGTTTCGAGCGATAAGATGGCAATGTGGCAAAAAATCTACGGTGTTCCGGTTGTAAACGAAACTCGAGTTGCAAAGACTAAATGGGTGGTAATGCGGTGGCCGTCCCCAAGCATGGCACAGCAGGCCAATATGAGCACCAGCGCATTTGAAAATTTTTACTTTGACGTTTGCACAATGGATTATTCAAAAATGAAGGCTGCATGTGACCCTCTTGAGGAATTAATGAATAGCACCGATAAAGTACGACTCACCGGCCCAGGCACCGATCTTACTTTCTCTATTAAAAATGTTCTTTCTAAACCTTGTGTCGGCCACCGAAACATCCCGGATGGAGAATGTTTCTCGGCTCCTGTAAGAGAAAGCGCAAATGGCGAAGTCACTTACAACACCGTTTCCCTGTACCAAGGTACAGAATTCAACAATGTACATTACAAAATAAAAAATGGAAAAATTATAGAAGCTACGGCTGGCGAAAACACACACAAAATCAACGAAATTTTAGACACCGATGAAGGTGCAAGATATTTTGGTGAATGGTCACTTGGGTTCAATCCATTTATTCTTCATCCAATGAAAGACACCCTTTTTGATGAAAAAATCGCGGGCTCATTTCACTTGACTCCCGGCAATGCATATGAAGGCGCAGGTGGCAACGGAAACAAGTCTGCCATTCACTGGGATAAAGTTGTCATTCAAAGACCCGAATATGGTGGCGGCGAAGTATGGTTCGACGACATTCTAATCCGAAAAGATGGAACCTTTCTGTTGCCACAATTAGAAGGTCTCAATCCAAAAAATCTCGGCGCATAAAATGCTTCTTGGCATCTTAATTGGAATTCTGATTTATTTGAGCATCTTGTTAATTGTCACTTTTGCTGCGCTTCGCCCCGTACGATCACCTCTGTTTTTGTCGCCATCCGTTATGGGAGTCCCAACCGAAGAAATTTCGTTTGTTTCTGATGGCATCACGCTTAATGGCTGGTGGTGCAACCATCCCGAACCAAAAGGTGTGCTCGTTTTACTTCACGGCTACGTAATGAACCGTTCTGAAAATGCGGCAATTGCGGCACAATTTTATGAAAGAGGGTTTTGCTCTTTACTCTTTG
>CAZJKW010000006.1:32832-35854 GCA_964546835.1 uncultured Fimbriimonadales bacterium
ATTTTCGGGCAAGTGGAAAATCCGGAGGCAAACAAACCACGATTGGCTTTTTGGAAAAAAACGACGTGCTAAACGCGTGCAAGTATGCAAAGCAAAGATGTAACAACCAACCTATTGTCGTAATTGGTTCAAGCATGGGTGCCGCTGCCGCCGCATTTGCCGTTGCCGAAAATCCAGCTGCTGCAAATGCAATTGTTTTGGATAGTTGCTACAGTTCGCTTCCGTCGGCGACCTTGGGCTGGTGGCGTTTCATCGGAGGCATCCCGGCAATGGTCTTACTCGCTCCCGTGATTCTTGTTGCATGGCCATTCACCGGTTTCAATCCGTTCAAAGTCAACGTAGCCAACGCTCTTGCAAACTCCAATACGCCTACTCTAATCATCCATGGAACCGCAGATAATCTTGCCCTCCCTTTTCACGCTGAAAAGAACTTTGGTGCGAACCCGGCGAATCGGATAGTTTGGTTTGAAAACTGCGGCCATAGCGAAGCCAGGTGGACAGAAACCGAAAAATTCAACCAAGTTATTTTGGATTTTCTATCGGAGAACGGGATAGTCTAACCACAAAAAAGCGTAATATTTGCGCTATGTTTCGAAAAATCGCCCTTCTCTTATTTGTAATCGTTGCCTTACCCGCGTTTTCTCAAGACCGACCAAAAGGCGAATGGGTTTTCAACATGTTTGTGGGAGTCGGTAACGTAACGTTCCGCGCAGATGTTGAAGATGATGGAACCAACTTTCGCTTCCGTGTAAAGGGCACTTCACAAGTTAAATTCGTTTCCGGAAAATTCGAAAACGAAAAAATCACAATGACCGGAACCGTTTCCGTTGGTGATATGGAAGCAACCGGAACCTTAAAAGATAACAAAATCAGCGGAACTTGGGAAGCGAAATCGGGAGCAATGCGAGGAAATTGGTCTGCCATTCCCGCTACTCCGCGGGTCGAAATGACTCAAGAAGAAAGAGTAAAGCAATTCACAGATTTGTGGACTAACATTCGTGACCGCTATATTTTCTTTAAAGACAAAAATTTGAGTTATGATGCCATCTTAAAAAAATATTTAGACCAAGTGAAAAATGCAAGAGATGACAAAGAATTCTATACCATCATCCGGCGTTCCATTACCGAACTAAATGATGGACACGCATCATTAGTGGCAACTCCCACCGGCAGTTATCCGGGCAAAGCACCTTACGATGTTCGATATGCAGAAGGAAAAGTAATCGTTGTAAAAGTACAACCGGATGCTGAAAAAGCAGGACTTAAAGTCGGAGACGTAATTACCGAAATTAACGGAAAATCAATTTCAAAAGCCCTGGAGGATGCCTCAAAGGAGCGAGCGTTTCCGGTTGCTGCAGCAAGAGATCAACGTGCATCTCAGGCAATTGGTAATGGCGAATTGACCGAACCTCTAAAACTAAAAATCAAGCGTGGAAATGAAACAAAGGAAATTGAAGTTTCAAGAATTGAAGCAGGACCGGCAGGTGGAGATCCAAGTGAAGTTAAATTTGAAGACAAAGGCGATGGAATCGGATACATAAAAGTTGCAAGTTTTCTGCCACCAACAGTAGGCCGAAATTTTGCAAAAGCTATGGATGATGCTGTTTCTGCAAAAGTCAAAAGTTTGATTATTGATATGAGAGGAAACGGAGGCGGCGCGTTGCAAAATGTTCAATCCATGATTGGTCGGCTGTTGCAAAATGAAGGAACAGGCACGGCAATGTGGATGCGGGGACCCGACGGAATGCCCGCACTTAATCCGGCATCGGCGACCATTCTTGGCAAAATCAAACCAAATGCCGAACAAGATAAACAATTCTCAGGAACCATTGTCCTTTTAATTGACGAACTCAGTTTCAGCGCAACCGAAGTTTTTGCTGCTGTCGCAAAAGAAAACAAACTGGTTACCATTTTCGGCAGAACAACCGGTGGCGGTGCAGGAGCGGTTGCTTTTCACCGTATACGCGAAGAAGCCGTCGTCGCCTATTCGCTCAATGAAGTTCGCGGAGCAGGCGGAACAAAAATCGAAGGAAACGGAGTGGCACCCGATTTTCAAGTTCCGTTAACCATTGACGAGGCACTCGGAAAAAGAGACCTAACAATGGAGCGGGCCAAAAAATGGCTGATGGACCAAATGGCAATCAAAAAAGCCGCCTGATTTTCAAAGACTCAAGATATCGAATTTTGAATCGGATAATTCAGTTATCCGATTTCCGATATTCTTTCGTTCTTTAATCAGTTTTTCAATATGGTCACTAATTGGATCTTGGGCCTTCCAATCTTTTCGAACATCCACCATTCCGGCAATTAGTCCATCTGAAAAAACAAACAATTCCGTAAACTCAGGTGTTTCCGGATTTCCAAAAACAAAACTGTTCGCCGCAAAACTCGGATATCCCCTTAAATAAAGAGACAACTCTCCGACATCTGAAAAGAAATAAGGCACACCCTCAAAAGGCTGTTCTTCTCCTGCCATACATTTTCCGGCATGAGCACCTGACCACTTGGCGTGCAAATGATGCTCCGCATGAAAAGGTTTTCCCAGATAAATATCATCATATTCTGCAACGTCTCCGGCAACCCAAATGGAGTCATCCATCGTTTTCAAACTTGAATTTGCTCGAACACCCCATTCGCCAATTTCCAACCCGGCCTCTTTTGCGAGATTGATGTTTGGAGTAGCACCAATTCCTGCAACAATTAATTCGCCGGAAATCAATCTTCCGGACGATGTTAAAACCGCTCCCTCTTCTATGGATTTCACTTCTTCATTCAGACAGATTTCCGCTCCCTTCCCTTCCAATTCTCTATGAATGGCGTCCGATGCAAGTTGCGATGGCACGCTTCCAAAAATTCTTGCTCCGCGCTCAATTAATACAACCGACAAGCCAAGCTTTAATAGCGCAAAACAAAGTTCACATCCGATATAACCCCCTCCAATAATAACTGCTGACTTTGCGCTTTTTGCGGCTTGCTTTATTTTTGAGGAATCTTCTGCGCTTCTTAATACCCATGCCAATTC
>CAZJKW010000007.1:0-35673 GCA_964546835.1 uncultured Fimbriimonadales bacterium
TTTCGCCATATCGCCATTTTCTTTATCGAAATTCACACCAAACTACAACGATGCGGGGCAAAGGGAAACCGCAAGATTTTTTACGCCGACGGGTGGCTCGGTCGAGCGTGAAAATGACATGGAAGGGTGTGCCGGGTAGAGGATATCAGCCGCGACAAATGTTTTGTATCTCTCACCACTGCAAACAGTGAGGGGTAAACAGCATCATTCTTGGAGAAAGTTACACCCTCACCACTGCGAGTGGTGAGGGATAAAAGGCATCGAATGAATTAATTGGAAACTATTTCTTTTTCAGTCGCATTTCCATGAATTTAGTTTTTGGTCTACCGGGCATGGTGACTTCGCCGATTTCGACCCAGTCGCCTTTATCTAAGTGCATTTCGTAATCCACAACCATGTCGTTACCGGGTTTCATTTGCCATGTAAATCCGTTTTCTAAAACTTTCAACTCAAATTCAGCGTTTGGTCGGTTATATAAGAAAGTGCTAAACAGATATTTCCCCGATTTTTCATCGAAAGTAATCACTGCCATCGTTTCGTGAATGACTTGTCCCGAATCGGGCAATTTGAAAAGTCCTTCAACCAGAAGCGCCTTTCCTTGTAGTTTGGTTTGGACATTTTCAGTGCCAACGTAATTTTGTTTTTGTGGACCTTGTTGAATCCAGCCGCTCCCTTCCCATTTCCCGACGAGGAAACTGAGTTTTTTCATTGCTGAAAGTTCAGCAGGAGTCGGACCCCCGGTTCCTTGTAATACGATAAAAGCGAAAGCACTCAAAAGAAAATTCATTGCCAGAGTTTACATTGATATGATGCCAAGAAAAAGAAAAGCCCGCTAAGCAACCGGTGCATAGCGGGCCTCACGGAATCGTTTTAAGAAACCTTTTCTTGCTCGGAATCAGGAATATAGTAGTGCGATGTTTTGCAGAAGTTAGCCAATTTGCGCAATGCGACTTCCGTTACCGGGTCTACCTTGTGCGGGCTTACCATGCACATCATGAGCAGAGAGTAGGCCTCTTCTTCCGTGAGCAATAGAACAGGGCTCTCGTTTTTAGACGGGGCCATGTTCACCTCCTCGGATCAAGTCCATTATCAGTTTGACTGATTATCGGTCGATTTGTTCGACAAACTTTGTTAAATGCTTGAAAACAGGCATTTTCGCAAGAATCGGATACACTTTTGCTTCCCATGTTTGCTATCAATTTCTACTCAGACCTTTATCTCGACGTTCTGCGGACGAATCGCAAATCGCTCACGATTCGATTGGGGGACAAAACGGACAAATACAGAGAAGGCGAGATTGTTTGGATTACGGTTGGGCAGCGATTTGGACGGCGACAAAAGCTGTATTCCGCAATCATTGACCGCGTAGAGGTTAAAGCAATCTGCGACCTAAGCAAACGGGAAGTGGAACGAGAAAACCCCGAGTTTAGGTCACCCGAAGACGTTCAGGCCCTCATGTCACGCATTTACAATGAAAAGATTTCACAGGAACATCTTGTCTCCGTGGTCCATTTCAGCGTTGTAGACGAATAGTGCCTATCTGGCTTGAATCGGAACGTACGGTTTTAGACTGTCGCCTTCGTAGATGCTTTTTGGTCGCATGATTCGGTTGTTGTCCAACTGCTCAATCATGTTAGCTGTCCAACCGGTGATTCGGCTTATCGCGAAAATCGGTGTGTAGAGCGGAATCGGAATTCCAAGCGAATAGTAGGCATAGGCCGCAGGAAAATCCACATTGGGAAAGAGGTTCTTTTCTTCTTTCAGAATCCGTTCGCAGATTTCGGCGATTTCGACCCATTTGGTGACACCGACCCTTCGGGCTGCTTCTTTGCCGACTTCTCCCATGATTCCGGCGCGGCTATCACTGACTCGATACTCTCGATGTCCGAAACCCATGATTTTTTTCTTGCCTGCGAGCGCATCGCGGATGTAAGGTTCGGCGTTTTCAACTTCGCCGATTTCGAGAAGCATTTCCATCGCTTTCTCGTTTGCTCCGCCGTGAAGGTTTCCTTTAAGGGTTCCGATTGCGCTGACGACTCCGCTGTAAATGTCGCTAAGCGAAGAAACGGTGACTCTTCCGCAAAAGGTGGAAGCGTTAAATCCATGCTCGGCATAAAGGACCAGCGAGGTATCAATGGCTTTGTGCGTAAATTCGTCGGCTCCTTTGCCGTTTAACATCCACCAGAAGTTGCCGGCAGTGTCGAGGTCGGCTCTTGGTTCGATGATGTCTTGACCGTGTGCGATGCGCCATCCGTTTGAAACAAGGTTGGCCATTTTCGCTGTCAGTCGCACGGCTTTTCGAACATTGGCGTCATGGTCGAGTGGGCTGGCTTCGTAATCAGGGTCGCTTGCTGCAAGAACCGCAACTCCAACCTTCAGTTGGTCCATGGGGTGTGCGTTTTTCGGCGTTGCCTTTAATGCAGCGAAAACGTTTTCCGGAACTCCTAGTTCTTTGGAAAGTGTTTCGTTGAAATCTTTGAGTTCGGACGCGTTTGGAAGTTTTCCGTAAATCAATAAGTAAGCTGTCTCTTCGAAACTCCCCTTTTGGGCGAGTTCGTGAACGTCGTATCCTCGATAAATGAGGCGGGAAGCGGCGACGTCGATGTCGCTGATAGTGGAAATGCCTGCTACGACGCCTTCCAATCCTGGGCTGTAGGTTGCCGATGCCATTCGAATTGACTCTCCTTTGAGTGGTCTCTGATTAGGGTTGCGGATGGACGCAAGAGACCGGCGAGATTTTACCTAAATTGGATAGGTTTTAAGGGGAAATCAGAACTTGAAACGAGCGGACATCACCATTTTTTGGGATGGGTCTTCGCCGAATGCAACATCGAATGACCCGCATTTTGACTTCCAGCCAAATCCAAATGTTGCATCGGAATCGGTAATGCCGAAGCGAGCAAACCAGGGTGATTTTGAACCAAAACGGTGTTCCCATCCTGCTTTGATTACCGATCTACCGGAATCAAAATTTTGGAAAACGTCCCGAACGTCGAGGGCCAGCAAGTCATTGCCATCGGGCGATTGCCATGCGATTCCTATATCGAGACTGGGCGATGTGCGCCATTGGACATCGGTAAGGGTTGAATCAAATTCCGGACTGTTAACATTTCTAATAACGGCGCCAATTGCACTGTTTTCGGTGGTTTGGTGAAAGACAGACACGTCAACAGCAAGTTCTAACCCGCGAACGATATCCGAATTGTCAACGACGATTGGGTCGCCGTTGTTGATTGAAGTCCCGGAAAAATCAATGGTTGCGCGATAAAAACGGGCTTCCTTTATGGAGATTCCAACTGCCGTTCTTGGATTTAACTTAAAACCGTAAGCGAGCCCGATGGTTTCGTATTCGGTTCCTTCGCCGGTGACTTCAAGCGATTTGATGTTTCCAATTTCCGATGAAACGATATTCGTATCGGCAATTGCCCCCTTCGTTCCAAACAAGGCGAAGTTTTTGTAACGGACACTTCCGAAAATGGTTAGTTCTCCGGCAGCATTTCTTCCGGCGGGCGTTCCATAGCCGATCATTCGATTAAAGTTTGCTTTTTCGTCAACCCGGTCAGGGGTTCCGGCGATGAAAAACTTTGCGGTTTCGATGCCGCCGCCAACGTCGGAATGGCCGAAGATGGACAAGGTGACCTCGGATTTGCTTTGGTACGCCAGGGTCGCTGCATTTTCAACGGGAGCCGATGGCATGTTTTTGATGGCTATTGCAGCACCACCCATTCCGGCTGCACGGGCATCGTAAATCAAACGGCTTAACTTGCCTACGGAATGGGAAGCAGGAACTTGTGCCAGCGCCGGTGTGACGGCCAGCGATAAACATAACATCCCGGCTTTCATGGGTTGGCAGGCTACCCAAGTTTGGTATCCTGATACAACCATGATTCCGACTCACGAAACAACAAAAACTTCGCTTCCTTATGGACGTGTGTTCAACTTTTCGGCAGGTCCCGGCTCTTTGCCATTGGAAGTTTTGGAAGAAGCAAAAGAGGATTTCCTCAATTACAAAGGAACAGGCATGAGCGTGCTTGAAATGAGTCATCGCGGAAAAGATTACGATGCCATTCACATGGAGACTCTTGCGAATTTAAGAAAATTAATGTCCATTCCCGACGACTGGGGAGTTTTGATGTTGCAGGGTGGAGCCAGTTTGCAAAATGCGATGGTGCCTTTGAATTTGAAAATGGAAGGTCGGACACCGAATTATATTGATACGGGCAATTGGGGCAATGCATCGATGAAAGATGCGATGTTGTTGGAAAAAATTCACATTGCATATACCAGTGAACCGATGCGGTTTGACCGAGCACCGGCTGATGATGAACCGCAGTTTACGAATGATGTGAGTTATGTTTATTACACCAGCAACGAAACGGTTCAAGGCGTGGATTACATGCGCGATGCGAAATTTAAAACGGATGAATTAGTGGTTTGTGATGCAAGCAGTAATATCCTTAGCCGTCATTTTGATTTGAATTGCTATGACGTGATTTTTGCAGGTGCGCAAAAAAATCAGGGACCGGCAGGCGTATGTACGGTTATCTTGAGTCCGCGTGCGTTGGAAGTTGCCGCAAAACAGGATTTACCTTTGATGCTTTCTTGGACCAAAGCCCACAAAGCGCATTCGATTCATAACACGCCGCCTTGCTTTTCAATTTATTTATGTGGTTTGTATTACAAATGGTTATTAGGTAAAGGTGGAGTTTCGGCGATAGAACCGATTAACCAAAGAAAAGCGGGATACGTTTATGATGCGATTGACAATAGCGGCGGTTTTTACGTTGGGCATGCCGTAAAAGAAAATCGAAGTTTGATGAACATAACTTTCAAAACTCAATCCGAAGAATTGGACAAGAAGTTTATTAAAGAAGCAGAAGCGTTAGGAATGACGACATTAGCCGGCCATAGAAGCGTGGGTGGGATCCGGGCTTCGATGTACAATGCTTTTCCTGAAGAGGGATGCAAAACGATTGCAGAGTTTATGAAAGAATTTGCGAGTAAGAACGGTTAGTCGTTCGCTACATCAACCTCCCAGCCCACAGCCGGAAGGGGTGCATTTTCGTGGCAACTTTCACGCATGACGTTTAAGACTCTGTCCGATGGGTCGGCTCTGTAAAGTTCGTCTGCCAATTCGCGCGCTTCCTGCCATCGTCTTAATTTCATGAGGCAGTTTAAGAGCGATTTGCCGACTTCGGGCTGGTTCCCATTTACCGCCAGTGAATGTCGGTACTCCTTTGCAGCAACAGCATATTGTTCGGATTGTTCGAATGCTTGACCAGCGAGCATGTGGGCGGTGGAGTCACCGTCGTACTTGTTCAGGTACTCGCGGATGGTGCTGATTGCCTCTTCAGGCTTGCCTTCATGCAGGAGTTGGGCAGTTTGAGTGAGTACAAGGTCTCTGTTCATAGTGCCAAGTGCGGTTTTTGCCGCTACAATATACATTGGACGGTGCTGATATGTTGCAGGTTTTGTTTGCGGTTAGTTTGATTTCAAATCCCGGTCAGGGAGGCATCTTTGACGGTGACCTCAGATTCGGCAAGCCCGTTTCTGTACGATTTGAAGCCGTGACGATGGAAAGCGCGCTTATTGAAATTGGAAAACAGATAAATGCACCGTTGTTAGTGTCATCGGCGATTAAGAACGACTTATTGATTGCATTTTGTAAAAATAAACCCGCAAAAGAAGTTTTGACTCAGATAGCGAACCACTTTGATTGGCAATGGGTTGCGGATGGCGAAGGGTTTAGATTAATTCGACCTCCCGGACAAGACGTTAAAGAAGCGGCGGCCGCCGATAAGCAAGCGATACAAACGATGTTAGATTTGCAAAAGGAAGTGAAGGAAGCATTAGGCAAAGCGAATACCGTAGATGGTGAGCAAGTAAAGAAGAAAATTCGAGAACTCAACTTAAAAATCTCGGAATTGGAAGAAAAGCAAAATAACACTCGCGAATCATGGAAAACACTAAGTCCTTTATATGAAGAACTTGCACGTTTGGAGCAAATGATTGACCCTTATTCAAAGTTTGGAAAACTGATTTTCGCTGAATTGTCTGAAAAACATTTGATGGAAATCGAAAAGCGCGGTCGAATTGTACTAAGTTACCGACCCACCGCAGCACAACAGCCGTTACCTCGAAATGGGAATCAATCAGCGACAAGGTTAGTGAATGAAATCATTGCGAATCGTATTGCTGAAAATAATGAAGGACAAACTCCAGATTCTGATGAACCCGGATTCGGAACGGTTGTGACACCCTTTAACGCAAATGAAGTCGGAACCGTGCGAATCATTTTTGAAAACGATGGCGGACATTACGGAAGGTATATGCGTCCAGTCGTCGCGGTGATTTCTAACAATGGGAAGATACTTGCAAAAGGATATCCGACTATCGTCAGTGAGTTTGAGAGCGGTGAAATTCCTTCAACTGAGGCGCAGACATATATGCCTAGTCCAGAACATGGAATTCTCAATGAAAAACTCGAACGAACCGATTCTCTAAAAGAGGCCATGAGTTTGTTAGAAGGAGGGGAAATGGGAATGATTAAGTTAATGGCGAAGCTGCTGAATCCGGACGAAAGCATTGACCCCATTTATCCTGTGGCTCATATCCTAATAGAAATTGCATCAGCGACAAATCAAAATCTGATTGCGGACGCTTATGATTCTGCGGCTTCCTTTATGCGTGGCCATTCAATTTCGGGTGATACTGCCGCTCAATTGCTTTCCGAGTTGAGTGAATCGATTGGAAGCGTGTTCAAATTTGAAAACAGTTGGATAAAAATGCGAACCGTTGATTGGGAATTGGCAAGAGCATCAAGCCTCCCGCGTGATGTGATTCTAAAGTTTCGTGAACTTGCCTTTAAACAATGCGGTCTAACCATTGATCAAATGGCAGAGTTAGCCATAAAATTGACGGACAGGCAATTAGAATCGGAAGTGCTTCAAGTCACCATTGGATTCACCAACATGGGGATGCTTGAGAGCGGTGGCAGAAACGTACAATATCTGTTGAGAGCATGGAGCGTATTGAGTCCGCTTGAAAAAACCTATATTGCTTCCGGCAGCCCGATTCCATGGAGTTCTCTTAACATTCAATCTCGAAAATATTTGGGCGAATTTATTTATCGGGAGGGAGAAGGCGGTTTTCAAAGTTTTGATTTTATGGGAATCGACGAAATTGAGGACATTGAAAGGATGCCTGCTCCTGCCATGACTCCGGAAAGTATGGGCGAAGATAAAGAAATTACACAAATTCTGCCAAATGGACCATTAGGGAACAGCCTTGTTACTTTTGAGTTAAAGCGAACAGATGCAATTTCGGCACAAGTCAATTTTGCGGGTGTTAAGTTTCCAATGTCTTTGCCGCTTTCGGCTTTTGCCGGCATGAAAATGATGACGGATGGAGACATGGAATTTAATGCTCCGGTTGAATTCTCATTGGTCAAACCCGGTGTTTCCGAACGACTCAATGTGAAAATGCAATTGCTACCCGATTTACAGCGAGCGGGATCGATTTCCGGTGCTACAGCAAAAGAGGGATTTGAATATGGCCCGGTTGAATCTCTTCCTGCCGAGCTAAAACAGAAACTGAAAGTGCAAGAGGAGCGATTCAAAAAATTGAGGGATCAAATGGGTAAACCGGAGCCCCCTCCACCTCCCCCACCCAGCAATTTCTGGTATCCTTCAATCCCGTGAACGAGTCAGGGTTCAGGGAGATGAAGTTATAGGCAAAGGCGCCCAGTGGGGCGTCTTTTTCTTTTACAATCAACCGAACCGAGGAGAGGAACAAACGAGATGACGCCCAAAGAAGCAATTGTTTTTGCACAGGAACATGATGCGCAAATGGTGGACTTTAGGTTCACCGATTTACCCGGAACTTGGCAACATTTTACGATGCCGATAACCCTTCTTAATGAGGACCTTTTTGAGGAAGGGTTAGGTTTTGACGGTTCCAGCATTCGTGGATTCCAGTCGATTGACCAATCCGATATGTTGTTGGTGCCGGATGCCACCACCATTTTTATGGACCCGTTTATGGAAGTTCCAACTGCGGTGATTACTTGCAATGTTGAGGACCCTCTCACGCGTGAAGCGTATTCCCGTGATCCGCGATATGTTGCCGTCAAAGCAGAACAATATTTGAGACAGACCGGTGTTGCCGACCAAGCGTTTTTTGGGCCTGAAGCGGAATTCTTTTTGTTCGATGAAGTCCGCTATTACAACGAAATGCGCGGAGCCGGTTTTTCTCTTGACTCAAGTGAAGCGCCATGGAATACAAATTTGGAAGAAAAGCCAAATCTTGGTTATAAGATGCGACCCAAGGGCGGCTATTATCCTTGCCCGCCAAATGATAAATTGCAAAACGTTCGAACCGATATGGTTCAAAAAATGATGAACGCGGGAATAGAAGTCGAATTACATCACCACGAAGTTGGCGGAGCCGGTCAATGTGAAATTGATATGAAATTCGATACGCTCGTGCGCATGGCAGACAAAATGCAAATGTACAAGTACATTGTTAAGAACACTGCTTTTGAATACGGATTAAGCGCGACATTTATGCCGAAACCACTGTTTGGTGATAATGGAAGTGGAATGCACGTTCACACAAGTCTTTGGAAAAATGGCGATACGTTAATGTACGACGAAGCAGGATATGCGGGGTTGAGCGATTTATCCAGATGGATGATTGGAGGATTGTTGCAACATGCGCCGGCATTGCTTGCTATTACGAATCCAACTACAAATTCATTCCGAAGATTGGTGCCGGGTTACGAAGCGCCGATTAACTTGGTTTATAGCCAAAGAAACCGCTCTGCATGTGTGCGCATACCATTGCAAAGCAAGAGTCCAAAGGCAAAACGAATTGAGTTTCGTGCTCCGGATCCAACTGCGAACCCATATCTTTGTTTCGCCGCAGTGATGATGGCTTGTTTGGATGGCATTGAAAAAAGAATTGAGCCGCCTATGCCGCTTGACAAAGACTTATATGAGTTACCGCCTGAAGAAAAAGCGAACATTCCTCAAACTCCGGGTTCGCTACGAGCCGTATTGGAGGCACTTGAAAAAGACCACGCTTGGCTATTGAAAGGCGATGTGTTTACAAAAGACCTTATAGAGGCCCATATCAATTACAAGATGAAACATGAAGTTGAGGCGATTGATTTGCGTCCGCACCCTTATGAGTTCTTCTTGTATTACGATATTTAGGTCTTGAGTTTAGCCGCTGGTAATTTCTTCAGCGGCTAAACATTTTTTGAATAACAGCTTTTCGATATTCAAAAATCTTATGAACGTCTTTTTGCACAATTGAGATTGAAAACGGCTGAAATGGCGGAGCATATCTGATAATATCTATGCAATTGGTTCCTTCATCCGTTTCTTGAAACAGATGTTCATGTTCCCATAGTTTGTAGGGTCCTTTGATTTGCTTATCAGTAAAAGTATTGTTTGGCACCCATTTCGTGATTTCTGTTTTCCATTTTACGGGAATCCCGCGCCAGCGAAGTGAATAATCAATTATCGAGCCAGGTTTCAATTCGATAGGTGTTGGAGTCAAGATTTTGAAGTTTAACCAGGGTGGTGTGATTATTTGCAAGTTCTGTGCGTTAGCGAAAAAATTGAAGACGTTGGTTTTGTTTTCGGGCACAGTGATTTCTGTTTGAAAAGTGAAAACTCTCACTCACGTCTTTACGCCGAAGATTAATGTTTTATTGCAGTCTTGCGATAACCGCATCTCCCATTTCTTCAGTAATACAAGTTCCGCCCAAATCGCCTGTTCGAAATCCGTCGTTAAGAGTTTTTTCAACTGCACTTTCGATTGCGTTGGCTTCTTCATTCATTCCAAAGGAGTACCTTAACATCATTGCGGCGCTCAAAATGGTTGCTAACGGGTTCGCAATTCCTTTGCCAGCAATATCAGGTGCGGAGCCATGCGCCGGCTCATACATTCCAAAAACAGTTTCACCTTTTGAATCGCTTAAGGATGCACTTGGCAACATTCCCAACGAACCTGTGATTTGTGCCGCTTCATCGCTCAAAATATCCCCGAACATGTTCTCCGTTAAAATGACATCGAACTGTCCAGGGTCACGTACTAATTGCATCGCGCAATTATCAACTAACATGTGACTCCATTCAACGTTGGGATAATTTTTGGCAACTTCAATTACGATTTCTCGCCACATGCGACTTGTTTCCAAAACGTTTGCTTTGTCAACACTTACGAGTTTATTTCTGCGCATTTTAGCAATTTCAAATCCGCGAATCGCGATTCTTCGAATTTCCGTTTTAGAATAAACACAGGTGTCAACGGCGGTTTCGCCGTTGTCGCGCCTTTCACGTGGTTTCCCAAAATAGATTCCACCAGTTAACTCACGCATTACGACGCAATCAATTGGGCCGCTTGGGCCGAATTTGACAGGGCTTGAACCTATCAATGCATCAAAAATCTTTGCCGGACGAACATTTGCATAGAGATTCAGTTCTCGGCGCAAAGGCAACAGTGCGCCGACTTCCGGGCGCAACTCAGGTGGCTGAATCATGTCCCATTTCGGCCCGCCTACGGCACCAAGCAAAACCGAGTCGCTTGATTTGCAAAGGGAAAGAGTGGAATCGGGAAGCGGCGTTCCGTGAACGTCATAAGCCGAACCACCAACCAATGCCGATTCAAATTCTAATCGGTTGGTGACCTTTTTCAACACTCGAACAGCCGGCGAAATGATTTCCGGTCCGATTCCATCTCCATCCAAAACGGCGATTTTGTAACTCATCGCGGCGATTATGAACGACGTACCGGTAACATCGGCATTCAAATGATTCAGGTTGCCAACCTTGCTAAACATTTTTCGGATCCGAAGCGCGGAACGGTGAAAGCCGTTGACGGTGTTTCATTTGAAGCCAAGCCCGGCGAAATCTACGGATTGCTCGGCGCAAATGGGGCTGGAAAAACGACTCTAATGAGGATGCTAAGTACCGTTCTTAAACCAACTTCGGGCAGCGCTTCCATCGCAGGGTTTGATATTGTTAGCCAATCAAATGAAGTGCGAAAACGAATTGGATTTATGTCCACGACAACCGCTTTATATGCAAGATTGACCGCAAGAGAAATGATTCGATATATCGGAAGTCTTTACGAATTAAACGCAAAAGATTTAGATTCAAGAGTTGATGAAGTAATTGAGATGTTGGATATCCATGAGTTCAAAGATAGGTTATGCGACAAGTTATCAACGGGTCAAAAGCAGAGAGTCAGTTTGGCTCGAACGATACTGCACAACCCGCCGGTAATGTTTTTTGATGAGCCAACGAGCGGATTAGACGTTGTAGCAGGCAAAACCATAATGGAATTTATTGAAAATCAGAAAACGGAAGGGAAAACTGTCATTTTTTCAACTCATATTATGAGTGAAGCCGAGCGACTTTGTGATCGAATTTGCGTTGTCCACAATGGCAAAGTTGTAGCAGAAGGAACATTTGATGAGTTAAGAGACCAAACGGGCGAAGACCGGTTAGACAAAGTGTTTCTGGCGCTTGTAGGGGAAGGGGTCAAATCATGAAGGGCTGGAAAAGTGTTTACAAAAAAGAACTTAGAGAGTTTGCAAGAGATCGGCGCGTTTTGATTAGTGCGTTGCTCGGTCCGGTACTCCTGGAAATTTTCTTAATAGTTTTGTTGGGATTTGTTGGTGAAGCCGTGGGTGGAAAGCAAACCCAAAAAATTCTGGTGGAAAATCGCGCCGAAGGCGCCGCATTCATAAAGGAACTGGAAGCATCCAAAAAATTTGAAATTAAGGAGTTGCCAAAAGGGAAGAACGCCGAAAAGGCATTGGCAGACAAGGATGGCAGGTTAGTTCTTCAGTTTCCAAAGGATTTTTCTGAGCAAGTTAAGAACGGAAAAGCCCCGGCTGTTCGAGCATTGGTGGACCCTACCGAACCCACAAGCGATATCGCTTTCGGAACAATTAATTCTGCCATTGCTCCTGTTATTCAAAAATATATGGCAGAACAAATGGCGTCCAGAAATCTGACGCCGGAAACGTTTACACCTTTTCGCATTGAACGCGTGGAAGCAAAGGTAAACAAGCCCGCAGCAGGCGAGTTTTTAATAAGTTTCTTGCCTTATTTGATTGTAATCTGGGCTTTCTATGGCGGGTTTTCGATTGTCGGCGACTTAGTTGCTGGAGAAAAAGAACGCGGTTCCTTAGAAACTTTATTAATCGCACCGATATCACGTCAAGCGATTGCTGTAGGGAAATTTTTAGCGTTAGGAACGGTGAGCCTTGCAAGTTGTGTTTCTGCATTGATGGGCGTCGTAATCATGGGGCTGATAAACTTACCGATTACGCAAAAAATGTTTGAAGAAGGTTTGCATATTGCCCCGGTGTCTGCGTTTGCTATTTTCGTCACTGTCATCCCTTTAGTAGTTCTTTTTTCTGGGATGTTACTTGCAATTTCAACGTATTCTAAGAATCAAAGGGAAGTTCAAAGTTACTTGTCTCTTCTTAGTTTTGTGGTTTTGATGCCGGCTGTTTTTAGTCAGTTCATTGGATTTACGGATATCGGTTCATCGAAGTGGATTCCGTTTGTTCCCATCTTAAATACGGCGACCGTTATCCGTGAAGCACTGTTAAACAAAATTAGTTGGTACAACCTATCCATAACTGCCACAACAGGAATCGTTCTGGCGACAGTTTGTCTAATAATAGCAATTAAAATGTTTTCAAAAGAAAAAGTTTTGATGCGCGTCTAACGTTGTTGAAGTGAACTTAACATTGAGGACAATTGGCTACTTTGACTTTGCAATCGCGAAAGCGCATCTTCCATCGCTTGAAAACGCCGACGTAAAGATTCTGCTTTTCGAGTGATTGCATCGGTAGCATCGGTGATTCGTGTTCCTAAATCATCGATCTGACTTTGTAATGCTGACGTGCCCGCCGTTAAAAATCCCCCGACAATGTCAAGCGCACTGTCCAAATTATCTCGCAAAAGCGTGCCTGCACCTTTAGCAAAATAGACTCGTCCGCGGTCGCCGGTTGCCGTACCGGTAATTAAAAGTTGCAGACCATCGGCATCTTTGTTGCTGGAAGTCGAAGCACCCGTTAGAAATTGACCATTCCCTGTTGCAGCTTCAGCGTTAATCGTTCCTTCAACGTTCAGACCGGTTGCAATCAGAGTTGTTTTGCCAATTCCCGAATTGTTTATATCTTCTGTTAAATTGCTTTCAACCGTAAAATTTCCGGGAGAACCATATTTCTTTGAAGTCAGTTTCAGCTTTCCGGTGCCATCATCTGATGCAGTGACCAAATCCTTTAAACGGGAATCTGTATTAATCTGATTAATTAAGCTGGACAATGTAGATCCCGGTGCAACGGTTATTGAATATTCTACACCACCAAAAAGTGCCCCGTTGAATTTCAGAATTTCCTCGTCAACGCTCGGCGAACTAAAAGCAATACCGCTTGAAACGCTTCCTAATGTTGCTGCTTGAGTAATGTTGATTGCGTACCCTGCGGTTCCGCTTGCTTTGGTAGCAGAACTGGAACTGACAAAACTAATGGCAGAATCATCAAAGGTCGCAGTCGAGCCAAACAACGAAAACACGTTTTCACGATTTGTGCTAATTGCGGAATCAAACTTACTTGAATCCAGCGTTAATCGTCCCTTGCTATCAATATCAATTCCTACAGCAAGCAAATTACGATACGGTCCTGTAATGCCGGTAGGTGATTGCAAAATACCGTTAAACATCTGTTCTTGAATCAAATCAACGGTTGAATCGCTAAAAAGTGGCCCAGACTCAAGTGTCTCTTTATCAAAAGTAGCAACTTGGTCCAGATAATCCATGACTGCATTGTATGCCTTTATGAAATTGTCAACTTTTCCGCGAATTCCTTCGCTATCTCTTGTCAATGACAGAGTGGTCGTACCTGATGTCTTAAGGAGATTAATCGTTGCGCCGGGAATGACGCCTTCAATGTTGTTACTTGAATTCGTAAAAGAAATCCCGTCGACTTTAAATGTTGAATCTTGGGCTGCCAAAAGCGTCGTAAAATTCAGTGTAGAAGCAACGGTTCCGCTCGTGTCGGTTACGTTAATTGAATTTGCCGCACCACTTTTATTTGCTGTAAGGGTCAGATAGGTGCTTCCGGAACCCCCATTCAAAATCGATGCAGTTACTTCCGCGCCGGCTGAATTGATTTTTGCCGCAATCGAGGTCAGAGTATCGCTCGAGATAACGGAAATTTCCTTTCCGTTGACAGTGAACGTCCCAGTCAAGTTCAATGCGGTTGTTGCATTTGCCTGGGCTGCAGATCCCAATTTATGTGCTTGCGCTAATTGCGTGACTTCTAAGTTGTAAGTTCCCGGATTAGTTGCGGAACCAACGGTAACGGTCGCCACCGTTGCATCGGAACTTGAGCCCTTTATTAAGTCGAATGAACTTCTTTGGTTTAGGTCGCTTGCAGCACCGCGCAGAGTGTTTAGCAACGACTTATACTGGTCATACGCCGCTTGCTTAGTCCTTAGTTGAGTCTGTTGAATTTGCAAGCGTTGGACGCTGCGCTGCTCAAGTTGAACGATACGACTGATAATAGACTCAGAGTCAATCCCTGACCCGAGACCTGCAAAGGACACTCCAGAAGCACCGCTAAAACTCATTCTTTTCCGCCAATCACGTTATTGCTTGATTCAGAATTAAAAGGCCAAGCAGTTTTGCCAGACCTATTCCAATCTCCATTGTCGGCAATTCGAAGTTAAAACCCAACGGCTTATGCCATAACCAATAGTGTGAATACGCACGTCATTGTCGCCATTGACACAAGCGACTTAGCAGAAGCCAAAGCCCAAGTTCGAAAGTTAGAAAAACACGCCTTTGCATTCAAGATTGGGCACGCACTGGTCCTTCCTCACGGGTTAATGGCAATTGACGAACTCATGATGGCTGGAGCACAACGCATCTTCCTTGACATGAAATTCCATGACATTCCGAATTCAGTTGCTCTCGGGGTTTATGAGGCAACAAAACACGGGGTTTGGATGATGACTCTGCACACCTCAGGAGGAGATGCGATGATGGCTGCAGCCGTGGAAGCAGCCGCCGATGCAAATCCTCAGATTCCTCCGGTTTTGCTCGGCGTTACCGTATTGACATCCATAGATCAAAAAACCTTGACGGAACAATTAGGAGTGGAGCGAATCTTAGAAGACCATGCCGTAAATCTTGCAAAAAGAGCCGTTTCCTGTGGTTTAGATGGTGTGGTCTGTTCAGGTCACGAAGTGGCTACCATTCGCGCTGCGATAGGGCCCGAGCCCGTTCTCGTCACACCGGGAATCCGAAAATCCTTTGGTGAAACACAGGACCAAAAGCGAGTGGTTTCAGGAAAGGATGCTTTGGCAAATGGCGCGACTTACTTGGTAATTGGCAGAGCGTTGGCAGATGCGGAAGACCCGGAAGCGGCACTAATCGAACTTGGACTTTAAACCGTTAGTTAGTTGGTTTGAAAAAAATCAGAGGGAACTACCGTGGCGAAAATCGCGAGACCCTTATCGTGTCTTGGTTAGCGAAATCATGTTGCAGCAAACACAAGTTAAAACGGTGATTCCTTATTTTGAAAAGTTTGTCAAACAGTTTCCGAGCTTGAAGTCATTGAAATCAGCGACAGAACAAGAAATTCTTCTCTTATGGCAAGGGATGGGATATTACAGACGAGCAAAGAACCTGCTGAAAATCGCCCAACAAAATTCGGAAATTCCTAATACTATTGGTGAACTGTTACAGCTCCCGGGAATTGGCGAATATACAGCTGGCGCAATTGCATCCATTGCTTATGATTTGCCCTATGCATCGGTAGATGGAAACGTTGAAAGAGTAATTGCAAGACTGACAGCCGACCCTTCCGAAAGAAATCAATTACGATTTCATGCCAAATCTGCGATTGAAAACGTCATGAACCAGTCACAGCTCTCGCCCGGAAAAATCAACGAATCTCTAATGGAACTTGGCGCAACGATTTGCAGGCCCATCGATCCAAAGTGCGACCAATGTCCAATGTCAAACCAATGCAAAGCAAAAGCAGTCAATCAAATGGATAGTTTTCCGCATAGAAAGCCAACTGAAAAACTGATTAACTTAACTCATGTATGTGTTGTGCCAAAAGAAAGCGATTCGGTTGGCGTTAAGCAAATACCCGAGGGACGTTGGTGGGGAGGAATGTGGGAGTTTCCGAGAATTTCTAAAGAGAATGGGGAGTTGATTGAAGACTGTCTCAACACACTGGGCTTCCCGGATTCGGAAAAGAAATTTAGCATCGCCCACAACGTTACAAAATACAAAATAAATCTTGAGGTCTACTTAGCCAAGCGTATTCCCGAAAATCTGAAAAAAGTCTCAATCAAACAACTTCGCAGTTATCCAATGCCGTCCCCTCAGCAAGAAATCCTCAAAAGAATAGAATCTATTTGAGGATAGCATCACACAATTTGTCGCAACCAAATCGAACCGGATCCGTGATCGGTAATCCGGATTCGTTTTCCAAAGACTCGATTTCTTGGACTGCTTCAATCTCATCTAACTCACTTGTGTTTAGCGCAATTCCAACTTGTACCGGTTGCTGAAAACATCCACAGCATTCGGTCAAATCAGAATACAAGTCGAACAGTCTTTGCAAATTTGGAATCTTCGCCCAAGTTGCGTTTCGAATATGGGTCTGCCTCGCTCTTGCACACAAAACTAAATGCGTCGGCATTGAACCACGAATCAAAGCCAAATTAGCCGTGGCAGCCGGATGACATAGCGCACCTTGACCTTCGACCATTACAATTTCTGCGCCATTCGCAACAGAAATCAATTCTCTTTCGACTGCACCGGCAGCAAAATCTACACGCACCGCATCGAGTGCAATACCGCGACCCGTAATACAAATTCCAACTTGGCCGGTTGCGACCATCGAAGCAGATGCCTTTCTGCGATTCAATTCACGCACAATTTCCAAGCAAGCAGTCATCTTTCCGACCGACATATCAGTTCCAACAGTCAAAATTCGTTTGCAATTCAAATGCCTTGCTGCACCCGTTGCGGGCTGCAAGTTTTCAGGTTCGACGCGTACATCCCAAACTTTGCCTTTTCCGGCAAACGCCAAATTCACCGAAAGTTTTTCGTGTAACGGATTGATGACTGCCATTCCCAAATCCAGAGACCGCATTAAATGATTTCGCCAATCTTCAGGCAATAAACCCCCGGGTGGAGCAATTCCAATCAAAACCGATTCGGCACCCAAACGTTGGGCTTCCTCAACCGTGCCTACAACCGGAACGACTTTTTTTGCAGAGATGAACTCATTGCTTTGCTTTCCGGCTTGAGATTTATCAATAATTGCAACTACGTCGGCTTGCGAATATCTAAGCATTCCAATTCCCATTTTCCCGAATGGTCCTGCCAACGAGTCATGCATCAATAGTGCAACTTTCCTTCCGGTTGACAACAACTCAAACATGAATAACAACTCCAAGACCCGGTTCATCATTCAGTCGCAATAAGCCATCCGAAAATTCAAGACCCGATGCGGGATCGGGATTCAAATTCAAGTGGCTGTCTAAATCCAAAAAATCGAAAAGGGAACCGATTTGTGCTCCGGCAGAAATGGCGATCGAACTCTCACCAAAACAACCAATCATCGTTTTTAGTCCGGATGCTCGTGCAGCATGAACAACTCGAATTCCCTCAGAAATACCGCCGCTTTTCATTAACTTCAAATTGACGCCGTCACAAACGGTTGAATATTTAATCACATCTTTGGAAGTCTTAATAAATTCGTCTAAAAAAATTGGCAAAGAACGATTTTTAAAAACTTCTACCAAGCCATCGCATTCCAAATGAGATATCGGTTGTTCAATATATTCACAATCATTTTCCGCCAGCCAATGACTCATTTTAATGGCATCTTCCACGCTCCATCCACCATTCGCGTCCACACGATGTCGAATACCGGATGCAACTTGATGCGCAGCCAAATAACGTTCTTTGTCTGACTCAATACCACCGTCGCCACCCAGTTTCTGTTTTAAGCACTTGGCATTGGTTTCAGAAAGAATCTGATTGGTTTGCTCTTTAATAACTTCCGTTTCGTTGATTCCAACGGTGACGCTAGTTTCTGGAATGTTTTTGTTAAGGCCGAACATTTTCCAAAGTGGCAATCCTGATTTCTTTCCTAACCAATCCCAACAAGCAATGTTAATCGCAGCACATGTGGATGACATAAGCCCCAATTCATGGCAATAACTTTCAATACTCAGCACGGATGCGGGCGAAAACCTTTCAAAATCTGCACGAGTCAATTCCTGGACGCAGTCGGTAGAAGTTTGGCGGTCATAGCCGATTCCGCACATCTCACCGACGCCCACAATCCCTGCCTCTTCAACAAACAAAAAAACGTTGGTGGCTTGGTCAGACACTCCACGGCTAATCCGTAGCGGACGCTTTTTTCTGACTTCAACCGTTTGAATTCGGACTTTCATCGCGCCAATCTTAGCCGACCTCTCAAAACCCGGTCTCGAAATTCCGAAAATCTATCACGGGAACCCATCATGGCTTTATCAGTAGACCGAGGCGCACTAAGACGTTACATTGAACGTTCAATTCAGGATCTTCCGGCTCTTCCGGCCGTCGTTTCAAAAGTTCTTGAACTTACCGAGCGCCCCGAAGCAACCGCTACCGACTTAGAAAGACTCATCAATTCGGACCAAGCGATTGCAAGCAAAGTCCTGCGAGTAGTGAATAGCGCGTTTTATGGTCTGCGGTCCCAAGTCAGTACGATTTCACACGCATCCGTCATTCTCGGCTTCACACAAGTCCGAAATTTGGTTCTCAGCATGGCGGCAATGAGTTTAGTAAAAGGCGGAGGAACGTCAGGTAGCCAAGTTCAATTGGCATTTTGGAAACACGCTTTCGGAAGCGGAGCCGCCGCCTCTGAAATCTCAAAAACCAAGGGATTGACTCAGGAAGAACAAGATCTGGCTTACATGGGTGGCTTGCTTCACGATTTAGGGGCGCTGTTTCTTCTGTGCAACTTCAGCGAACTTTATCGTGAAACGTTAAAACTCGCGGCGACTGAAGCGATTCCGCTGGAAAATGCAGAGTACCAATTTCTGGGAATCACCCACGCCTCGGTCGGCGAACTGTTAACGACGACTTGGAATTTCCCGGAACCATTAAGGCAAGTTGTAGGAATGCACCACGGGCCGTTTGACGAAAATGCTTCGCCTTGTTCACTCGTCGTCAATGCCGCTGACCACTTTACAAACGTGGCAGGATATTCAACGGTTCCTTTACCTTGTTTTGAAATCGATCCCAACGTCTCAAATTGGCTTGGATTTTCGGATGATAAGAACAATGAAATCGTTCAAATGGTTCAAACTAAAGTCGAATCGGCTGTTGAGTTTTTCCATTTGCTATAATTTTGTTCCTGCTCCCGTCGTCTAGCGGTTTAGGACATCGCCCTCTCACGGCGAAGATCGCGGGTTCGAATCCCGTCGGGAGTACCAATCAAATTTTGAAGTCGAGATAACTAGATCCAAAGTGAAAGTAGAGCAGTTAATTAAAGAACACTTTGATGAAATTCCAGAGCCGAAACGTTTCGCATTTCAATTGTTGCACAATCTCATACTTGCCGAGTTTCCAAAATGTTTGATTTGGTTTAACGATGGAAAAGACAAGGAAGGAAAGGTCATCGCTAATCCAAACATTGGCTATGGATACTACAATATAAAATACGCAAACAATCAAAGCAGGGACTTTTATCGAATAGGACTAAGTTCAAACAAAACTGGCATTTCAGTGTACATTCTTGGAATTGGCGATAAAAACTACTTGGCAAGGAACTATAAAACACGAATTGGAAAAGCAACTATAAGCGGCTATTGCATTAAGTTTAGACAATTGGCTGATATAAATATTCCGGTGCTATTAGATGCCATCAAGTACGGAATGAGTCTAAGTTCATAATTAACCTGTTAGATTGCATAAACGTTATTCAACGTATACATTTTGGTCGTCCCAACAAGTTTGCAAGAAATCAATCTGTCCGGTATGCACCGTTGCATGCCAGCCGGGTAACTCCATCAGTCTTGTCATCGGAACGCTCCAACCCTGTCCCGAGTCGAGAACCGAATGAACATCATCTATGGACAACCCGTCAAGCGCAGCCAGAACTTCGTTAGTGCCGGTCCGAAAAATGGGTTCGATTTCTTCACGGTTGACAATATAAAGTTCTTCGGCGTTTTGTTTTTCTATCCACTCATCCAAATGTGCCGGCGATGGCAAACAACGTTCCCTAATCATTTTTGCAAACCGTCCGGCGTACAAAGCCGTATGGGCTGCAATACGCATTGCGGACTTTGAGGTTGAAGTAGGCGACCAATGCAATTTATCATCCGGCACTTTCGAAAAATTCCGCAGAAAAATCTCCATGCACTCAATCGCACGCTGTTTTGAATATTCAATCAAGTCCAAGTTCTGCTGCTCCTCCAATTACAAAATAGAAACTTAACACCTTGCGGTTTTTCTCTTCTTGCCGACTCGTCCCATTGAAACAACCTTGCGAATGTAATCCGGAGCGAATGGAACTTTGCATGCCGTGTTTCCCATGTCCACTTTAACAATTCCAATGTTTTCTGCAACTTTGATCGCTTCCTCACTCAATTCGGTTACATAACAACCAACAGATATCACGAACCCGTTCATTTTATA
The DNA here is from genome assembly GCA_964546835.1 of uncultured Fimbriimonadales bacterium. Lineage (GTDB taxonomy): Bacteria > Armatimonadota > Fimbriimonadia > Fimbriimonadales > ATM1 > JAHCHL01. Next base: position 20,746 of record CAZJKW010000007.1, read on the forward strand.
GCGAACCTTGTCAGCTGTTTTATGAATGGTTTTTTCAACATGCTTCAACAATTTTCTTAAAGTTGCCAAATCCAATAGCGAGTCGTCTTTAACTGCGACCCAGCTCGATAAAGTCCCCCAACCCGCTACCGCCTCTTTTTCATCTTTTGACTCAATCCATTTTAATGCCAATTCCCATCCGTAAGGTCCATCCGCAGCAACCCAAGCAACGGCAAACTCGGCGACTGTATCGTTCGTTGATTTTTTTAACCAATTAGTTAAATCTTTTTTGGTCATTTTTTGTTCGTCCGCAATCAAACCGGCAAGGTACATCGCATCATAGACACCTGTATCAAAAAGGTCAAGTGCAAGTTGATAATCTTTTTTAATCGCTTTTTCGTATTTCTTTAAGTATTCGATTTTCACTCCGTAAAGTGGCCCGGTAACGCCGTGATTTCGCAAAATCCGGCGATATCCTTCAGAACCCAAAGGTTCAATCTCGGCAAGTATCTGCTTCGCTGTCATCGCATTTCTCCATAAGCACCGATGTAAATTATGCCCGTTGCCGGAACCGATCGGTATAATTTCCGCTCTGCCGATGTAGCTCAGTGGTAGAGCAGCTGTTTCGTAAACAGCAGGTCACCGGTTCGAATCCGGTCATCGGCTCCAGAAAAGCCAACTTTTCTAAGAAAATCGTCGTCTATACAATAACGCACGAGCACTGTTCCTGCTGGGGGAGCCCATTTGGGCTGAGAGTTTTCCAATTCGGAAAAGACCCTTGGAACCTGATCCGGTTGAAACCGGCGTAGGGAAGCGGAGATTCGGTTCAAAAACCGTTCCGCAAATTGCGGAGCGGCTTAAGCGAAAGGAACCGAAATGAAAAAGAAACTCGCCTTCACCTTGATAGAGCTGCTGGTGGTCATCGCAATCATCGCAATTCTTGCTGCCATTCTCTTTCCGGTCTTTGCAAAAGCGAAAGAGGCCGCAAAGAAAACCGCTTGTCTCAGTAATATGCGCCAAATTGGTACCGGCGTTCAACTTTATTTAAGCGACTACGACGGATCAATGCCGATTTTCACCGATTACAACAGCCAGCCACCGGCTGGTATCGCAGGACACAAAGGCGTCGAAGTGTTGCTTGCTCCTTATGTTTTCTCTGCACAAATCGGAACGGTTTCAAAACTAAATCCGCTATTTCTTTGTCCGCTTGATGCGGGTGGCCCCTACACCGGTGCAGACGTTCCCGGTGCGGACACTTATTGGAAAGCATACGGCAGCAGTTATCACTTTACAAAGTGCATGTTTACCGTTGTCGAAAATGAATCCAGCAGAAACAATGTTCTCTATACATATTCACAAAAAGTAATCGAATCCATGGTTCAATTTCCGGCAGATACGCGAATCATGCGGGACGAAATGATGTCCGCCTTTGACCGTCGCAATAATCCTGACGCGTGCAACTTGTATGGATACGATTGCGATCCGCCTTATAATTATTATCGCCGTTGGCACACTTCAGGCGGAAACATGATTTTTGCGGATACACATGCAAAGAACATAATGGGTTCCGGCGGATTCGACAACGCCCTAATCAATCCGGAAGGGAATCGAACAGGCGACCCGCATCCAACGGACGGGACGTGGTACTGGGCTTGCGACTAAAGGCCGCGAATTGACTGCATAATCATTCAATGATTAGTCTGATTATTTTCGCCGTGACCTGGCCATCCAATTTGACGGTTTCGATGGCAGGGCTAAGTGTTGAAGCAATGACCGTATCAAATGTCTGTTGGCATGATAAAAAAAGCGGATATTTTGCAATCAAAACAGTAGAGTGTGACTGGGGTCATCGGATGGTGATTCTTACAAAAGACCGCCGAGTGGTTGGCGATCAGGGATATGACACAAGCCGATTTGGTCGAAAACCGAAATATTCTATGGCTCCAATCAGTGAAAAGCCGTTTTCCCTTTCCACAAAACATGGAATCAAAATCGGTGCAAAAAAAGCAGACGTTCTAAAAAAACTCGGAACTCCTTTCAAGTCTGCAATTCGCGGAAGTAAAGGCGAATTTTGGTGCGCGCTTTACAAGAAAGTTGTTATGGATTCAAAAGAGGATGGACAGGTATTACGAAACTCGTACATTTTCAAAAATGGCATTTTGATAGAGATGTCAATCAATTTAGATGGAGTTCCCGGTTGCGGAGAAGATAGCCTCAGCGATTCCGGCTGGCCTTGGACTCGGTTCTAAACAGAGATACATCGTCCCAGCAAAAATACCAGTTCTCAAAAAACATCCTTGACAAATGGCTTTGCCGAGGCCTTATAGATTGGTTGACGTGAAAAATCGTCAATTGCGTACTTGTTGCGACGAGAGGGTGAAACTCCCTATGAACCCAAAGATTACGCCTCGATGCTTGCGGAGTAGACAGCACGAATGACTTCGTCGGCAGTGGTAAGTCCTTTCAAAATCTTGTCCCTACCGTCTTCAAGCATCGTGCGCATGCCTTGGCGACGTGCGGCAGCCTGAATTTCACCATGCGCAGCCCCTTTCGCGATAGCGGCTCGCATATCCGGAGTTCCCAAAAAGAGTTCAAACACGCCCATTCTGCCTTTGAACCCGGTTCCTCGACACTCGGCGCAACCTTCACCCTTGCGAAACTCGCCGGTGATTGCAGACCCGGGCTCGAAGCCGAGCGACACTAACTCATCATCCGCGGGCATATACGGTTTGGCGCATTGCGGGCAATTCACTCTGACCAGTCTTTGCGCCATGATTCCGACGCAAACAGCGGCACAAAGATATGGCTCCGCGCCCATGTCGAACATTCGCCCAATCGTTTCCGTGGAATTGTTGGTGTGAATGGTAGTCAAGACCAGGTGGCCTGTCAGAGCCGCTTGGATGCCGATGGCAAGCGATTCGGGGTCGCGCATTTCGCCGACCATCATGACGTCCGGGTCTTGGCGCAAGAAGGAGCGCATGACTCGCGGAAAGGTCATCTTTTCGGTGACTTGGCATTGGGTCACGCTGTCGCTGAACTCATATTCAACCGGGTCTTCAACGGTTACGATGTTTCGCTTAGCACGGTCCAACTTCTGCAAACTGGCGTATAAGGTGGAGGTTTTTCCTGAGCCGGTGGGACCGGTTACAAGAATCATTCCGTAAGGTGATTGGAGCGCTTTTAGCCACTTTTCCATGACATCGGTTTGCATTCCGAGGGTGGTAAGTTCAACGCGCATCGCAGCCGGGTCTAAAAGTCGCATGACCAACTTTTCGCCATTAAGAGCGGGAACGCATGAACATCGGGAACTAAGTTTTCTTCCCATGTACTCCATGTCAATTCTTCCGTCTTGTGGCTCGCGTCGTTCGTCAATATGCATTCCCGCAGCGAGTTTGATTCTGGCGATAACGTTTGAAGCAGTTTCAGGCGGAAGCTGACCATTTTCGGTCAACTGACCGTCCACACGGAACCGAATTTTTAACTGCTCGCGCTCCGGTTGAAGGTGAATGTCGCTTGCTCCGGCCTCAAGCGCGTTCATGAAAATGTTGTCTACGATTTGGACGGCGATGGACATTTCCTCGCCTCCCATGTCGCGGGTTTTCCCCTGGTCGCGGAGGACGAGACGGAAGCGTTTCATCGCTCCCCAATTGGTTTGGCCGAGATTATTCATGTCCTTTAGAGGTTTTACCTTGACGGAATTGGAAACGTGGTGGTTCACGTCAGAATGACTCAGTGGAGTTTATAGCCGACCGGGTTGAACGATTGGATGCCTTTTTGGTGCGGATGATTCCGACCGAGAGCCGAACCCGATTGGCGGCTCACGTTAATGGCGGTTTGGTTTTGGTCAACGGAATGCGTTGCAAACCATCCAGAAAGTTGGAAATTGGCGAGATGATTTCCGTTGGAGAACTCGGTGTTAAGCCGATTCATGATTTAACACCGAAACCGGTTGAGTTCGAGATTATTTTTGAAGATGACCACTTAATGGTGATCAATAAACCTGCCGGACTTTCCGTGCATCCATCTTCATCTTCGTCCGATGCGACTTTGGTGCATGGATTGTTGTATCGAAATGCAAACTTGAGCCAGGCAAGTGGGGAGTTTCGGCCGGGAATTGTCCATCGATTGGATAAGGATACAAGCGGATTATTGTTGATTGCGAAGAATGATTCCGTTCACCGGGCATTGCAAAAACAAATACAGGATAAAAAAGTTGAGCGATGCTACTTGGCTTTTGTAAAAGGAATTCCAAACATCAAAGAGTTCTCAATAAATGCATCCATTGGAAGGCATCCAAAATATCGAACGAAAATGGCGGTGGTATCAATGGATGCATCCGATGCGAAATCTGCAATCACGCATTGCAAATGGGTCGAAAGTTTTGACAGCGGTAACAGTGTTTTGTTTTGTAAATTGGAAACCGGAAGGACCCATCAGATTAGAGTTCACTTGGCGGCGGCGGGATTGCCGGTGTTGGGAGATCCAGTCTACGGGGTTTCATATGCGGATTTGAAACGGCAGGCGTTGCACGCTTTTCGGCTGGGTTTTGAACATCCGGTAACCGAAAAATTGTACGTATTTTTGGCCGGTTTGCCTGAAGACTTGAGTAGAATCTTCGGGTGGGAACCGGGTGGCGAGTTTTTAAGCAGTTTGTAAAATCAAGTTTGGTTAGGGAACTAGAGTTTCGTGCTAATTTTTTCGCTAAAATTTTACAAAACATTGTTTGGATGGTTTTTTTCCTGCTTATTGTTAAGGTGGTTTACCTGAACACAAATTCAGTTGCAGGATGGGAAGAGGGTGGCGCTTATTTGTTATCGGCGACTTGTTTTTTGATGCTCTCAATTGTCAATGGGTTATTCACATACAATCTGATTGAATTGCCAGAAAAAGTAAGGAAAGGAACCCTTGATTTTGATTTGGTAAAGCCGATAGACGCACAACTGTTGATTTCAATTAGAAAAATCCGCTTTGATGAAATTGGCACTTTCATTGTTGGCGTTGTTATGGTGATTCTTGGATGCAAAATGAGTGGCTACGTTCCAACGACTTTAGAGGTTGTGTTTTACGTAATGCTTTGTGTATGCTCGATTGTTATCTTTTACAGTTTTTCCTTGATGTTAATGACATTAGCGATATGGCTCGTAAGAGTTGATAACTTGTGGGTTTTGAGCGATTCGATTTTTACGATTGCTCGGTTTCCGCTTGACATTTTTGGTGGTCGCGCCGCAAGAATCCTGACTTTTGTATTGCCGCTTGCGTTTATCTCTTCGATTCCTTCAAAAGCGTTGCTGGGCCAGGTCGAATTGACCCTGGCTTGCTGGGGAGTCGGCTGGGCGATATCATTTGCCTTTGCGGCAAGATGGTTTTTCAAGTTCGCACTCAGCCATTACACAAGTGCGAGCAGTTGATACAACCGGTAGACTGTTTTGAGCGTATTGAGGGTTGGGAGAAAAAGACATGAGTATTCCGGAGAGTCCAGATTTTGAATTTGATGAGAAGTCGAAGAAACGATTGATAAGAGGCATTGTAGTTATTGGGCTTTTGTTACTCTTGTTTACTTTTGGATCATCGTTTGCAAGACTGTTTGCAAACTACTTGTGGTATTCCGAAGATGCCAAAGCGTTGACCGTTTATTGGGCTCCGCTGAAGACAAAACTTTTGCTGTTTTTAATTGGATTTGCGGTTTCGACTTCTTTGTTGATTATCAATGCGAAAATTGCATTGCGTTCTTTGGATTTTTCTTTACGAATTCCTCGAAATCAGTTTGAAGCGATGATGCAAGATGTTGCAGGCCGTGGGAAGACTTTGTTAGATAAAGCAGTTTGGATTGTGCTGCCCATTATCGGAGTTTTTTACGGGTTGAGTTTGTCAAGCAAGTGGGAAGAGTGGCTGAGGCTCAACCATACTGTTGCGTTTGGGAAAGTGGACCCGGTTTTTGGAAATGATTACTCTTTTTATGTATTTGTTCTGCCTTTTTACAAGGCCTTAATTGGATGGGGTTGGGGTGTTTTTGTTTTAGCCTCAGTTATTGCTGCGGGAATTCATTTGGGATTAAGAAGTGCTGCAACGTCTGGACGCAATCCGTTATCAAGCGGAATCGTTCGGACACATTTAGGTGTATTGGCCGCAATTGGATTTTTCATGCTCGGCGTTTCTGTTTGGTTGGGTAGGTACGGAATTTTGACGGAATCGGGATCTCGATTTTCGGGACCCGGTTATTCTGAAATGCAAGCATTGACCGGCAGAACTATTACTTGTGTTGCATTATGGATTTCTGCAGTTTTGGCGTTAATTAGTATTCGCGGCAGCCGACCCTTGTTTGGAGCATTGGTTGGTGGAATTGCATCCATTCTGATTTTTGTTGGGGGCGTAATCATTTATCCGGGTTTGGTCCAAAACTATACGGTTCAGCCCAACGAGGTAACAGTCCAACGCCCTTATATTCAACGTTCAATTGAATCTACGCGGTGGGGTTATGGAATTGATAAATTTGAAGTGCGAGATTTTTCGGTTGAGACTCGACCGACAATGGCAGCAATCAAGGACGCAGAATCTACTTTAAAGAATATGCGGCTTTGGGATCCTGAAATTTTGCGGAGAAACCTCGAAGTGCAACAGACTTTGCGCGGATATTATGCATTTACAGACGTTGATGTTGACCGGTACACGATTGACGGTGAGCAAAGGATGTTAATGATTGGTGCGAGAGATTTGGTTACGGATAAATTGGACCCGAACCGTAGAACTTGGCAAAACTTGCATTTGCAATACACGCATGGAAATGGAATTGTTGCAGTTCCGGTGAATGAAGCCGATGAGCAAGGGATGCCGAAGTATTTTGCAGAGGATATTCCCGTAATCGGCAAGCCGGAATTAAAAGTTGATGAGCCAAGAATATACTTTAGTGACGCGCCTTCGGAAGAAGATCGTTATTCATTAGTTCGGTCAAAACTTGCGGAGTTTGATTACAGCAAGGAAGGCGAAGCAGAACATCGCTGGACACATGACGGAGGAATCAAGGTTGGCGGAACATTTCGCAAATTTCTTTTTGCTTGGTGGTTTAACGATTGGGACATTATGTTTAGCAAAGATATCACAAGCGACACGAGACTGTTGTTTAGGAGGAATGTGCGGACTCGTGCACAAGCGATATTGCCCTTTTTGCAATGGGACCGCGACCCATATATCGCCGTTGTCAACAAGAGATTAACGTATATCTTAGATGGTTACTCGGTGTCGGACCAAATTCCTTATAGTGCGATGACGATGGCGGGGACCGAACGAATCAACTACATTAGAAATTCGGTCAAATTCACGATTGATGCTTACACAGGTGAATGGAACGCGTATGTTGTGGATGCATCCGACCCAATCATTAGTGCCTACAAGGGCATTTATCCGGGAATCCTAAAACATGCGGATGAAGCATCTGAAGATTTGAAGGCGCATTTCAGATATCCGGAGGATTTGTTTATTGTTCAATCGACACAATTGCGTAGATTTCATGTTACCGAACCTTTGACATTTTTCAGAGATGAGGACGCATGGGAAATTCCAAATGAAAAAGGAATTGAAAATGTTTCGGAACCGATTAAGCCGTATTACGTTCAGATGCGATTACCCGATGAGAAAAAGGATGGGTTCTTGCTTATTTTGCCATTTTCACCAGTCGGCCGTCCGAACATGATTTCATGGCTTGCGGCGCATTGTGACCCTGAAGATTATGGACGCGTTGTCCTGTATCGGTTTCCACGGGACCGCAGTATTAATGGCCCGGAGCAACAAGAATCGCAATTTGCAACCGATGTTAATTTGAGTAAAGAGATTACTCTGATTGGACAAGTTGGAAGTCGGGTAATTAGCGGTAATTTGTTAGTAGTCCCGCTTGGAAAGAGCGTGATTTATGTTAAGACTTTGTTTTTGGTTTCGGAAGGAACGCGGCAGTTACCGCAATTAAAACTGGTTGTTTTGGCTTACAGTGACAAAGTTGTTTTTGCAGAAAATTATCCGCGCGCGTTGGCATTGCTCACCGGGTCGGCACAAGCTGCTGCTGAGCCGTCGGTAAAACCGACCGATCGGCCGATGGAGGGAAGAATTCCGGAGAATCTGGTGAAGGACGCACTGAAATTGATTGAAGATGGTGAAGCTGCTCTGAAAAAAGGCGATTGGGCTGGGTATGGAGAAGTACAAAAGAAACTGAAAGAAATGTTTAGCAAATTATCGGGTCAGAAACCATGAAAGCAATCAAGGCGACTGAGTTATCCATTCGCGCAAAAGCGCTTTTGATGCCAAACGGACTTCGATTGGAAATGGTGGAGATTCTTTTTCCGCAAGCATCCGCCGGTTTGGACCCTTTTGTTTTGCCGGAAGGAACTTGTGCAGAGATAGAAATCGTTGTTTCGGCACAAGATATAGAAAATTATTTAAATGCGAAAAGCCCTCAGGGTCTAACGAATTTCAGCGTTAAGATTGAATCCGGCTCAATTACGGTTCTTGCTGTGGCTCGCGTTATTATTCCTTTGCAAGTGGGAGCACAGGGGCATTTGATTTTTGAAAATAACAAGTTGCTGTTTGTGTTGGACCGTGCTGAAGTTGCGGGTGCAAAGGCGCCAGAGAGTTTGGTTCGGGACCATATCGAAAAGGTTAATCCATTGATTGATTTAACGGCCCTACCGGTGATGAGCCGATTAAAATCGCTGGATTTAGTTGAAGGTTCCATTCGGATGAGCGCGGCATTAGAATTAACTGCAGATATCCCTCGAAAAGTGAATTAAGGTTTTTTGATTAGTAACCAATTTTCGGTTTCCACAACCGTCTTAGCACCCTCCCACAAGATTTCCGGACCCGGTGTGCTTAGTGCATTTCGATAAGGTCCATTTGGCAAAATTACGTAGGTTGCATTAGACTTTTGCAATAGCGGCTTTGCTGTTTGGCTTGTTGAACTCGAAACAAACAAAGCTAATGCAACTTCCTGCCTTTTGTTAAGATAATTGGGTGTTTCGCTCCAATGGCCGGCGTATGTTTTTATGCCTGCCCAGCCCGTCATTACCGGGTTTAGATCGGGAATGCCCAGTACAAAAACATCTTCAGTTACCTGACTTGGAATTCCCGGCATTGCGATTAGGACATCGCTTTCTTTTTTGTTTTCACGAAGATAATTCAGAATTTCCGTTACGGACTTATCGGCGAAAATCGAGTGGACCGTCGTATTGCTTAGGTTCAGTTCCGCCATTTTTGACTCGCGAATCATCCACCTTAGGTTGCTTGCAGAAAGAATTGCAGCCAGCAAAACGCCAAATGCAAGCTTAATCGTCTTTGAACTAATCGTAGTAAGCAAAAACGCGATAGCAAGTCCTGACAAGATGCCAAGAGGCAACCCCATTCCCATTGCTAATTTTCTTTGGAAAAGGCCCGGATAATAAACCACCCAGGGAGCAACAATTGCCCATGCACCGACTAACAGTAGCGCGGGATTTGATTTGTCCGATTTCAAGAGTCCGACCATCGCCAAACAAAAAAGAACCGCAATGCTTAACCAAATTTGAATTGGAGGAGGGGAATTTGTAACTGTCGCTGCTCTTGCTGCGAAGACCGAGTCAACAGTTCTGACGTACACAAACCACAAAATCGGAGGGATTGCACCGGCTGCCACAATTGACGAGCGCAAAAACCAACTCCAACTAAATAGTTTTTTTCCGATACAGAAGATAAGAAAGGGAATACAAATCAGCGCAAGCAAAAGCGTGTCATATGTGTGGATATTGGTCAAAAAGAAGAGATAAGTTGCGCCTTTGATTGCAGGAAAAAACGAGTTGCGACAATCAAGAATTGAGTTAATGCACGAAACGATTAAAAACAAGGAAACCGAAAAGAGCCCATTTGTCATTACGGACGGAAAAATGAATGCTTCCGGCTGCCAGGTGTCTATGGGAGCGGAATTGCCATAGTTTTTCCAAAAGAGCCATCCCATCCCACCAAAAAACAATGACCCTGCGAACGCCCACTTTTGCGTAGCATCGTCTTTTGTGATTTTTGTAATTAACGTGTACAGGGAGAGCGAGAAAAGCAACGTGAACAGGAGTTTTCCAATATGCATTGCAAGTGGAATACCGGTAAGTGATGCCAGTTTGCCAATTGCCCAGAAATAAAGATGAACTGTCTTTTTCGGTTGCTCTTCGACTGCGAATCGGTTCTCAAAAAAGAAATTGCCTTCCGCAGATTGTTTCGTCCAAGCCGCATAGACTGCATGGTCATCGAAATTTGTATGTACGCCAAAGTAGGTAGAGCCTTCCGGTTTTATCAACGCTCCAAAAATATAAGGTGCTGAAGACAACAACAGCAGGGCAAAAACAAATGCCCAAACCCATTTTGGGTAGGTTTTTAGCAAGTTAGTCCTCTAATTTTGGCGGGTTTTTGCCCATGCTCTTATAGATATCCAAAATCAGTTGTTTGTTCTTAATGGCATCCTCGTTTTTTGGGTCCAGTTTTAGGGCTTCGGAATATAATTTTAATGCTTCAGGATACTTTTGTTTGGGTGCACCGGGTCCGTTCATGACGACAATTCCGTATTGCACCGTTGCATTAACAAGTTCCTGTTTGTTGCCAGTTCCTTTTTGAAAAGAAGTTTTTGCAATCAAGTATTTGCTTTTTGCTGCAGTTATGTCTGCATCCGTATCGCCAACGCTTCGAACGGGAACGTCTGCATCCGGTTTTGATGTAGGTTGCATCCCGTCGCCATAGACTTCTGCCGATGATGGCCCTGCGGCATCTTGTTGACCACATCCAAACAAGATAGTGATTACTGCAAAGGTAAGGATTCGTTTCATTTCAAATACTCCTTCAAATGGACTTTCAATTCGTTCAGCAAGGTTTTCATTTCCTTTTCTGACATTCTGACAGAAGTGTTCTGCTTGATTTGCTGCAAACAGGTTGCAAGGGAAGCGGACAATCTACGTATCACATCGGTATCCGGCATTTCAGGCGGTAAGTTTAATTTCTTTGAAATAGCCCTCATTGCTCTTTTGTATTCGGTTTCCAAGACGATTTCCGAGGCTTTTCCTCTACGAAACGTCTCGCTCATTGCCGAAACAAATTCAGCACTGCCGGGCTTTTTGATTTCTTCCGTAATCGGGTATCCAAAACGTTTTCCAAATGCGTAGATTAACAGAAAAAACAGAAAGAGTAACTGAATCACAAAGGCAGTAAATGCAGGTCCGAGCGTAGCAAACATTCCACCTTGTTCGGACTTGGTAAATAAGTACTCGGGAAACATTACTTTTTTACCTTTCGGTAGCAGTGCCTTTACCAATGATACGATAATTGTTGCGTTATCTTCCATTCCGATGAAGCGATTCAAAAAAGCTTGTCCTGTTGGAATGTAAACGCGATAACCATTTGTAGTTGCTCGGCTTGAAATGACTCCGGTATTGGCTGAGATAAAAAATAGTTTGTCACCGCCGGGAACGGTGGATATCAAAACATCTTCGGGAGCCGCTAAAACCGAACTCCTTGGTAACGCGTTGTAATTGGAGATTAGATTTACGGTCTTTGCATTCTCTTTTTTCTGCAATTGAGATTGGATTCTCATTACTAAGATAACGGGCATGTCTTTTGTAATTGTGCCATTCCCGGTTATTTCGTCGAGTACGTTGTAATCTCCGTCGTAGGAAATTGCCATTCCATATTGGGAGACATCTTTTGGCTCTTTCATGGCGCGTTCAACAGGAATTCCTTCTGCTTCTAATAATTGATAAAGCGCCATGCTTCCTCCAGGTTCCGGAGACATGCTGGAAAGAACTAATCGATTGTTTACAGTGCTGACCGTTGCAAGTAAAAAGGCAAAAATCCCAATTACGCCAAGCCCAAAAAAAATCGTTATCCACCATTTGCCTTGTTTCATAACGGGTTGCTCCTTATTGAGTCCACAAGCAACTGGTAGTGATTTCTGAAAAGTATCAAGTCTTCAGTTGTGCAAGAATGATCGCCATACCAGACTAAATCAAATCGCTTGGTTAATGTCTTGTAATCAACTTCTTTTGGTGCGAGTGAATTTTCGATTCGATACAAATGTTCCCAGTTGGTTTCCGTTCTTTCAAAACGGATGATTCGAGATTCGTCAAGGCGCATGAGTATCGCAAGATACAAACATCGAACTGCTTCTCTAAACTTGCCTTCTTTTTCTAAGGCGTTTGCTTTTTCAAGCCATTCATCATAGGTTAACAACGGCTCATCATCATCAAGAAGTCCGCGGCGTGTTGATTTTTCTCGCTTTGATTTGCTGAATTTTACATTTCTAAATGCTACGAAAAGCGCAAAGCAGAGTGCAGCAATCAGAATTCCGATGATGAATGGAAAAATGGCACCCAAGTCCAACGGCTTGGGCATCGAAAAATTCTGTGAATTGTTAGAAAAGGGCTCTCTTTGTGTTTTGAATAGGTCAGACAATCGATCCAATGCACGCTGCAACCAATTGCTATCTTTTTTAGAAGACTCCTCTCGATATGCAGGATTAGAAAGAATGTCTATTATGCGTTTATTCGAAGTTTCTGAGTCGTTACTCATTTTTTCCAATTGAACACGATTTTCGAGAAATAAGATGAGGGGTTTTTTGTCTTCATTGTTTACATAATTTTCCAAGTAATACATAAGTGCATCATCGTTGTTGATGTTTGGGTTGGTTTCTGCTTCTTGCAGCAATGATTCCATTTGTTCTGGAGATGCATTTTTTACTCTGGAGAGCAAGTCAGAAGAGGTAGTTTGCGAAAAGCAAACCGAGAAAACAAGGAAACAACTAAATATCGAAACTAATCGCACGGTCGTTTCTCCAGACATCTTTTGCAAGAAGTTCAATGTCAAATCCGTCAACTAAAATTCTGCGGTCAAAATAGATTAAGGTCAAGCCACTGATAAGGATTGGGTGCACCAATAGAAATGAAGTATAGGCGCCGAAAATGTTAAGAAACTCAAAGAGAGATATAAGAAGCAAATTGCTTTTGTCAACTCCATTTGAAATCATAAAATCGCGGAATAATTCTGCGGGAATACTGAAAGCACCATAAAGAAGTAATTGTAACAATAATGTTACGAACAAAAGCCCGACAGCAGTGCCTCGACCAGTTGGTCCCAAAGGTTTTAACAATTCCTTTGAGCGCTTTCTTGCTTGTTTTGCAGAACAGGATTCTTGAATTGCAACGACCGGTTCAATACTGCTCCAAGAAAAAGCAATAGGGACTGTAATCATTCCAACTACAATTCCCAAAACGCCAAGCAATGAAATAAAAGGTACATAACTATCACTGGAGCCAGTTTGCACGTCCATTAAAGCGGACAATAATAATAGGCCGACAGAAACAACTGGAATTAGCAGAACTTTCAGCAATACCAGGAAATTGATTGCAACCAAAGTTCCTAATCGTTTCCATACGCTTCTTTGAATCGCAACTAAATTAGGTCTTCGTCCCAAATGGATATCCGCAACATAAAGTGAAATGCAAGAAGTCATATAAGAATAGGCAACCAACACAACCGGAGCGACGCACAAAATTGAAATCATCATTAGAAACGCAACTTCGCTCGCTTGCTGCCAAATGCTGTCCGGATTGTTCGTTGAAAAAAGGTTTGGCAGAACCGTGCGAAGCGCTAGGGCGATGAGTCCAAATGAAATGGTTGCCGGGATGAAGATAAGACGCAAAAGTTCAAATCCACTTTGTCGGTACAGCCCAAATGCGGCGTCATAGAGTTCGCCTGCAGATTGGATTCGGATTCCCGCCTTTTCCCACCGCTTAAACCCGCGCTTGGGTGATTGGTTCGGTTGACGATTTTCGACCATTTTCCCAGTATTCTGACGCAGTTTGGAACAGGAATTGCTACAAAATCGTTCAGAACTTTAATCCGGCCAAATGACGCATGAATTTTCTCCCGTACTTTCGATAGCAGATTGGATTTCTGTCTTGCTGCTGCCGTTTATCGGCATATTGGGATTTTTCAGCGTCATTGGGTTGGCAAGAGCAATGACAAAGCGGGGAAGGAATGCGGTTTCTGTTCTTTTACTGGGTTTTGGAATCAGTTTTTGTTTGCTGGCGACTCCGCTCGGCCAAAGCAGTCGATTAAGCACATTTTCTTTTAAGGGTAGCCAATTGGTTGTGTCAGGATTCGGTTCACCTTTTTCACTGTTGCTTTGTAGCGAGAACAAAGTTGAAATTGGTGATTCGACTGTTGTTTTGCAGGCACTGTCGAATCAGGTTTCGCTTCCGAATTCCGGCAAGTGGTGTTATCAAGACATGATTGTTGACTCCTTTTATATTGCAAATGAGTTTCGGGGCCGTTCGGCTCGAAGAGATAAGAATGGAAATCGGTTAGCTGCGATTGAAAATCCGATTAATATCCAAACTAAACACGGCAACAAATACAATTAGTATGAAAGCGATGCCCGCAACTGCGATCATCTCTTGAACTTTCAAACTTAACCGTTTTCCGCCCCGCAATGCTTCGATTCCGCAAACCAAAAGTTGACCGCCATCAAGTGGCGGAATTGGCAACAAGTTAAACACACCTAAAGACAAACTTATAGCGGCCGCAATCGTGATTAAGTCGAGTAAACTTCTCTCAGCGGCTTTGGCTGTAACCGTTGCGATAGAGGCAGGACCCATTGCTTCTTCTTTCAAACGCGGAATGTTTAACAATATTTTTGGCGTTTCAACTAACATGGTCACACAAGCGGTTCCCGATAATTTTAATGCCTCGATTGGAGTCACTTTTACGACATAAGTTGCCGGATTGATTCCAACCCAACCGACGTCTTTTTTGATCGGCACGCCGTTTTCATCGCGCTGAAAGTCACCATCTTCCGTAGCGAGCAAGCGACCTTTTTTTAACTCCGGTGTGATTTTTAAATCAATTGGGTTGTTGTTACGGATAACGGTAACTTTTAGTTCTCGATTAGGATTTTCC
>CAZJKW010000008.1:0-35369 GCA_964546835.1 uncultured Fimbriimonadales bacterium
CATATGAATTAAACAAATGAGGCCTGACTCCAAGGTCCTGCAAATAAATTCCTGCGGGACTGTCGGGTTTTATTGAGCCGGCAGGGCTAATGTGGTCAGTGGTTACGGAATCACCAACCAATACCAAACAGCGAGCATGATCAATGGGCTGAATTGAGCCCGGCGTTGCAGGCATTTTTTCAAAAAATGGAGGTTTTTGTATGTAAGTGCTTTGGGTTGGCCAATCGTAAATCATGCCGCCGGTGGTATGAATTGCGCGCCACTCTTCAGAACCCTCAAAAACATTTGCATATTGCGAAACAAACTGTTCGCGAGTCACGCATTTATGAATGGTGTCTTGAATTTCCTGTTGACTGGGCCAAATATCCCTCAAAAAAACTTCGCTTCCGTCTGAACTCGTTCCTATCGGTTCATTTTCCAGGTCAATCTCAACAGTTCCAGCAATTGCGAATGCAACGCAAAGCGGCGGCGATGCCAAATAATTTGCTTTTACATCGGGATTAACTCTCCCTTCAAAATTCCGGTTTCCACTCAACACAGAAGCCGCAACAATATCGTGAGTTTTAATAGCGTTACTGATTTCGTCGGGCAAAGGTCCCGAGTTTCCAATACAAGTAGTGCATCCATATCCAACCGTATAAAACCCAAGTGTGTTAAGTTCCGCTGTAAGCCCGGCTTTATCCAAATATTCGGTTACAACTTTTGATCCGGGTGCCAAAGAAGACTTTACCCACGGCTTTCTTTTTAATCCCTTTTCGTTTGCTTTTTTTGCGACTAATCCAGCCGCAATCATCACTTCCGGATTGCTCGTATTCGTACATGAAGTGATCGCAGCAATGACAACATCTCCATGTTTCAATTCAAATTCTTGGTTGTCATAATTTACAATTGCTTTCGCATCAAGTTTATCTGCAACTGCAATGTTTCCGGCTTCGGCACCTCCTTCATTCATCCATCTTCCGGCATTTTCATAACAAGTCTTTCCATACGGACCCGACAAAGCCGCACGCCATTCCGATTTCATTTCAGCAAGTGCAACGCGGTCTTGCGGTCTTTTGGGTCCTGCCAAACTGGGAACAACATCTCCTAATTCCAAATGTAACTCACTTGAATAAACGATTGGATTTGAATCATCTCTCCACATTCCTTGTGCCCTGTAGTAAGCCTCAGTTTCTCTAATCAATTCTTCGCTTCTTCCGGTCAAATGCATATATTCAAGCGTGTGCTGATCAACAGGGAAAAAGCCAACCGTTGCACCATATTCCGGGGCCATATTGCTGAGTGTTGCGCGATTTGCTACGGGCATTGAATCCAAGCCCGAACCAAAAAACTCAACAAATTTTCCGACAACTCCGTGATTGCGCAGCATTTGAGTAACCATTAACACTAAATCCGTTGCAGTTGCACCTTCGCGCAATTTCCCGGTCAATTTAAAACCAACAACTTCAGGAATCAACATATAAATCGGTTGACCCAACATACATGCCTCGGCTTCAATTCCT
The DNA here is from genome assembly GCA_964546835.1 of uncultured Fimbriimonadales bacterium. GTDB lineage: Bacteria > Armatimonadota > Fimbriimonadia > Fimbriimonadales > ATM1 > JAHCHL01. Next base: position 1,503 of record CAZJKW010000008.1, read on the forward strand.
CCAACACCCCAACCCAAAACTCCAAGTCCGTTAATCATGGTTGTATGACTATCAGTTCCAACCAATGAATCCGGAAACAAAACATGGTTTTCTTCCCAAACAACTTTTGCCAAATATTCCAAATTAACTTGATGGACAATTCCGGTTGCAGGTGGCACAACTCTCATATTTTTGAATGCCGATTGTCCCCATTTCAAAAATTCATACCTTTCGGCATTTCGTTCAAATTCAAATTGAGCATTGATTCTCAACGCATCTGGGGAATTAAATGCGTCTACTTGAACCGAGTGATCAATGACCATATCACAAGGGACCATTGGATTTACTTTTGATGGGTCGCCTCCCATTTCAGACATAGCACTTCGCATAGCCGCCAAATCAACCACTACCGGAACACCTGTAAAATCTTGTAACACAACTCTGGCAGGAGAAAAGGGAATTTCTGTTTCTGTAACATTTTTTGCGTCATAGTTTGCAAGTGCCTTAACGTGTTCTTCGGTAACAATTCGCCCATCGCATTTTCTCAAACAGGAATCCAACAAGACCTTGATGCTATAGGGTATCCGGCTTAATTGAGCAAATTTAGAAATTGACTCTAATCGGTAATAAGTTTTGTTGCCAATAGAAGAAATTGCACCAAATGGATCCATGTCCTATTATGGGCTATCAGACCATTATTTGGTTCGCCGCACATTTATTTTTGGCATAGGCAAGGTCGTTTCCCCTTGCTTTACGGGAGTGTTTGCATTGGTTTGCATGGACGCCAACCGTCTTTCTGCCTCTTCAATAAATTCATGCATTTGCTTTTGCATATCGTCTCGGGTTTCTTCCAATTGGTCAAGAAGTTTCAAGATGATTTCAACACCTGCCAAATTGACTCCTAAGTCGCGCGTCAATCGCTGAATCTGCCTGACTCGATTGACATCGGCTTCACTATAAATTCGGTTCTTTTCACTTTCGCGAGCAGGCCGAATAAATCCTTGACGCTCATATGCCCTTAAAGTTTGGGGATGAACACTACAAAGCCGCGCGGCTACACTAATTCGATAAACCGGTGCTACCGAGTCCGTGGTCTTCATCCTGATTTCCTCGCTAACCTGATTTTCTCCAGGAGTTCTTTTTCCGCCTTGTCAAGATTGCTTGGAACCGTTACTTTGATTCGCACTTTGAGATGACCGCGCCCTGGGGATTGCCGATTCATTCCCTGGCTCGCTAACCGAAAGACTTGACCCGACTGACTTCCCGGTGGAATCGTCATTTCACCTTCTCCTCTCAAAGTCTTGACTTTTACTTTGCCACCCAACGCCGCTATCGTGTAGTCCACGTTAAGTTCGGTTTCAAGGTCATCGCCGGTTCGAACAAAGTTGGGGTGAGGTTTTTGCTTAATAACCACATACAGGTCGCCTTTATGCCCTCCTGACCCGGCTGCTCCTCCACCTGAGATCCTTAATCTCGCTCCGTTTTGAATTCCTGCGGGAACTTTGACTTCAATCCTTCGAGTCGATGGCATCGCTCCTGAGCCACGACAATTGCCACAAACCGTTTGATTAAGCGTCCCTTCGCCTCCACAAAGTGGGCAAGTTTGAGCAAATCCAAGCATCCCTTTCATCTGACCTTTGCCTTGGCATTGCGGACATGTGTTACTACTTGAAGACCGGACCATTCCTCGTCCGTCGCAAGTTGAACACGCATCTTCCACCTGATAAGTGAAGGTTCGACTGGTACCTTCATCTATTTCTTCGAGGGTTAACTCAAGCACCTGCTCTATATCACGAGCGGCCATATTTCGAGTGGTTGCAGTTGCCGCACCCCCACCCAAATCTCCAAAAAACGATTCAAAGACGGATCCAAAACCACCGGCTCTACCAAAATCTACTCGAACGCCCCCGGGAAATCCGCCCGAAAAGTCGCCGCCCATTTTGGATGCAGTCTCCCAATTGCTCCCAAATCGGTCGTACATTTTTCGTTTTTCTGGATCAGACAAAACTTCGTACGCTTCTGATACTTCTTTAAATTTTTCTGCGGCTTTTGTATCGTCCGGATTCACATCCGGGTGAAATTTTCTTGCAAGTTTGCGATAAGCAGACTTGATTTCTTTTTCATCGGCATTTTTCTTTACACCGAGTGTTGCGTAGTAATCTTTGCCTGCCATTTGATTAATTTCAATGTGAATTGGGAGGTGAAAAGTTCACCTCCCAATTGATAGTTAGTTACTGGTGATTTCGATTTTTCTTGGTTGAACTTCTGGTGCTTTTGGAACGCGAACGCTCAATACACCATCTTTATAGGACGCATTGATGTTATCTGCAATTACAGGCACGCCAATTGTGAAGCTTCGCTGGAAGGCCCCATACTTTCTTTCAATGCGAATGTAATCATCTCGATTTTCTTCGGTTTGCAGTTTTCTTTGTCCTCGAATTGTCAGAACATCACCGACCATTTCGACTTCGATATTTTCTTGATTCATACCGGGCAATTCCGCATGAATCGTAATATCGGTTGAAGTTTCTTTCACATCAACAGCGGGAGCCCATGCTTTGCGAGTCTCTTCCGACTCTGAAACAAGGTCCTCGAAAAGGTCGTTCAAACGGCTCAGTCTGTTCAATCCAAAGTTTGGTGTGTATCTTGTGATCATTTTTGAATTACCTCCTTGCTATTCTTTTGAGTCTTCTTTAAATTCTGCATCTATGACATCCTCGTTCCCGGCTGCCGCACCTACGGTCTCAGATTCCGAATTTTGGGTTGCTTCGGATTGTCCTTGTTGCTCATACAGTTTTTGAGCAAGCATATGTTGTTCTTGCTCCAAATCCGCATGTGCAGTTTTGATGGATTCAACGTCATTTTCGGTGACTGCTTTTCTCAATGTCTGCAACTTGTCTTCAATTCGGGATTTGTCATTTGGATCCACTTTATCTCCGAGTTCCCTAAGCGTTCGCTCAACACCATATGCCAACGAATCGGCATTGTTTTTGATTTCTTGGATTTCACGAACATTTTTGTCTTCATCGGCAAACTTTTGAGCGTCTGCAACCATTCGGTCAATCTCTTCTCGATTCAAGTTTCCACTTCCGGTGATGGTTATCGACTGTTCTTTTGACGTTGCCAAATCACGCGCTTTTACGTTCAAAATGCCGTTTGCATCAATGTCGAAAGTCACCTCAATCTGCGGAACGTTTCGGGGTGCAGGCGGAATTCCTACAAGGTGAAACATTCCAAGCGATTTGTTATCTGCGGCCCTTGTTCGTTCGCCCTGCAAAACGTGAATTTCAACCTTTTCTTGATTGTCTTGTGCAGTTGTATAAACGCGGCTTTTCTTTGTAGGAATCGTCGTGTTTCTTTCAATCAAGATGTCTGTGATTCCTCCTAAAGTTTCAACACCAAGACCAAGTGGAGTTACGTCAAGCAGTACGATGTCTTTTACTTCACCACCCAAAACTCCGGCTTGAATGGCCGCACCAACCGCAACAACTTCATCTGGATTTACGCTTCGATTCGGTTCTTTGTCAATTACTTTTCGGACCAACTCTTGAACCATTGGCATTCGAGTTGAACCTCCTACCAAAATGACTTCATCAACTTTAGAAGAATCAATTTTTGCGTCCTTCAATGCTTGTTGAACAGGTGTTTTTAATCGTTCGACTAAATCTTTTGAAAGTTCTTCAAACTTTGCTCGAGTGAGTTGATAATTCAAGTGCCGCGGTTCATTATCAATTGCCGTAATAAATGGAAGGCTAATTTCCGTGCTTACTTGTCCTGAAAGTTCAATTTTTGCTTTCTCGGCTGCTTCCCGTAATCGTTGCAATGCAGATCGGTCTTTTCGCAAGTCAATTCCATTATCTTTCTTGAATTCTTCAGCAAGCCAGTCGACAATTTTGTTGTCCCAATCGTCGCCTCCAAGATGCGTATCTCCATCAGTCGAACGAACCTCGAAAACGCCCTCTCCAACATCCAAAATCGAAACGTCAAAAGTTCCACCACCTAAGTCAAAAACTAATATGGTCTCATTTTTCTTCTTGTCCAATCCGTAAGCAAGTGATGCAGCCGTCGGCTCGTTTATGATTCTTAACACTTCTAAGCCGGCAATTTCTCCGGCGTTTTTGGTGGCGGTCCTTTGAGCATCATCAAAGTAAGCAGGAACGGTAATGACGGCTTTTGTAACGGCTTCACCCAAGTAAGCTTCTGCATCGGCTTTTAACTTTTGCAAAATCATTGCTGAAATCTCTTCAGGCGTAAAGTCTTTGTTGGAATTTGGAATGTGAACGGCCGCATTCCCCTTTTTGTCCTTAACCACTTGATAAGGAACCATCTTCGTTTCGCCGGCGACCGAATCTACGGAGCGCCCCATAAACCGCTTGATGGAAAACACTGTGTTTTCAGGATTTACAACTGCCTGTCTCTTGGCAGTAACACCTACTAACCTTTCTCCATCCTTTTTGAATGCCACAACACTTGGCATGGTTCGGGTGCCTTCAGCCGTTGAAATCACAACGGGTTCCCCACCTTCCATCACGGCAACCACCGAGTTGGTCGTTCCTAAGTCAATTCCTACTGTCTTTGCCACAAATTTCTCCTGTATATGTGAGTCTCACCATCATACTTGACTTGAGTCCCCTATTGTCAATAGTAACGCTTTTATCCTCGGCATGGTTCCAAAATTCCTTTACATTTTCAAAATTTTATTGCCGAAAATCTAATCTATGAGGGGTTCAAGGATGCTAAGTTGGCTTTTGGCGTTCTCTCCCATCTTGCTCCTTGTTTGGCTGGCTGTTACCGGCAGATTTTCGAGCGAATCCGAGTTCCCAACTAGGCCCGACCCTCCGGGGTTTGGAGAAAGACTAAAGTACTATGTGCCTTTGGTACGGGCTGTTCGGCAACTGCCGGAGTCCTATTCTGCAGATTCTCTCAGTGACTTTGAGGCCGCACTCGACTTAGCGGCAGACCCGTTTCCACCCATTTATCCTACAAAACTTGAAGACAACTTTCAAGATGACTTAGTGCGACCGATCGTCGAGTCCCAGAAGAAGCTGATGAGATGGATGCGGGACCGGCTCCAAACTTTATGGCAACATCAGCAATATGACCATGCGTTGGTCTTACTCGCAAAGGGTCTCCGAGTGGCGCAAATTATGAACAACTGTGATTCGGGTGCTCACTCCCGAAGTTGCGCATTGGCTATTGGGATTTATGAACAGATCGAGGAGTTACTACCCAAAACTTCACCGAAGGCCCGTAACTTCGCTGCAACCGAACTGCTCAAGCAAGAAACGAAGCAGGTCAATTTGAGCAGCTCGTTCAAAAATGATGTCGAACTCCTGTCGTTTGCGGCACAAACCCACAAGAATGGAATCACAACTGATGAAGTTCACTGGGCTAAAGAAGCATTGGAAGCGATTTTGCAAGGACAACCCATTGATGTCTTGATGCAACGCTTGCGAAGGTGGGGACAAACAGCAACGGCATCAAGAATGTGGCAACTGGTTTCTTGCTGGAATTTGATGATCAAGTACGAAACTAACTTAAGAAGCCGTAAGGCGTCCATTATTAAAATGCTGGGTGCAAATCCGGATTCTATGGTTTCACAAAACCTGTTTGCGGGCAAGCCTTTGTTCACTTCTGGAAAGTGATTAAATTACGTCACCTGTACGTTCTTGAACCGGAGCAGGAGATTCCGGAATTGGTGGAATTTCTAGAATTTGGCGCACAGGATAGTTGATTGTAATTCCACGATTTACAAATTCACGATGCATTGCTTTTATGAACTCATGTTTTAACAGAAAACTTTTATCAAAATCATCTGCGCGAAGAATTACCGTAAACTCGATGTTTGATTCCCCAAACGATTTGTATCTTACGATTGGTTCAAACTCTGTATCCGCACCTTCGGTTGTTTTTGTCACAGACTTTCCGATTTCAATGAGGACTTGTTCTGCATATTCTAAGTCATTTTCAAATCCAAGTGAGGCATCAATGTACACTCTAACCGCAGAATCAGGAAGGTAGTGATTGGTAACTGTATTTGTCGTTAACTTATTGTTTGGCACGATAATAACACTTTCACCGTAAGGTTTTATTCTCGTACTTCGCCAGCCAACTGATTCAACAAATCCTTCTTCCCCAGTGGGCAATTTCACGTAATCCCCGGGTTTAAATGTTTTGTCAAGAGCAAGCGTAATTCCGGCGAACCAATTTCCAAGAGTTTCCTGCAGTCCTAAAGCCACTGCAATACCTGCGACCCCTAACGATGCAATTAAAGGCCCGATGTTTACTCCCATTGAATTTAGTGCCGAAACAATAGCCAATCCACCCAGAAACACCGCAGCAATTTTGCGAATCAACAATAAGTCATTGACATCTCTGCCAGCTTTTAATGAAGCAAACCTCATGGCTGCAATAATCAGCCGATACAAAACATAAAAACCGATTAAGATTGAAACGGTTGATAGAATCCGAATCCAGCTATCCCACCTTGAACCGTAAAACCAATCAATGTCTCTCTCGTGAAGTAGAACAGAAGCAAAATAGAGGCCGAAAATTAATCCAATAATGAGTACAGGCAATCGCAGAGCATGTGCGAACGTCGTATTTGGAGCAAGACCATGATTTTCTCCAACCGACTTTGCAATTCCGGTCAACCATGCATTTACAATTATTGCCAAGAAAACCGGCGTGCACAATGCAACCAAAATTAATGCCAAACTTTTTGCGTCTAACGCTTCCCAAAAAGGCATGTTAAATTATGAACCGAATCCGCCTAATCGGTTAACTTCCTCTTGTGCTTTTTCAAGTTGCTTTAGCTCGCCTAATGTCTGGCGTAATTCATTTGCAGCAGGATCAACGGCATGAAGAGGGGACTCAATGTTGAGTTTGTCACTCAAAAGTTTAACTTGATTGCTCATCTCTCGCATTTCATTAACTAATTGAACTGCCGGATCCAAAGCAGGTGCCAGAAATTCAGAACTCAACATGGACCCGCGAACCACCATGGATACCAAACGCAGCATTGCAGCATCAACAGCCGACAAAGCCCGCAGTCTGGCTCCTGCCCAGACCGACTCCGCATCCACTTGGGTCCAAACTCCCATGTTCAGAACTTGTTGAACTTCAACCCAATGTCTCGCCCCTTGGTCCAAAAGTTCTCCCACGCCTGGCCCCATGCCTCTCTCTAATCTGCGGTTACGTTTCATTTGAAACAATGTGGCCATTGCAGGCTCGGACTCGCGTACGATGTCCGGCATAGCGTTTTTCCGGGCATTTCGGTGGGCAAAAAAGAGCCCGAGGGCCGTGGCGATACCGATTCCCATTCCGGCAATGCAACCGAAGGTCAGCCAAGCGGGGCCACCCAAAACCAAAGAAACGGCAAATCCACCCCATCCGAGGGCGGAAAAAAGTCCAATTGCGGCAGATAAGGGTGCTATACCAGGCTCTCGGTAGGCAATCTCCTTTGCCTCAAGAAATGCTTCGAGATGCGGAAACTTTGGCTGCCTGCGAAAAATTCGATCAAGCAACTCAGAAATAAAAGTACCTATGGATTCGCCCGCGTTTTTTGAGTCTATGTTGACCATTTTGACCCAGACCAGTACGAACGAAATCGAGAATGGGTTGTTGTCTAAATTTACGGGGCTTTAGAACTTTTGGTCACACTATTCTTAGATTGCCGCAATCTCTTTGTATCACATACAAATTGGAAACATGCTTTTTCAGCCTGACCGAAGCCAAATCAAAACGGTTTTGATATTCCCATCGCGCTGCAGCCCCGCTTTCGGTCCCCGCCGAAGCGGGGCTCTTACTTTAAACTATCCCTTCAGCCCTTCGCAGTGCCATTACTTTTTCAGGCCCACATGAAAGTTTCTTTGCAATGGGTGACTTTTCATCTATGACCCGCCAAAAAGGTGCAATTTTGGAAGGCTTTTCCCTGGCAGCCATCCTCTCTAAATTGAGTTCCGAGACGATTCTGAGGAAAATCGAAGCGGTTAACGGACATGTGCCGTCGGCCTTAAATTTTCTTGCCAACTCGGTCCTCATGTCTGAAACTGACTTTGTTTGCTTCTTTCTTAATCCGAACAAATACTCTTCAACCAGTTTTGGACTCGCTATCAGCATTTTGTCTCCTGCTTTCATTCCACCGAATGGCTTATCCAAAACTTCAACAACCGGTTCCTTTCCGTTTTCAAATTTCTCTAACCAGGTTTTTGGCATGAGTTGAGGGTACCTTTTTGGAGCAGCGATGTCAGAAACCCTATCCATCACAAGTTTTTACAAGTTCTTTTCTTTAGAGGCGAACGCAATCAGCGCCGCCAATTTCGGATTAAGACAATTTATGGAAGCTAATCAGGTGCGCGGTTTAATTATTTTGGCGCCGGAAGGAATCAACGGCACGGTTGCAGCATGCACGGAGTCAATCGAATTGTTTAAGTTATTCCTTGCAAAATTGTATCCTAACCAAAAGTTTTCTTTCAAAGATTCCAATTCAAATCGAATGCCATTTCGAAACATTCAAATTGAAATTAGAAAGGAGATTGTGGGGCTAAAGAAGACAGAAATTGTCCCGGATTCAGATTGCAATCACCATCTTTCTGCGGCCGAATGGCACCAACTCATCAAATCGGATGCTCCAAAAACAATTATTGATACACGAAACGACTACGAAACAAAAATTGGTAAATTCAAACGTGCAATTGACCCAAATCTTTCATCGTTTTCTGAGTGGCCGAACTATTTGAACGAAAATGAATTTCCCAAGAATGAACCCGTACTAATTTATTGTACGGGCGGAATCCGATGTGAAAAAGCAATCATTGAAATGCAGACTCGAGGATACGAAAAAGTGTTTCAACTTAAAGACGGCATTTTGGGATATTTAGCAGAATTTCCAAACGAAGAGTTTGAAGGCGAATGTTTTGTTTTTGATGGCAGAGTTGCTGTTGATCAAAATTTGAATCCAACAATTCAATATGGAATTTGTCCGGGATGTGGTTTGACTGCGGAAATCAAATCCGTGTGTACCCTCTGTTTCAAAACTTACTTTGTTTGTTCCGCCTGCAAGCCAAAAAGACCGGATGTATGTTCTAAGTCATGCAAAGAAAAGCTAAGACAAAAGGTCAATAAGGCCTGAGAACGTGGTTAACAGTTTCCAAAAAATTGTTCGATGCTTTTGTAACAATTGGACCTGTTTGAAATATTTTACTTTGAGTTCCAATTTCAATGATGGTTTGCCCGTTTTGGTCCGAAACAAAAACTGGGAAATAAAACCCCCAACTCATTGCATTTGGTTTTTCAGAAAATAGTACAAACTCTTCAGAAAGGAATCCTTCTTCAATTTTGTAGTAATGATTCGACGTTATACTTTGAAGTCTCCGGATGACTTCGGTCTTAGGCAGATTCGAAACAACTGTTTGTACTTTCATTGGTTTGGTCCGAATTGAACCTGGCGGCTTTCTTATTCCGGCATAAACATAACCTACAACGGCAATAGCAGCACCGACAATCAATCCAACGATAGCACCCTGAAACATCGTTCAACTTTATCCCATAATTGAAATCGTGCGGGAAATTCGCAGACTACTCAACAAGAACGGTTGCCCCGTTACCTACTCATTGATTGCCGTATCAATAGTTTCTTTGTTTTTATTGTTTTTAAGTTCGGGTTCAAAGGAACCGAATGAAACGATTGAGATGTTGGCTTTTAATCCATCAGAACCGTTAAGCAAGCCGTGGACCTGGATTACCTATACATTGATTACCGGCAGTTTAAATGCATTGCTTTGCATTGGAATCGGACTCTTTTTCTTTGCTTCGGCAATTGAAAAGAGATTTGGTTCCTACAAGTTTGGAATTGCGTTTTTGGTCTTTACCCTACTGTCACCCATTTCGATTTGGCTGGCATTCGTGTTGACGGGAGCAGCCATTCCTTTGTATGGCATGGCTTTGCCAGTTTCGGCGACGATTGTTTCGTGGGCTGTGCTTTATCCGAAGTCAAGCGTCCTGTTTATGATGGTTTTGCCGGTTCCGGGCTGGTTTATCGGGACCGTAACCTTTGCCGGGGTGCTGCTCGGTTTCGGAATGGGAGCGCCAATAGCCGGATTCTGCGCGTGCATCCCTTTGTTTGCAGGCATTATCGCTTCGGTGATTCGGTATCGAATACCGGTTCCAAGGTCAGCAACTGCGGCAAGACAAAACTTGGATTACCAGGGGCGTAATTTTGAAAAATCCCGTCAAGCCGAATTGGAAAGACTCAAACTAAAAGAACTTTTTGAAAGAAGTTGGTCATCCGACGACGATGACAACTCCAAAAAGTAGGGGCTTTTGCCCTGAAGTAGAAACATTTTTTACCAAAACTATGTACAATGAATGTGCCGGTTGGAAACTTCCGGCGACGTCTAATTTCCCTTGACCGGGGAAAGCGGGGGACCCGACATACGGGGCGAATAGCGCAATGCGCTTAGGGTAACTCTTGGCCCGAGCCCGACAGCTAACCCCGTCGACGAAGCGAGAGCCGAACAACCATACAGGCAACGTTGCCAACGGGTGTGAAGCCGACTGCGTTTCGATCGAGGACGAACGCGGTCATTTTTTTGGCCCGGTACAGTTGAGAGGCGGTTCGTTGAGTCAGGCACGGTCATCGTGAAAAAACCGTCAAGAACGGTCATTGGTTGACTCCAAGCAACCATGTCCGGGAGACACCTCCTGACAGCAGGCGGCTTTTCCAAAAGGAAGAGCCGCCTAAATCTTTGTTAGTGGAGGGTTTAAGACCTGGCTCCCCAAAGTAGACGTGTTCTTAATTTAATCAGAAAGTCGCTTCGGTCTACTTCAACCAACCGCGTTACTCTTGGAGACTTCGTAACAATCACTTTGTCACCGGAGAGCATGTTAAGTCGCGAACGTCCGTCAGCGGAAAAAACAGCATCCCCACGAAGGTCAACGGCCAGCTCTACTCTTGATGCCGGAGAAAGCACCAATGGCCTCGCTCCAAGTGAGTGCGGAGTAATCGGCGTCAAAACCATCGCCTGAACTCGAGGATCTACAATCGGGCCACCGGCCGAAAGTGAGTAGGCGGTTGAGCCCGTGGGCGTTGCGACCAAAATGCCGTCTGCGGGATAAGAGGTAACGGGTTCCCAGTCTATTTCGACACCAAACGTCATCATGTGAGTCGTGATGGACCGCTGAACGGCAATTTCGTTAATCGCATGAAGTGTTGCTACGGTCTTTCCATTTCTAACCAACTCGCCTTGTAGCATCATTCTTTCATCGAAATCGCTCTCACCATCCAAAAATTGACGAATCGCCGTTCGAACTTCATTGGGTTCGCATTGAGTAACAAATCCAAATTGCCCGTAATAAACACCCAATATTGGCGTTGCATTTTCGCTGCAAAGCGATCCGGCTCGAATCAGGGTTCCATCTCCGCCGAAAGAAACGACCAAATCACAATCACTAATGGTTTCCGGACTTGCCCAATCTTCTGATAACGCAGGTCCACTTTCGTGGTCAAATTTGACGGCAATACCTAAACCCCGTAACCACGAAGCAGTCTCTCTGGCTGCTTCTACGGCATCATTTCTTAACAGATTGACAAACAGATTTATTTTTTTCATTTAATGAAAAATCCGAATCGCCTATGGCGACTCGGATTTTGTTTTGTGTCGCCTTGGGTTATTCGCCTATAGATTGCATTCTGTCCAGATTCTTTTTTGCATCAGAGTAATTCGGGTCAATAGATAGTGCCTTTTTAAGCATTTGAATTGCTTCCGGCTTTTTATTAAGTCTTTCTAACGTTACTGCCAGGTTATTGTACGCTTGCGCGAATCTTGAATCGGCTGCAATTGATGCACGAAATTGCGCTTCTGCGCCCCTCATATCATTGGCACGATAAGCGAGTAAGCCCATTCCATTAAGAGCCTCTGCATGCTTCGGATTGGACAAAAGCAACTGGCGATAGTGGAATTTTGCTCCTTCAAAATCACCGGTTCGATACAAACCGTTAGCAAGAGACAATCGAATATCAGTGCGACTTGGGTAAGCCCGGATTACTTCTTTCCAAAGAGTAACTGCGTCTCCGGTTTTCCCTAGTTTTACTTTTGCAGCCGCCAAGTTTAGTTTTGCATCAACGTTGTTTGGAAGCAAGCCAGTTAGTTTCATGAATGACAATTCCGCAGCGCCGAAATCACCGATAGAAAATTGTGCCAAACCCAAATTGTTTAGGGCGTCGGTGTCTGTCGGCTTTATTTCAAGCGCTTTATCATAGGCAGTAATCGCATCTTTTGTGTTTCCGATTCTAGAGCGCAAAACTCCCAGGTTGTACCAAAGTGTCGCGTCATTTGGATTTTTCATGACTACGGCTTCGAGCATTTTCAGTGCTTTCTCGCCTTGACCGGTAGCGCTATATGCCTGTGCAAGACCGGCATTTGTGTCACCATTGTTTGGTTCGATTTTGTCGGCTTTTTCTAAGAATATGATCGCCTCTTTTGCTTTACCGATTCGAAGCAAAGAGAGTCCGGCATTTTGTGCAAAAGATGCGCGCTCAGGTCTCAACTGAGACGCTTTTGAAAATAGCGGCGCTGCCAAGTCATGCTTGCCTTGTTTTGTATAAACTGCTGCCAAATTATTCATCGCAAACGGGTCATCTTGCCGTAGTTCTAATGCTCTCTTAAATGCTTCAATTGCCTTTGCGTCTTCACCCTTTTGTTGGCGTATGTTGCCAATGTTGTACCAAGCATCAAAGAAACTCGGTTGAATTGTAACGGCTTGCAAATACACGTTTAAGGCCTTGTCCATTTGCCCAGTGGACATGTACGCTCCACCCAAATTGTTAAGGACATCAAAGTTTTTTGAAGAAATTTGTAGCGCGGATTCCAACGGCGCAATCGCATCTTGCGGCCGATTTTCTTTCAAATAAATAAAGCCAAGCCATTGCAATACATCTACGTTGGTCGGGGCTTCTTTTGCTAAAGGCTCAAGTTTTGATAATGCCTCAGCCGGATTTCCGGCTTTGTAAGCATTAATTGCCGCATCCAGGCGTTGCTGAATGGACTCTTGCGCAAAACCAGAAATGGCTAAAAGAGCGCAAAATATAACTGAAATCAACCGGAATTTTTTCATTGCGACTTACTCCGTTTATGGAACGAGTGAATCAAGTATACCGCCGCACCCCTTTTCAGACCAGTCTTGCGCCGATACCTAAGCGCAACCGAACCTATGAAAAGGGGTGCTTATTCCGGGTAAATGAACCGGTTTTAGCCAGGGCAACCCGCACCCGGTTCCGGCGTAGGGAAGAAACGATCACCAAACATGAAGTTGTTGGGGTCGAGGATTTGTTCGATTCTTAGCCATTTTGCGTGCCCATCGGCAAACGAGTAGTTGGAGCCGCCGTTATGACGATCCCAGTAGATTCGAATGATTTCTGGCTTATCCGATGTCCCGGTCAAACCTACTTTCGCATTTTGAACTGTGGCTCTTTGGTACTGAACGCCAAGTGTCCAATCCGGGCAAGGTTGGCCCGGAATGAATCCGCTCATCCCTTTGTGAACACCCATGATGGTTCCGTTCGTTAACTTGTCTCTCCTTTCTGCAAACGAAATCGTTGAAGCCGGTTCTGTTACTCCAGACTCTTTAACGACCGTAAAGTCCCATGCGCTGATGATATTGTAGTTGTTAATATAAGAATAGTAGATATTCAACGGCTGGTTGGCCTCATCGCGTGTTGGCAATAGCACCGGGTTCGGATCACTTGGGCATCGGAAAATTTGATAATTTTGTACATACGGTTGCAACAACAAAACCCATGAACCCAATCGCGGCGTTGCGTTGTTGTACGTTGTCTTCATATAACTGTTATCGTAATCGGAAATATAAAGCATTAAGGCAGTTCCGGTTTGTCTCATATTGGAAAGACAAGAAGTTTTTTTTGCGGCTTCTTTTGCTCTCGCAAAAACAGGGAACAAGATTGCAGCGAGGATGGCAATAATTGCAATCACAACGAGCAATTCGATTAAATTGAATCCAAACTTCTTACGACTCTGTTTCAAAGAAAACCCCCATCAAAGACTTTCGCCTTAATCGGAAGTTTTTGTTAAGATCTTTATCGGAATGTCAACAGAACTTTATCGCAATGTTATGAAATCCAACTCTTCCAATAAGAGTCATCCTCAATCTCGACCGCTTCTTTGGTTAATTTGAGCGGAGCAAACGTATCTAACATGACTGCAAGTTCTTCGGTTCTTGTAGCACCAAGCGACGCCTCGGCTATTCCCGGCTGTGGACCGTGGGGGATTCCAAGAGGATGGAGCGTGATTGAACCTTCCTCTATTCCTTTTCTGGAACCAAAGTTTCCATTGACATAATATAGTACTTCGTCACTATCAATGTTTGAATGGACATAGGGAACAACAACCGCATCGGGGTGATAATCCAACATTCTTGGACAAAACGAACAAACTACAAATCCCTGCGCTTCAAAAGTTTGGTGAATCGGAGGCGGCATATGAAGTTTGCCCGTTATTGGACTGAAATCATTAATGTTAAATGCCCACGGATATACAAATCCGTCCCATCCAACAACATCAAATGGATGATAATCGTAAGTATATTCAGTAAGCTCACCACGAGCCCTTACCATAACTTTGAAATCGCCTTTTTCATCGAAAGTTCTTAGTTCAGTCGGCGGTCTCATATCTCTTTCACAGTACGGAGCATGTTCAAGCATTTGTCCGTAATGGTTTCGATACCGCTTTGGAGTTTCCATATGGCCTGTCGACTGAATGATAATCATCCTTTGAGGTGTTTGATTCATTCGTATTCGATATATTGTTCCTCTCGGAATCACTAAGTAATCTCCTGGACCATAAGGTACATCCCCATACATTGACTCTAAAACGCCGGAACCGTCGTGCATAAATATTAAGTCGTCGCCGTCAGCGTTTTTGTAAAAATACTCCATTGGCTCTGAAGCCCATGCTTGCTGCCAAATTACATCTGAATTTCCCATTAAAGCAATTCGTCCGGTTATCGGGTCACCTTTTGGAGTCATTAATTTTGTTTTTAGATGCCGATGACGTAAAGGTTCATGTTCTAAATACGCTGGGCTCACACTCCCTTTGGGCTCCCACTTTGCTACTCGAGTAGGCATGTTAATGTGATAAGCAATGGATTGCATTCCTGCAAATCCATGAACGCCTAACAATTGTTCGCTATAAAGACCCCCATCAGGTCTTCGGAAAACAGTGTGACGTTTTTGAGGAACTTGCCCAAGTTGAACGTAGCGCGGCATTCCTGAATTATGGCTTAGCAATAGGGGCGGTGAGGGCTAAAATGGACATCTTGAGCAGTTTTGTTCCCACATCTCCAAACGAAAAAGCGTTGGCACTATGTAAGTTGGCTGCAGACGCATATGCGCGAGAGGCCTTTGCGGAAATGCACCATTTCGCAAAGCAAGCGTTGGAAATCAGTCCAGACCATCCGGATGCCCTCCAACTGTTAGGCCTGTCATACCGCGGGATGGGAGATAACGAACTTGCGATCCAGTTTACAAAAAAAGCGGTGCAGCGATCACCAAACTCTGCATCTGTTCAAGAAAATTACGGGTCGGTACTAGTCAGCGCCAATCGCTTGTCGGAAGGCATTCGACACCTCGAAGCATCTATCAAATTAGATGGAGGATTCATTCCTGCTTACCGTGCATTATCAAAGGCACTTATGCAATACGGCAAGTTAGAGCAAGCATTGAAGGTTGCTGATAAAGGGCTACTGCGAGCACCGAATGATGTTGCCCTCGTTGGACTTCGCGGAATGTTCTTGAGAGGGCTCGGCAGAGAAACTGAAGCAATCACAGAACTCAAAAGGTGCATTGATCTTGACCCTCAGAATGCAAGTGCTCAGTTGAATTTAGGAAACGCCTACGGAATAAAAGGACTAATTAACGAAGCACTTGAATACTGGAACCGAGCCCTCGAACTTAAACCCGGGTTTCCGCTCGTCGAAAACAATATATTAGCAGCAACTTATGAAGCCGGATTTGTCGATGAGGCACTTGAATTGCTTGACAAACAAATTGAGAAGCATCCACAGGATGCTTCTTTAAAAAAAATCCGAGCAACCATTTCAAATTACAGCATAGTTAGGACACGGGAGGATCATCAGAAACTGACTCAGATTGCTGCGGACGCCTTGATGTCAAAAGTTGACAACTTGTTAGACACAGAGTCAAGACCGATTGATGGAAGGAAAGTCAGAATTGGCTTTATGTCAGGTGATTTTCGCAACAATCCTGTTGGATATTTTGTCGAAAATGCCCTCAAATACATTGACAGGAAACGGTTTGAAACCTATGCCATCTCACTATTTGAATTGCCAGATGAAATCACTCAAAGATTAAAGCGGTCAGCCAATAAATGGCATCCAATTCCTAACTTGCCGCCAAGAGAAGTTGCGAAGGCAATCAACAAACTCAACTTAGATATTTTAGTAGACCTGTTCGGTTTCGTGGGCGAGTTTGAACTGTTTTCAATTTGTTACAAACCTGCACCTATCATTGCATCATGGATTGGTTATTTTGCAACCACAAAATTACCGGTAATTGATTATGTGATTGGTGATCAGTTTGTAACTCCTGAAACCGAGCAAGCATTCTTTTCAGAAAAACTTATGCGGCTTCGCGGATGTTATCTCTGTTATTCTCCATCGAATAAGCCAATTGAACCTTCTCCGGCGCCTTATGAAAAGAATGGTTTTGTAACGTTTGGAAATTACGGTGCCTGGGCAAAACTGAACGAAGATTTGCTGAAAACTTGGGCTAAGATTTTAGTTTTAGTTCCTAATTCAAAATTACTGCTTAAATCAAAATACAGCAAGTGGCCGCGAGCAGTTGACCGAATAGTAAACGTTTTTGAAGATGCTGGCGTAAGCAAGAATCGAATCATTTTCGACGATCAAGGAAACCGGGAGGAATATCTCGAGACATTTTCGAAAATGGATTTATGGATTGACACCTTTCCATTTGTCGCAGGAACAACAGCATGCGATGCGCTTTATATGGGGGTTCCCGTCCTTACACTTCAGGGAGACCGGTTTTGCGGTTGTATAGCCACTTCAATACTCAATGGAATTGGCCATCCAGAATTAGTCGCAGAATCCAAAGATGAGTTCATTCAAAAAGCAGTCCACTTGGCAAACCATCCTGAAGAATTGATCAAGTATCGAAAGATTTTGAGAGAAGAACTGCAAAATTCGATTGTTATGGATGGAGCAAAGCACACCAAGCAACTCGAAGTCCTGTTTTTGCAAATGATTGAAGATAAACAAACTCAAAAACAAAAGGAGAACAACAATGCCGGCAACTGAATCAAATATGCTTCCACTAGGAACTAAGGCCCCGGATTTTAACCTTCTCGCAACGGATGGAATGCGTTACTCTTTGTCCACTTATGCTGATAAAAAGGGATTATTGGTTGCGTTTGTCTGCAATCATTGTCCCTTTGTTGTGCATATCAAGGATGGACTTGCAAACCTGTACGAAGATTATAAAGATTCTGGACTTGGATTTGTTGCGATTTCTTCTAATGATTCCGATGCTTATCCCGAAGATTCTTTTGAGAATATGGCAAATAGGGCGTCCGACTGGAATTGGCACTTTCCATATCTTTTTGATGAATCGCAGGAAGTTGCGAAGAAATTTAGAGCAGCATGCACACCGGATTTCTATCTTTTTGATTCCTCAATGCAATTAGTTTATCGTGGTCAAATGGACGATAGCCGCCCAAACAATGGCAAGCCGGTTACTGCTGCCGATTTGAGACATGCAATTGAAGCAATACTTGCGGGCGAAAAACCCAACGAAGAACAAAAGCCAAGCATCGGTTGCAGCATCAAGTGGAAACCCGGTAACGACCCCTATTAAAACAAGTCCTTGTGTCGTCTTTTTGCAGTTTCATATTGAATGCTGAAAGGAAAATCTTCCGATAATCGGCGTG
This sequence comes from uncultured Fimbriimonadales bacterium, assembly GCA_964546835.1. Classification (GTDB taxonomy): domain Bacteria; phylum Armatimonadota; class Fimbriimonadia; order Fimbriimonadales; family ATM1; genus JAHCHL01. Next base: position 19,463 of record CAZJKW010000008.1, read on the forward strand.
CGTAATGTTGTGCTGCAGCCACGTCTGACTCATACAATAAGTCAATCAGTAGTCCGAGTGCATCTGCGGCCTCGGTTTCATGTGTGTCTTCAATCACGGATTCTAAAAGTTTTTCCGCAACTACAGAATTTGTTTTGAAAATCGATTGAGCAATTTTTAGGCGCTTCGGAATCGGCAATTTCAATAATTCTCCATAATCAAAAAGCTTTCTGGCTGCTAATGCCTGTTGCCAAGTCGGGTCAATTTCCATCATTTGAACAAACAGCCTTTTGGCTTGTGCCACGTTGCCGGTTTTTTCAAAACCTTCGGCACAAACCCGCAAGGCCTCTAAATCATTTGGCGAATTTTCCAGAAATTTCTTAGCAACTCCAATCTGTGCTTCGGGCCCTTTCAATTTTGCGGATTCAAAACTCTTCTCCCAATATTCTTGTGATGCCTTTTCACCTGCCTTAAAAATAAACGCAAGCAGAAATCCGGCTACAAATCCCCCAACGTGCGCCCAATAGGCAACAGGGGCTCCAAACTGTTGGGTTGCCATAACTCCACCAATCACTTGCAATACTAACCAAACAAAAACAAGCCAATACGCCGCAATTGACACCCTCGGAAAAATCGGCACCTTTTGTTTGGAATACCTGAGCCAAAAATAACCAATCAATGCTGCGGTTGGAGAACTAGCGCCTATCAGCGGCAACATTAAATCATTTGGCATTGCGGCACGAACAATCATAAGGTGCAAAAATATTCCGGCAATTCCGCCAACAAGAAAAACAATTATAAATCGCCACCATCCCGCCGCCTGCTCGACAGCAGGACCAACCGCAGCCAAAAACACCATGTTCCCTAACAAATGCAAATATGCCACATGAACGAACATCGAACAAAAGAGCCTTTTTAGAAATTCCTTCCCGGAAAAATAGATTCCGGGAATAACTCCCCAATCCATCGCAATGTCATTGTTAGCTAATGAAAAATTGGCGACCACTAAACATATAATAAGTATAGTCAAAGTGACCCAGGGAAGTTTTTTCATTAATTTTCTTATTCTTCAGGCAACTCGGCGTTAAAATAAGTATCCTGAACATCGTCTAATTCTTCAAGTCTTGATATCAACTTCATTAACTTGTCACCATCTTCCTTGGAAATCTCAACTTTATTAGTTGGATTCATTGCCAAGTCTGCCTCTTCAATGGCAATTCCTGCATTTTCGATGGAATCTCTTACCTTGTGAAACATTTCGACCGGCGTCGTAATCACGATAAAATCATCCTCCGAATCTACATCTTCAGCACCTGCATCAATCGCCATTAAAGTCAACGACTCTTCGTCCACTCCTTGGCTCGGAACCATGATTTGACCCTGTTGCTTAAATTGCCAAGAAACCGAACCGTTTTCTGCTAAGTTTCCGCCTTCTTTACTAAAAGCGTGCCTTAACTCTGGAACCGTACGATTTTTGTTATCTGTCAAACATTTCACAATAATTGCCGTGCCACCTGGGCCGTAGCCTTCATAAGTAACTTCTTCCAAATTCGTGCCTTCTCCGCCACCAATTGCTTTATCAATCGCCTTTTTGATTGTGTCATTTGGCATTCGGTTCGATTTTGCTTTTGCAATCGCAACGCGTAAACGGCTGTTGCTTTCAGGGTCGCCGCCTCCATGTTTTGCCGCTACAATGATCTCACGCGATAATTTCGTAAACAGATTTCCACGCAGGGCATCTTGTTTGCCTTTGCGAATTCGGATGTTTGCCCACTTTGAGTGTCCTGCCATTTTTTTGATTTTGACTCAATCAATGTCTAAATTGGTAAATCGCTGATGCGTTTGGTCCAACTTCGGCAACAACAAATCATAGGCCTCCTGAACTCGCAAATGCACCCGCGCCGCCTGTTTTCTTTCTTCACTGCCTTCCGGAAAATTATCTGGCTTACTTCGATTAATCAGCCGCGAATAGGCCCGCTTCAAATCTTCTGCATTGCTGTCCCTACTCAAATTTAATATCTTCAAAGCATCTGCCTCGCTTAGCGGGCCCGACAAATCGTTCTTCTTCTCGACTGGAATTGGAGGGGGAGTTGAATGATTCAAATAGGAATTAAGTTCCTCTCGTGCTTTTGACTCCGTAATCGTTTCAATTCGCTCCCATTCGCGCCCAATATACGCGCGCAATATGTCATAACCACGCCGAAAACTACTCACATACCACCGCCGGAACTGAAAATTTGTGATGACTCTTCCATCGTTTTGGATAGAGATTTTAGCCGCATTGTAAGTTCTTCAATGTTTTCCTTTCTCAATTCGTCCATTTCATTCGATTCATTCGCAGCTGTCATGACCAACTTTGATTTTAGTTCGGCAAGCAAAGATTCTGCATTGTCTAAGCTTGCCTCCAAACGGTTCATTTTAACTTCTAAGTCGTCGTATCTGCTTTTTTCTTCTATACGCGCTTGCAATGCGGCTTTCGTTGATTCAATAACCTCAGAATCACTGGCACTACCTAATTTTTCTTGCAAATCCTGAACTGCAAATATGGATGCATAAAGCGAATTCATCAGCGATTGTGTTTGCTTTCTTTGCTTCACCAATTCAATTGAGTGGGTTAACAGCGAATTCACTTCGGTTTTCACATCCAACTTCATTGCTTCGATAACAAAATGATGAGAATAACTATCCATGATTTCAAAAATCTCGTCTCGCAATTTTGTCATCGGCCTTATTCGTATTCGACTTGAATTATCTAACGTCTCAATTTCATGAACTTCATTTTTCTGAACGGTTTGACCCTTAAAAGTCATTCCAAAATAGCCCATCCCGCATAAAGCAGCGGATGCAATCAACGCTGATCTCTCCCTTGAAAAAACATAAACAGCCGCAAGTACTAATCCACTCAAAAGTGCAAATAATCCGAACTTTTTCACAAACGCACCTTAATCGTAATCGAATAAGCCCAACCCAAATCATCATATTTTCGAATCGTTGGCACCACAAAAAGTTTCTTGCTAAATGGAATCTCCGCTGAGGCCTTATAAAATGATTTGTTTTCTTTTAATAAAAATGTGGTTTCCAATAGCAGCAACGGACCTGTCGGTGATTGATAGGTTAAGTATCCATTTAATAAATCCTCATCTGCGTCAAGTGATTCGTGACCATCACGACAAAAAACTAATTCTCCGCCAAATGTCCAATCTCCAAATTGCAGCTTGCCGTCTGCACCGTATAGCAACCTATAACCTCGACCAAGTCCGGGAGAATCTTCAGGAAAGCGTATTTGGGTCAAACTGGTTGATGAAATTCCGAAAAACTCACCGAATGCGACGGATATTCCTGCAGATTCGCCTACTCTAATGGTTCCTCCCTGCGTAGCACCGGACGGGTTTCCAACATATCCAATTTGAACAGGCAAATTTAGAAATTCAATGTCAAATTCTAATCTTCCGCCATAACCGTTTTCTCGAATAACTCTCCCACTCCCAAACGGCAAATAAACTTTCCCAACAGCCCAACTTCCAGGATTTTCAATAAACCCTTCCTCAATTGTCGTTTTATCAACTTCGCCATCAACTCTGCCAAATTTTTGGAAAACTCGCAAGAACCATCCATTTTCTAAGCCGACACCAAGTCGCAACCGACTAAATTGACCACTATCATCATAAAGCAAAAACCTCGCTTCCTGTCCTTCTACAAACCGCAAGGTCGGATACAAGTCGGCAGATATGGTAACGGGGGTTTTTTGGCAAAGTAAGTGCGAAAACGACAACATCGCCAACAAAACCAAAAGAATTCGCATGCGATTTGAGTTTACCGTTCGACCTTGCCAAAGGTTGCAGGAGCAAACTCGGGCTACGGCGAAACCATGTATCCAATGCCTGAATTCGATGAACTCGAGAGCGCGCGTTCGCGGGCGGAAAATCAGGCAATTGAAGGCGAGTCCGAATTCAAAGAGGGATTCACTATACGAACCCTCATCGGTGCACTCTTTGTTGCCTTTATCATGCTTCCCGGCGGCATATTTCTTGGGCTGGTTGCGGGTCAAGGAATCGGTGAGGCCGCCGAATGGGTAACAATCGTTCTCTTCGCAGAAATCGCCAGACGTAGTTTTCAGCCGTTACGAAAACAAGAAATCTATATCCTTTTCTATGTAGCCGCAAGCTTGACTTCGGTTCTTGCCGCCGAACGCGGGTTGTCGGGAGGACCCTTTGGAGAACTGATATGGCGCGCATATGCAATTCAAACGCCATCATTTGAAGGCATCGCAAACCAAGTTCCGGCATGGGCTGTCCCCGCTTCCGAAGTCGTTTCCCAGAGGTCCTTCTTTCATCCTGAATGGGCAATTCCAATTCTCCTCTTAATTTTGGTTGAAGCATGCCTTCGCGCCGGATGGATGGGAATGGGTTATGCCCTTTTTCGATTGACAAACGACGTCGAACGGTTGCCATTTCCGATGGCTCCCGTTGCATCTGCAGGTGCCACCGCACTTGCCGAAGCAGGCAACAAGAGCGAGTCGTGGCGATGGAACGTATTCAGCGTCGGTTCAGTTTTGGGACTCGCATTCGGGTTCTTCTATTTAGCCATTCCCATCATCAGCGGCTCAGTTTTTGGTCAAAGCTTCGAAATCTTTCCAATTCCATTCGCTGACTACACAAAAGCAGTCGAAAACTTGATGCCGGCGGCACTAATTGGAATTAGTTTCAATCTGGCTTTAGTATTAACCGGATTCGTTCTTCCCTGGCAAATCGTTCTCGGTTCTTGTATTGGTTCAATTCTTTGTCAAATTGTATTGAACCCATTTCTCTTTCATGCAGGTGCTTTTCCAGATTTTTCAAGCGGCGGCGCTCTTTCAACAAAACTGACAACTGGAATGAACTTTTGGTTATCAATCGGCATTGGCGTCAACATTGCAGTAGCAATTTTAGGAATCGGTCTCGTTGTAAAACATCTGCACGAGTACCGTTCAAAAATGCAAGCATCAAAGATTGGGCTTTCACCACCGCCGGGTCGAGGAGATTTTCCAATTTGGTGGGGACTCGGTGCTTGGTTGATTTCGTCCCTATTACTCATTTTTTTATGTCGTTGGCTCGTCCCCGATTTTCCGATTTGGTTACTTGCGTTTTTTGGTTTGGTTTGGAGCCCAATCAACTCCTACATTTCAGCAAGAATGACCGGCTTGACAGGACGAGGAGTTTCATTTCCATATCTAAGAGAAGCGTCGGTTGTTGCTACGGGATACAAACGAGTTGACATTTGGTACGCCCCAATTCCAATCAATGATTTCGGTTGGGCTGCCCAAAGATTTCGCGAAGTTGAATTAACCGGAACAAAATTAACGAGTCTGATAAAAGCCGAACTCTTTATGCTTCCAATCGTTTTGATTGCCAGTTTTACGTTTTGGTCGTTTTTCTGGAAGGGCTCTCAATTAGATGGTAATCAATATCCATTTGCCCAAGCGATGTGGCCATTCAATGCGCAAACGGAAGCGGTTTGGAAACAAATCAACTTACAATCTGCCGAAACTGCACAAAGCATGCAAGCAATCAAACCAAACATCGTCGCAGGTGGAACTATCGCTGGTCTTTCCGTTGCTGGAGTCTTCTCAGTTTTCAAATTACCCATGCTCACTTTTTACGGTCTTGCAGGAGGAATTTCAGCATGGCCTGCAGAAACAATTCCGCAACTAATAGGCGCCATCGTCGGACGAAAAATTTTGACCAAACGGTTTGGCGAGGAAAAATGGACAGCGTACGCACCGGTTCTATTGGCAGGTTTCAGTTGCGGAACTGGCTTAATGGCAATGGCATCAATAGCATTGTCATTAATCGCCAGATCAGTCGGCTCTTCACCATTCTAACAACAAAACAGGCAGGTAAGAAAGAAAATGAATCGAAGGGAGTTTCTAAGAAAAACAGGAATCTTGGCAGTTTGCACTTCATTAGGTCCAATTGCAAAAGCGTTCGGACTCAGTTGGAATAACTTCAGAAGGACATCAAATAATTCAAAAATTGCCGAAGGATTTGTTTTTCATGACAAGGATGGTTCTGGCAAAAGAAATCAAAATTCAATTGGCATTCCAAATGTCTGCGTTTCAAACGGAAGAGAAGTTACGAAAACAGACGCAACAGGTAAGTGGCAACTTCCGGTGGAAGAAAATTCAGTCATTTTTGTCATCAAACCGTCTGGCTGGAAAACTCCAGTCAACAAGTCGAATCTGCCCCAATTCCATTACGTTCATTCTCCAAATGGTTCTCCAAATTTGAGATATGCCGGAGTTAAACCGACAGGCGATTTACCTGCTTCGATTGATTTTCCGCTTCAACCTCAAAAAGAAAACAAAAAATTCAGAGTAATTCTCTTCGGTGACCCGCAGCCAAGAAATCAAACCGAAGTGGATTACATCGCCCATGACGTTATCGAACAGGCAGCAAGAGACGCACAAGCGATTGATGCTAAATTTGGTATCAGTCTTGGCGATGAAATGTTCGATGACTTATCACTCTTTGACAGTCTGAACAGTATCGTAGGCACAATTGGCATACCTTGGTACAACACTGTTGGAAATCACGACATGAATTACGATGTTCGTGATGATGAAATGTCAACCGAAACTTTCAAAAGACATTTCGGACCGACTTATTTTTCGTTTAACTACGCAAACGTACATTTTATGGTTTTAGATGATGTCGTTTATCATGGAACTCAAAATGTTGGTTATCATGGTGAGATAACTGCAAAACAGTTGCAATGGATCAAAAACAATCTTGAAGAAGTACCCTTAGACAAATTGTTGGTTATTTGTATGCACATTCCGCTTAGTAGCGTGACGAACAAAGAGCAACTATTTGCATTAATTGAAAATAGGCCTTACACATTTTCTATCTCTGCTCATACGCATGTCAACGCTAACATTTTCTTCGGCGAAAAAGAAGGATGGAAAGGAAAAACTCCGCATCACCACTTAAACCATGTAACCGTTTGCGGCTCATGGTGGCAAGGCGCACCGGATGAGAGAGGAATTCCCCACGCAACGATGAGCGATGGCGGGCCAAATGGATACTCAATTGCTGAATTTGACAACAACAGATACAAAATCACTTTTCGGCCGGCGAGCAGACCGGAAAATGAACAAATGTCAATTTGGCTTCCCGAAGAAATCTCTGTGGCTGAATCAAATCCCCAAGAAGTCATCGTTAATGTATTCGCTGGTTCAGAAAAGTCAATTGTCGAAATAAAACTAAACAACGGCACTTGGGAAAAAATGACTCAGTTTGAAGGAAAAGATCCATACATCCTGAAAATCAAAGAACTTGAAAACTCTCCAACTCCACCGCTCGGGTTAAAACTCCCAAATGCAACGAATACAAAACATTTATGGAAATTCTCGTTGCCACCGGTTACAGCAGGAACACACTGTTTGGACATTCGAACAACCGATATGTACGGACAAACTTATGTTGACAGACGGCTGTTCCGCGCTAAGTAGTTTTGTTCTTTCGCCTCTTTAGAAATCCGAAAATTGCAACAGATGTGAAGACAATACTAGATGGTTCCGGAACAGGTACGGCAACATATCCATGAACCGCCCCGTTAAACACGCCGGTTCCTACAATCGTTCCATCTTCGGCAATTCCTAATGCAGACGACGAAGTATTGGTCAACAAATCCCATCCGGTGGGATTGACAATCAAATCGCCAACGCGATAAGTGTTGGAACCATCGTACAAAAATGGAATGGCAAATGCACTGGACATGGTTCCGACTGCATTTCCGTTTGAATTAACTCCTCTGGCTGAGCCTTGCGAAGTGCCAACCGCCAACGGAATCGCCACCATGCCGCCGCCTTGAGTCCAAACAAATGGCATTCCTGAACCTTGATTTAACATGCTTGAACCAACAACATGACCTGCTTCACTCACATCAAATGCAATTGCTCCATTCATGCCGGCAAGTGCTCCAACTTCAAACGTCGTACCGCTTGAAATTAAATGCACCAATCCCACGTTTCTTGCAGCATTGTTTGGGTCAATTCCTATTCCGGCAACCATTCCCGCATCATTAATTCCAAAGGCAGTCGTGAAAAATTCACCGTTTGCCGCAGTTGCTGTAATAACAGATGCACTTCCACCGGAATAAATAACGCCCCGTTCTAACGAACCTCCATTATTAGAACCTACCGCAACACCTGAATTGTTAATGTCATTTGCTCTGCCAATCGTTTGTCCGGCAGCAAGTGCCAATTGAGATACAACTCCGGATTGCCAAATTAACGGTAATGGGCTTGATCCAAAAGCAGTTGTGGAACCGGTGCCAACAACAACACCTGCATTGTTGATTCCGTTACCGACGCCAAAATTCCGACCCGCAAGATTCGGCAAGCCTACAATCCCGCCACCTGTCGTATACGTGTAAGCGTTCGAACTTCCTGAAGATGGTAACGAGCGCCCGGTTGCAATTCCATTGGGTGAAATTCGAAATCCTTGTGAATTAACATGCCCGGACAAAACTCCGATATCATAGATTTGATACTGAGGAACTCCAAATGCAAACGCTGAACAAGCAACCAATGCTCCCAGCAATACCACGCGATAAGCAGACATCCTCATAAAGTACCAGAGTTCAGTCAATAGACAACTAAAGGGCAAAAAACCTGGCAATTATCTAAAGTCACGGGGTCTCCCAATCATAAGGGTTGTCTCCCCTTGCCCACAAATAACTCACCAATTGTCCGCAGTGATAAGATTCGTGCCTTGCGATGTATCTGAAAAGTTCACCCATCGGAATCGCATCCAATTCCAAGTACACCAAAAAGTTTTTGCTTGTTTGGACAATTCGATCAAGTTGATTTCGATTCTGTTCAATGAGATTAATCGTTTTTTGTCTCGAACTTGCTAACAAAACATCAAAATCTCTACATGAATTGTTTTGATTTATCTCTTTCTCAATTTTTGCAAAATCGAAGTTTTGGTTGCCGGTTATTTTTTCGATAATATTGCTTTCTGTAGAAATGATTTCAACCAGTTGACCCTTCACGGTTCTCATGCCATCGGCTGGAGCCCAATCCATAAAAGAATCGTCAATTCGAACAAATGCTTCTCGGAGTTCATTCCTAACCGAACTCAATTGAGCCAGTATCAAATCTGCTTCATGCATTACAACATCTTACTTTCCCTGCCTGGTACGCTAAAGAAACCTACCAATACAGCAAGGAGTAATCATGAGCAAAGTTAGAGTACTTGTTGGCACCAAAAAAGGTGCGTTTGTTTGTACGTCCGATGCCGGGAGAAAGAACTGGCAAATTGATGGCCCTCACTTCGGTGGCTGGGAGGTGTACCACATGAAAGGTTCTCCCGCAAATCCCGACCGGATTTATGCTTCACAAAGCAATGCTTGGTTTGGCCAGGTCATGCAAAGGTCCGATGATGGCGGCAAAACCTGGATAACCCCCGGAAGCACGGAAGAGGAACGGATGACCGATTGGGGAATGCCGGGTGGTGAGAGCAACAAGTTTGTTTATGTCGGGGATCCCGGCACGCACAAGTTCTTCGATGGAAGCGACAAGCCCTGGGAATTCAAACGAGTTTGGCATTTAGAACCATCCTCGGATGACCCCGATGTCTGCCTTGCCGGAGTCGAAGACGCGGCAATTTTCAAAACGGTTGACGGGGGCAAAACGTGGAACGAAATGCCCGGACTTAGGAATCACGCATCGGCAAACGGATGGCATCCTGGAGCCGGCGGATTGTGCCTCCATACGTTGATGATTGACCCCTCAAACAAACAGCGAATGTTCGTTGCGATTTCTGCTGCTGGATGTTTCCGATCGGATGATGGCGGCGAAACCTGGAAACCCATAAACAAGGGTTTGATCTCCGATTTTATGCCCGTACCTGATGCTGAAGTTGGACACTGTGTACATCGTCTTGCGATGCACCCTTCAAAACCAAGCACGCTATTCATGCAAAAGCACTGGCATGTCATGCGAAGCGATGACGCCGGCGATTCATGGCAAAAAGTTAGCGGAAACTTGCCAAGCGATTTCGGGTTTCCAATTGACGTTCACGCACACGAACCGGAAACCATTTATGTCGTGCCTATCAAAAGTGATTCTCTCCATTACGTTCCTGATGGCAAACTTCGAGTTTATCGAAGTAGAACCGGCGGTAATGAATGGGAAGCACTCACCAATGGGCTTCCGCAAAAAGATTGCTATGTCAATGTTCTTCGAGAAGCGATGTGCGTAGATTCAATGGACGAATGCGGAATCTATTTCGGAACAACCGGCGGACAAGTCTACTGTTCTCCTGACGGCGGCGACAATTGGAATGCAATTGGCGAACATTTTCCGAGCGTCCTTTCTGTCGAAGTTCAAACACTCAAATGATTCGTGTTCTGATTCCTTATCATTTGCGAACACTTGCAAAAACCGGTGCAGACATTGAAGTCGAGGTTTCTGCACCGGTGACAATTTCGAGGATTCTAGATGCAGTCGAAAACAAATATCCAATGCTAAGTGGAACCATTCGCGAACATGGAACGCTGAAGCGCCGCGCTTTTCTTAGATTTTTTGCATGCTCGGAGGACATCTCGTTTCAGTCACCCGACGCAGAATTACCCGATGAAATCGCATCCGGAAAAGAACCGTTTATGATTGTTGGCTCAGTCGCAGGCGGCTAAATTTCATTCCGCTTATTCCATTCCAGAATTCCACCTTTCAGATTTGAAACGTTTTGATACCCTGCCGATTGCAATAGATAACAGGCATCCGAACTTCTTGCACCTGAACGACAATGAACAACAATTTCCTTTTTTGAATCAATTTCGTTCATTCTTGATTGCAAACTTCCCAAAGGAATTAAGATGGATCCTTCAATTCGATCCAACTCATACTCCTCCGGTTCTCGAACATCAATCAATACAAAGTCAGAGTTTGTTTTTAATTTCGCCTCCAGTTCCTTTGCACTGACTTCCTTCTCAAAGCGCTTTTTGATTCCGCAGAACGATTCGTAATCCACCAATTCCCTGATGGTCGGATGGTCACCACAAATCGGACAATCCGGGTCTCGCTTAATTTTCAGTTCTCTGAATTGCATTGAAAGGGCATCATACAAAACCAATCTTCCAACCAAACTATCACCAATTCCAAGAATGATTTTTACGGCTTCGGTCGCTTGCAAACAACCGATGACACCGGGCAAGATGCCCAATACGCCGCCTTCTGCACAATTCGGAACAGTTCCCGGTGGTGGTGGTTCCGGATACAAACAGCGATAGCATGGGCCCTCTTTTTGCGCGAAAACCGTCACCTGTCCATCGAATTTGAAAATTGACCCATAAACATTCGGCTTTTCCAACAAAACGCAAGCATCGTTGATTAAGTATCGAGTCGGAAAATTATCCGTTCCGTCAACAACTAAATCAAAACGCTGAATGATTTGCAAAGCGTTTTCACTCGTTATTTTTGTTTCAAATTTTTTAAGTTCAACATAAGGGTTGATTTCTTTCAGTTTTTCAATTGCAGAATCCAGTTTACTTTTGCCAATATCTGAATGTCCGTGAATAATTTGCCGATGCAAATTGGAATCATCCACGTCATCAAAATCTACAATCCCTATTACCCCAACACCAGCTGCTGCCAGATACAGCAACGCCGGCGAGCCAAGACCACCTGCGCCCACAACCAGTACTTTTGAAGATTTCAGCTTCAATTGCCCTTCTAATCCCACTTCCGGCATAATCAAATGCCGGCTGTACCGGTTCAATTCGGACTTAGTAAAAGAATCCTGCATGTTGATGTCAGTATGATGCAATAGAAACCCAATGACCAAAATCGGATTTCAGTCTGTGGAAGAGTATTTTGCCGCCATTCCAAACGAAGAGGCGAAAAAATGTCTTCAAAGAATCCGAAAAACAATTTTGGATATAGTTCCGGATGCGGAAGAAGTCATCAGTTATCAGATTCCGACTTTCAAATTCCATGGTCCTTTGGTTGGGTTTGCAGCTTTCAAGAATCACTGTTCCTTGTTTCCTTTAAACGGCCATACAGTTCAAAAATTCCAATCTAAATTGCAAAACTTTCGAACCAGCAAAGCTGCAATCCAGTTTTCGCCCAAAGATCCGATACCGGAATCCCTGCTTCGAGAAATTGTCGAGTATCGTTTGAGCGAGAACCTAAGCAAACCATGACAACTGAACTCTTGGCATCCAATCTGTTATCTCCCATGGTCCTTGCATTTGTATTGGGCTTTATTGCCGTTTTGGTCAAAAGTGATTTGAAACTTCCTGATGGTTTATACACCTCCTTATCAATTTATCTGCTTTTTGCCGTCGGATTGAAAGGCGGCGTTGCTTTAGCAGAATCTCACATCTCTGAATTAATCGGGCCGATCATCGCGACACTTTGCATTAGTCTCGCAACTCCCTCTATCGCGTATTTTGTTTGTAGGCGATTCGGGAAATTGGGTAGACCCGATGCTTCTGCGATGGCGGCACACTACGGTTCGGTTTCCGCTGTGACATTCATTGCTTCGATTTCCTTTGCCCAAGCACAAGGCCTGCAACCTGAGGGCTTTCTGCCCGCATTAGTTGCCGTCTTAGAAGTCCCCGCGATTTTGGTTGCGCTGGCTTTAGTCATGAAAAAGGAAAAAAAGCAACCGCTTGGTCCATTGATTCACGAATTGGTTACGGGGCGGGCAATTTTTTTGCTCGTCGGCGGATTGTTAATCGGACTTGTTGCAGGGCCTGAGCGAATGCACCAAGTGGAACCTCTTTTTGGCGACCTTTTCAAAGGCGCGCTGACGATATTTCTTTTGGAAATGGGACTTGTTGCCGGTGCTAAGGCAAGTGATCTCAAAAATCATGCATGGTTTCTTCTCCTTTTCGGAACTTTAATTCCGTTGTTACATGGCACGCTTGGCGTTATTGCCGGCGAACTTGCCGGCCTTTCAGCAGGTGGAGCCGGTGTTCTTGGAGCAATGGCTGCAAGCGCTTCTTATATTGCCGCTCCTGCTGCCGTACGGATCGCTTTGCCGGAAGCCAAACCGAGTCTTTATTTAACCGGTGCTTTGGCGGTTACTTTTCCGTTCAACTTGATTATTGGAATTCCGCTTTACTTAGAAATCGCAAAGAACCTGAGTAAGATTCTTTAAGTGGAACTCAAAACAGCGCTCAAAAAACAGTATCACGCTTCATTGACCATGCTGAAAGAGTGCATTGAAAAATGCCCAGATGAACTTTGGACAGAGCGCGACCATCCTCGTGCTTTTTGGCGAATTGTTTTTCATACATTGTTTTACACACACCTCTATTTACAGATTGACGAAGCATCGTTTTCACGTTGGGAAAAACATCGTGACGACAATGCGAACCTTTGGCAAGAACCGTGGGAGCCGGGAACCGGACCGAAACCATATCTAAAGCAGGAAATCCTTGAGTATTGGTCCATTTGCAATGGCATGGTGGACTCTTGCGTTGACCGAATCAACTTGGATTCGCCTGATTCAGGATTCGACTGGTATCCAATTCCCAAGTTGGAACACCAACTGGTTAACTTGAGACACATTCAGGGGCATGTAGGTCAACTTTCAGAAATCCTCATGGAACACAACATAGACATAGACTGGAAGGGGACTCACCGCTCCTGATTGCGTTTACACTTATATGTACACGACAGAGCCATTTGTAAAGGATAATTTTTGAAAACCCGTATTTTTACTGGGAAATTGCATGGTTGGATGTTAGCGTTAGATAGGCCAATTGAAGCCATCTTGGAGCGCAGGAGTAAACTCCTTAAAGATTGAATCAGAGTCATTCTCGAAAAAAGCACGTTTGTTTTGTTGCAATGAGTGGAGTTCGAATTCAGAACCCGGACCTACTTTCGCTCGGAATGACATTGCCGGGATTCATTAATAGAGGAAAAGTAATAGCTTCGCTTCCCAGTTTGGGGTGCTTAACCCTTGCCGGATTAACCCCACCCGATTGGGAATTGGCATACGTTGAAATTGACCACTTGACGGATTCTACTTTTGACGATGTTTACGAAAAATCATGCGATTTGGTAGCCATTTCTTCATTGACTGCTCGAATCAACGATGCATATTTATTGGCAGACGAATTAATGAAACGGGGCCGAACCGTCGTCATAGGTGGACTTCACGCTTCGGCCGTTCCGGAAGAAGCAAGACTCCATTCTGATAGCGTGATTGTTGGAGAGGGCGAACCGGTTTGGCAAGAAGTTTGTTCCGATTATTTGGTGAACCGATTAAAAAAAGAGTATCGCGCTGAACGGCTACATCATTTTGCACCGTGGTCTATTCCCCGATATGATTTGCTCAACCCTTCCAGATACAACCGAATCACGTTGCAGACCACCAGGGGTTGTCCACTAAACTGCACTTTTTGCGGTGCTTCTCGATTAATCAGTCACTACAAAACAAAACCAATCGAGTTAATAGAACAGGAGTTAGAAGCGATCGATGCAATTTGGCCAAAACCGTTTATTGAGTTGGCTGACGACAACACTTTTGTTAACAAGAAATGGGCAAAAGAGATGATTAAGGTCCTAAAGAGAAAGAAAGTTAAGTGGTTTACAGAATCGGACATCAGCATCGCAGATGATGAAGAGTTACTAACTGAATTAGCCAGTTCGGGCTGTGCACAAATTTTGGTAGGACTTGAGAGCATTGACCCAGGTGCATTAGATGAAACCGACACAAAGAGTTGGAAGCGAAAACGCAGAAGTCAGTATTTTGAATCAATTTCAAAAATACAAGAAAAGGGAATTTCTGTCAACGGTTGCTTCATTTTTGGATTTGACAGCGACTTGCCATCTGTGTTTGATTCAACAGCCGAATTTGCATTGGATTCTGGACTATCAGAAGTGCAAATTACAATTTTGACTCCATTTCCGGGAACACAGCTTTATCACAAACTGAAGCATGAAAGAAGAATGCTGTTTGAAAACATTTGGGATAAATGCACACTGTTTGACGTCACGTTTAGGCCACGTGGCATGTCTGCAAAAGAATTGGAGAGTGGTTTCATGAATTTGGCAGCCACACTTTACAGCCGCGAAAACTCAAGCAAGCGGAAAGCGATTCTGAATCAATGCACAAGGCAAAGATTGAAACATGCATGAAATAAAAAAAGCATTGCGAACGATTTGGAGGTTTTCAACTTTTCGCGGAACGCGCGATGAATTGGTTGATTCTTCAATTTACATTTGTTTGGTGGGTATACCGCTAACGTGGATAATCGGATATGGAAGGTGGTGGGATGACCCACGCGACTTGGGAGTTATCATTCAATCCGGAATCGGTTCTGTTGTCTATGTTTTTCTTTTGGGAACCCTGATATGGATTTTGAGCCTACCGTTCAAACTTGGACTGCGTAATTTTGATTACATTGCATTTGTAACTTGCTGCGCCCCGCCGGCTTTAGTTTATGCAATACCTATTGAACGAATGACCGATTTGCAAACGGCCTCTTCTTACAACATGTTGGCTCTATTTCTTGTCTCAAGTTATCGAATCCTTTTGCTCGCATGGTTTTTCCGTAAGATCGCAGAAGCGGAGATATTGGAAACGACCGTATTGACCATTTTGCCGATTGCACTCATTGCGTTTTCTTTGACAGTTTTGGAGGTGGGCGCCCAAGTTATTGACATTATGGGAGGATTTCGTGGCGAAGCACTCGCGACAACAGCGGCAGAACGAGCAGTAAGTCAACTTGGATGCATTTCGATGCTTTTTGGTCCCTTATTTATTTTGATGTGGATAGGACTGTGGGCAAATCGCGTGTTTTATGATGACATGGAGAAACGAAAAGCACGAAGACAAAAAAAGTCCGATGAGTCAAAAAGTGACTGATTAGGATTCAAACTGTTTTTTGCGATTTGCGTATTTCTCAAGTTCTTGTGCAATGGATT